>CAZFWV010000010.1:0-44990 GCA_964522605.1 uncultured Pirellulaceae bacterium
GGAGGCTGGAGGCTGGAGGCTGGAGGCTGGAGACGGGAGACGGGAGACGGGAGACTCCAGCTCATACCTGCAGCCTCCAGCCTGCAGTCTCCAGCCTCCGTTCTCCCCGGAGTTCTGAGTTCATGATCGAACGCTATTACGCCGCGGCCTGCCAGATTGACCTGCCAAATCCCAAGACGCGCGACGAGATTCCCCCGCGCGTCGATCGGATGCTGTCGATGGTCGATTTTGCGGTTGGCGGATATGAGCCGTTTTTTGATGTCCGACTGGTGGTATTCCCGGAGTTTGCGCACGCCGCTCCCATCTATCCGGACGTCGGGAAGCTGATTGATCGTTTGGCCGTGCCGATCCCGAACGACTTTACGGAGCTGTACCAACGAAAATGCCGGCAGTTGAACGTCTACATCCAGACGGGTACGTTTCTCGAAGTTGACTCGCGATACCCAGGGCATGTTTTCAACACAACCTGTTTGATCGGACCAGAAGGCATTCTGACAAAATATCGGAAAGTCCATCCGTGGATCCCCTGGGAACTGCATACGAGTCCGCATGATCTGCCCGATTATGGGGACCCTCTGTTTCCCGTTGCCGACACGGAAATCGGACGACTGGGCGCGGCGATCTGTTATGACTGGCTGTTCCCGGAAGCGATTCGACAATTGGCTCTCGCCGGGGCGGAAGTCCTGATTCGGGTCTCGGCCTATATGGATCCTTGGGGTACGATGCCGCCGCTGGATTGGTGGACCGCGATCAACCGCGTTCGGGCGATTGAGAACATGGCATACGTAGTTGCTTGTAACCAGGCGTCGAGTTTGGCGAATTATCCACCGTTTAGTTGGCCCGGGGGAAGCCAATTCGTGGACTATGATGGACGAATGCTTTCCCAGGCCAATCCGGGGCCCGGAGAACAGATCGTCGTCGGGCCGATTGATCTGGCTGCGCTCCGGCATGAACGGCAGCGAAGGCGGGGCCACCAACTGCTCGACCATCTGCGAACCGAGGCTTATTCTGCC
The DNA here is from genome assembly GCA_964522605.1 of uncultured Pirellulaceae bacterium. Taxonomy (GTDB): domain Bacteria; phylum Planctomycetota; class Planctomycetia; order Pirellulales; family Pirellulaceae; genus CAVZLD01. The sequence continues at coordinate 1,014 of CAZFWV010000010.1, forward strand.
TATCAGCAGCCCGTCTATCGTGCTCCGTCGTCACGTAAGAGTTCCGAATCGTCGCCCTGACATGTCTAATCGCCTCGTCACGATCGCTCGTTTTGCCCACGCCGCCGAGGCACATGCCGCCCGTAATCGACTGGAACGGGCGGGGGTTCTGGCGGTCGTCTCGGACGAGATGGTTGCGAATCTGTTGTCCTACATCGGTTCCGCCGTCGGTGGTGTGCGACTGCAGGTCGATGCGACCGATGCGCAGCGGGCAAGTGAAGTCTTGCTGGGAATCGCCGACCATGAACTCCCTGAGGATCTGAAGGGTTATTGGCGCTGCCGCGAATGCCAACAGATTGTTGACCCCGGTTTCGACGTCTGCTGGTCGTGTTCGCAACCGCGCGAAGAGGTGGCGGATCCGACCTTTCGCCCCACGTTGGCGGTCTTGGCGGATGAGGTGGAGGAAGATTCTGAGGCACGACCGCCGTTCTTCGAACTGTTACAGCCCAGCCTGGAGTCGGCTGGCGTAGACGGTCGCAATCCCTACGCTCCCAGTGGGATCTCCCGATCAGCGCCGTCCTCCTCCGGATTGACGATCGTCCGGCGGCCTGATCGCGACGAATTAGTGATGCGGGCTTGGCGAGCATCGGTCCTCGGCCTTTTTCTGCTTCCTCCTCTGCTCCACTTGTATTCGATGTATCTCCTGCTTCGGGCCAGTCTGGGAGGGGGCGAGCTGAGTCTCCGCGCGAATCGACGGTTTTATTGGGCGCTGGCGATCAACGTCCTCGTGGGATTACTTGCTGGCCTGGTCTCGTGGACTCGCTGGCCGGGCTTCCCCTGAAGACGCGGACGACGGCATCAATCGTCGTCGGCCATACGCCCTCATTTGCGGAGTCGCTTGGCTTTGGGCTAAGATGGCAAGGCGAATATCAACTAACCGCGATTGCTGAGAACTCTGCGTGATCTCCGTTTCCGACCTGTCGATCCAACTGGGCAATTTCTTGCTTGATCGGGTCTCGCTGCAAGTTCCGAAGGGACACTACGCTGTCTTGATGGGCCGCACGGGAACGGGAAAAACTTCGATCCTGGAGGCCATCTGCGGCTTGAGGCCGATCCGTACGGGTCGTATTCAGTTGGCGGGACGGGATGTCACGGGGCTGAAGCCCGCGGCGCGGGGCGTTGGCTATGTCCCGCAGGATGGGGCCTTATTTGCCACGATGTCGGTGGGGGAGCACTTGGCCTTTGCACTGCGGATTCGCCGCTGGTCCGCGACATCGATCAAGCATCGCGTTCGCGAACTGGCCGAGCTGCTGGAGATCGAACATCTTCTGGATCGGGCGCCGCGGGGGCTCAGTGGCGGGGAATTGCAGCGAGTCGCGTTGGGACGGGCGCTCGCCTTCCGACCTCAGATCCTGCTCTTGGACGAGCCCTTGAGTGCTCTGGATGAGGATACTCGTCAGCACCTCTATGCCGTACTCCGCCGAATTCATGTCTCTCAGGGCGTGACCGCATTGCACGTGACGCACAATCGGGCTGAGGCAGAGGAGTTGGCGGATGTCGTCCTGCGTCTCGAGCGAGGGCAGGTCGTCGCCCATGCCCCCGATTCCCCCGCGTCCGCGTGGCCCCTGGCTGAGATCGAGGCGGAGGATTAGCCGTGATGCATGTCCACGTCCAATACACGACGCAGATCAAAGCCGCGCTTGGCATTGCCGAGGAAACGATTGAAGTGCCCGCCGCGTCGGGGATTGCCGAACTTCTGAGAATCCTGGGACAGCGGCACGCAGAACCGTTCCGCCAGTCGGTGGTGATGGCCGACGGACAACTGCTGCCGTCCATTCTGTTGTGTGTTGACGATCGACAGGTCGACCCGGATGATCCGACTCCCTTATCCGATGGATCCACGATCACGTTTCTCTCGGCCATCAGCGGTGGCTAGCCATCGATCGAAGACGGCCGACAAGAAGCCCGGTCGGGCGGATGGAGTTGGGGTTTCAGGAACGTCAGCGCGGGGCAAGCCCCTGGTTAACAGGCGGGGAAAGGTCATGGTTCGACCCGAACGATTGAGCGATGAGGAACGCGCCACCTACGAGTGGCAGATGTGGGTTCCCGATTTTGGTGAATCTGGACAAGAGAAGCTGAAGGGTGCGACCGTCTTGGTTTCGCGCGTCGGCGGTCTTGGGAGCGTCGTTGCGTTTGAGTTGGCTGCGGCGGGCGTCGGACGGCTGATCTTGGCTCATGCAGGAAATATTCGGCCAAGCGATTTGAATCGACAGTTGCTCATGACGTATGCGGGACTCGGACAGCCGCGTGTGGAAGTGGCTCGCCGTCGACTGCTCGAGTTGAATCCCCGACTAAACATCGAGACGATTGCTGAGAATCTTCATGACGGGAACGCCGACCAACTCGTCGCGCAGGCCGACGTTGTCGTGGACTGTGCCCCGCTGTTTGAAGAGCGGTTCGCGATGAACCGCGCGGCCGTCAATCGCGGAATTCCGTTGGTGGAATGCGCGATGTACGACATGGAAACCCACTTGTTTACCGTGATTCCCGGCCAGACCGCCTGTCTGCGCTGTCTGTATCCCCAACAACCCTCAGCCTGGAAACGTCAGTTTCCCGTCTTTGGTGCCGTTTCCGGTTCCGTTGCTTGTCTGGGTGCGGTCGAAGCGATCAAGCTGATTGCCGGTTTCGGTCAACCCCTATCGGGGCAGATGCTCGTCGCCGATCTGCGAACGATGGAATTCCGAAAGATTCAGCTGCGCCGTCGACCCGACTGTCCCGTCTGCGGGGCCAAAGGCAGAAACGGTTCCTGAATCTTCACAAAACGATCAGGATTTGCGTCCGTCCGCCAATTGAATCACGCGATTCGCCCGTTCGGCGGCTGCCTGCTCATGGGTGACCAACAGGACGGCTCCACCCTGGGCGGCGAACTCGGCGAGGTAATCGAGGACGACGGCCCCGTTCTGTGGATCGAGATTGCCGGTTGGTTCGTCGGCAAGCAGGATCGAAGGCGAATTCAACAAAGCGCGGGCAAGTGCGGTTCGCTGGCGTTCCCCCGTCGACAGTTGGCCCGGAAGATGCCGTCGACGGTTCCGGAGCCCCAACCGGTCAATCAACTGCTCGGCCCGTTCCCGGACCGCCGGATCAACCTTCTGATTCAGCCCGAGCGTTGCGGCTAGAACGTTATCGATCACCGACAGGTACGGAACCAAATGAAACTGCTGGAAGACGAATCCGATGTGTTTTGCGCGAAACTGTGCCCGCTGATTGGGCAATAAGTGGTAGAGGTCGGTGTCGCGAACGGTGATCGTTCCTGAATCGGGCCGCAACAGGCCTCCCAAGGTGAGCAAGAGTGTCGTCTTGCCACATCCGCTCTTGCCGCACACTGCCAGGAAGTCGCCCGGTTCGAGCTGCAAAGATACGTCCTGCAACGCGACGACACGGCCGTCGGCATGCGGATAGGACTTGCAGACGTTGTCCAGCTGGGCGAGCATCAGTCGCTTGACTACTCCTGAGCAAGAATCAAAGCCGGATCCTGGCTGGCGGCGAAGACCGCGGCGATCCAGCTGGCCAGCGTAGTAAACGTGGGCGTTAATACCAAGACGGCGATCAGCAGATTCTTGTTGAACAGGAGCGGAAGCGTCAACCGAATGCCGTCCTCGGCCGCCTGTTGATCAATCCGCCACGCTGCGAGAAATCCGACCAAGTAGCCGAGGGCAGCACCGAGCAGGCCGATGATCAGGGCTTTCGTGAGAAACAGTCCCATGATTTTCGCGGTGGAAACCCCCAGGGCGCGCAGGACACCGATTTCGCCTCGTCGCTCGCGGACGTTCGCCAACGCCAGCAACCCCACCAAGATGCAACCGGCCAGCGTTAGCAGGACAAGATGTATCGTGGCGCGTCGCTGCATCCTCGCGAGTGTGCGTTGGCCCTCTGCCTTGACGTCCTCACGGGCCCGGGCCCGTGCGATCGCCTGCGTCGACAACTCGATGACTTGGACGTCCGTACCGAGCACTTGAGAAATCTCTTGCTCGATTTGCGCCAGCCGATCCACCGTTGCACAATTGCACTCCAACGCCTGGATCAAATTGATTCGATCGGGTAATCCGAGCAGATCTTGGGCCGCCGCCAGATCGACCCACACCGTGATGTCGTCTTTCGTGCCGCGTTGCTCGTGGATTTTCCCCACGCGAAAGTTCCGTGCCTTCAGCGAAACTTCTTCCCCCACAGCGAGGTTCAGTTGACGGGCCAGCTCACTTCCCAGATACAGTTCGCCATTGGGCACGGGTTCGGTGAGCGGCTTTGGATTCTGGACATGACTGAGCGGCACGACACCACTGACACCCATCAGAATGATCGGTCGCTGGTACTCGGGCCACTCCAGTTTACGAATCAGCGCCGGGCGCAGATGCCGCACACTCAGGATCTCGGGGCTGTTCGCGAGAACCTCGACATATTCGTACGGCATCGTCTTTTCGGCGAAGTCGTTCGCGTGAAAATCCGCGAGATTCTGGTCGCTCGGCAAAATGTTGATATTGAACCCCATCGCTTTGGTGATCTTTCGGATCTCGTCGTCCAGGGCGGCGACCTGCCGTTCGGTCCGAAAGCGCTGTGCACGAATCAAAGTCAGCGAAATCACCGCGAAGGCAACCGAAACCAGAATCGCGAGCGCCGCAATACTGAAGGTCAATTTGCGGTGGATGATTTCCATCCCCATCAAACGCCAAATGCTCATTGTTCAGCTCGCTGAAAGATTGCGTCGCATCAGCAAGGTGGCGCCGAATGCGATCGCGATGCCCACGCCTGCGATCCCCAACAACCAAAACAACAGGGAGGATTCAAACCGCGAGGTTGGTGCCGAGGGAGCCTGCTCGGCGGGTGCCGATGAAGTGGTTGAGGCGGTTTCAGTCGTTGGGACAGCCGGTTCTCGTTCCGGGGCCGCCGCAACGGAAACGTCCGCTTCGGTCTCCGCCGCGGCAGGAGCCGGCGGGCTCGCGTCCTCCGCTGCATCCAAAGCGCCAATTCCAGTCAACTCCGGCAGCACGATTTCTGGCATTGCCGTGCCAACGACCCGGTTTGCCCAATCGACCGCCATCAGCATGTCGACGCCTGGGTTTTCTTGCTTCACTTGGCACGAGCAGGCTCCGATGAGAAACCTGCAATTCTCTTCAATCATCTCCGGATTGATCCCGTTGCCGACCAACGCGAAATACGTTCTTCCGCGGCCATAGATCGGAATTGCGATCGGTTCGTTGAACTCCCGCAAGTCCGACTCGCTGCCGAGCAACATCGATAAGAAAGCGGCTTCTTGCGGATCATCGCGGCGGATCCGGAGGGCGGAAAACTCGACCTTCAGTTCAATCGCGACCTCGGGCCGGAAGAACTCATCCGTTTCGATCAATTCCCGGTCCGGCAATTCCAGTCGGCTTGGCAATCGCTCGAGTTCGCTCTGCAGCAACTGAAATGCCGCCTGATCGGCCCCTTCGTTGCCACTTTCAATCAGAACCCACACAGCAGACTGACCGGCCAGCAGTCGTTCGGCGATGGTCTGTCGCAGGGGCGAGTCCACGAGGGCCGAAAGATTGTCGCCGGTGAGTGATCCCTGCCAAGCCACCGCAGGTCGGCCGATCATAGTAGGAAACAGGGCGACCATCTGGGGGGACGTCGCGTCCCGATCGGCGATCGCACCGAGCAGGAATTCCTTCAGGTACGGAGGCCATTCCTGGCCCGCTTCGGCGGTGGATGAGTCCGGCTCACTCGGAGCTCCCGCGTTGGTCGCCCATCGCTGCGTGTCGACGGCGAAGGCCTGGAGGTTGGCGGGCTGTTTTGCGTCGGAAGCCGCATCCTTCAGTTGATCAACGTAGGCCGCTTGCTCGGCGGTCAGGTCGCCCTGATGGAGCACGAACACAGGGTAGGGATCGGGTGCCCAGTTTTCCAATGCGTAGCGGAAAACCGGGATGTTGCATGCTTGTACGCTGGATGCGAGGGAGATCCCCAGCGCAACCAAGGCGGCGGCGTATGTGAGAGACTGTCTTGTCACGGTGTGATTGGAACCTCTCTTTTGGGGGGCCATCCCTCGGGACGGCGAACGACTGCCTGGGTTTGACGACATTATAGACGAATGCCGGAAATCGGAACGCCCCTGAAAACGGGCGGCTTGACGCCCTGCCTTTTCCTTTTCCGAGATTTCTGGAATTTCCGGGATCTGTGCGGACCGGTCGTTCAATCCCCCGCCGCGAGCGTCACGAGCGAGACGAACGCGTCCGGGGCGATCTGCTCGTCGAGAAAACGGACCGAGCCATCCGCCAGCACGACGTTCACGCCGGCTCGGTGAAAACTATACGGTTGCGAGTTGTTGCTGCAGTTGATCACCTGTTGCTGCCTGCAGAAGTTGTTGACGGTCATCCAGAGATTGGAGCTGGCCCAGCGAAATCGGGTGATGAGGCAGTCGGACGGACGACCGAACTCGTAGCAAATTGGTTTTCCTGCGTCTTCCACCAACAACAAGGTGTGCGATAACCCATCACGAACATCGGACGACCGAACCACTCGACGGTCGACCCGTCGACGGATGTAGTCGACCTCGTCGAGCTGCAAGAGATTGTCCCAGATCGGCAGATGATTTCCCCACGCCGGGCCCCGGTGATGACTGCGATTGGTGAGCGTACCGTTTCGCACGAGCGATCCCAGGCCGCTTTCGTCGCTCGGGTCGACGCGAATCGCGGGGCAATAATCACTGGCGTGGAATCGCTGCCGTTCGTCCGGTGCGGATGGGCACAGAAGGATTCCACCCAGGTGCTGCCGAGTCCGACGGACATTCGCCGGGTCGTTCCAGTCTCGACTTAGATCCAACTGTTGGCTGAGCGCCGAGTCTTCGCAGTAGGGCAACAGTCGGGCAAAAATCCCGTGGCGAGGAGGAATCGGTGCACCGGACGGCGACTCCCCATACCGGACCGTGGCAGCGGGAGGAAATCGATCGCGAACCGAGACATAGTGTTGCACGGCGACGGCCAGGTTCCGTAGATTCGACTGACATTGGGTCCGACGCGCTGCCTCACGTCCGCCGGCCAAGGCGGGTAGCAGCAGGGCCATTCCGATCGTGATCAGGACGACGACGCAAAGAATTTCCAGCAGCGACCAACCTGGCTGTCGTCGGACCCGGCCGGACCGACGCCGGCGCTGTCGGGACGCGTCTTCCATCGGTGCCCACTCCGGCTGGCTGCTCCGGATTTTCCGAAGTCCCTTTCGGACGCAGTGCGGCAGGGCCGCAGCCTGCAGCCTGTAAGCGTCGCTTCCGTTGGTCGCTCGATTACTTACCGAGAGAACAACATTTTCACCATCCGCATCGCAGAAGGCGTCCGTTGTGGCAGAGAATGCACCGTCTTGGCAATCAAACTCTCAAGGTCGCCGACGACTCAGTCGAGTTTCAGATCGATGCGCTGCCCTTCTTGCGCACTGCGATCGGCGCTGAGTACGATCGACAGGGCCCGATAGGCATCATCCAGTTCGTTTGTTCGGCGAACCAGGCTTGTGACGGCGCGGTGGAACAATGCCAGAAGTTGTTCCCCGACGGGGCGTTCGGTTTCCAACGATTCCATGTGGCGACCGGCCTGATCGAACCAGACGAGATTGGCCGGTAGGTCGACGAATGCGACGCCGTTTTCGCAGCAGACTTGCAGTGCCGCGGGAGGGCGAAACGTGATCGCTTCGGTCCATCGAGCGGGCAGGTAGTAGCCGCTACTGATCTGAGCCACCGGACCCTGCTGGCCTTCCGAAGGTCCAGCGAATTGGAGACTCATCATCCGATACAGGCCGTCCTGCAGATTCTCGGACGACGTATAGCGCACGCCGGTTACCGCAGTGGGCTCGGTTCCGACAACGTACCGACACCAGTCCACCAATTCGATCAGATCGTGTGTAGTCCGGGCCGTCAGGCATCGGTTCCGCAGCGGGCCCGAAAGCTCAGGAATCGCGGAACGCAGGTGGCAGAAGAGCAGTCGGGGTTGGCCTAAACGGGTTGCGATCAGTTCTTTCAATCGGAGCGTTGCCGCGGCGTGTCTCCGGGGAAGTTCGGCCATGAAGGCAATTCCCGCGAGTTCGACCCGCTGCCGCACCTCCTGTGCTTGTTGCGGGTCGAGCTCCAGCGCCGCCGCGCAATAGACGGCTTTGCCGGAGTCGCAGGCGGCCAGAATTGGCAGCGGGCCGTACCATTGCGGCGCGAGCATCAGGATCGCGTCAATATCCTCCCGGGCCGTCAAGGCACGAAAACCATCCACCGCCGTCGCCTGGAATTCGACGGCGGTCCGTTCCGCCAGCAGCGCGACTTCGGCGCAGACGGCTCGGACCTCGAATCGATCGCTGAGGGCCCGAAGAGCCGGCCGATGTCGCGTCTCCCAGGCGTCACCCAGACCCACCAGTCCGACTCGGAGTCTCATGCAGTGTCCTCGTTTCAGCCCACGTGATCGACATCGGGAATTAAACCGTACCGTCGAATCTTGCGGTCCAGTGTCGAACGTTCAATGCCCAGGATTCGGGCCGTCCGGCTCTTATTCCAACCGGTCTGTCGGAGGGTTGCCACGATGTGGCGGCGTTCCACTTCGGAAAGCGTCAGCGGTTCGTAGATGTGGAGCGACGAAGGCATGACGGCACTGTCGCCGGCCGTTGCCAAATGGGAGAGGTTCAGGTCGTCAATGTCGACGTAATTGCCTCGGGCGAGCACGACCGCGCGTTCGACAACATTCCTCAACTCGCGCACATTGCCGGGCCACCGGTACTGCAACAATTGCTCCCGGGCCTCTGCCGTGAATCCCAGGATCTTGCGGCCGGATTCCTCGATGTAACTGCGCAAAAAGTGTTCTGCCAGCTCAATAATGTCTTCCGGACGTTTTCTGAGCGGTGGCACAACGATCTCGACGACGCGCAGCCGAAAGTACAGATCGCGCCGGAAACCGCCCTCGGAAACGGCTTTTTCCAGGTCTCGGTTCGTTGCCGCGATGACACGGACGTCCACCTTAATCGCCCGACTTCCACCCACTCGTTCAAACGGATGTCCTTCCAGCACGCGGAGGAATTTCGCCTGGATCGTTGGGGTCATTTCGCCGATCTCGTCCAGCATCAGTGTGCCTTTGTCGGCGGCTTCAAACTTGCCGATTTTACGATCCGTGGCTCCCGTGAACGCGCCTCGCTCGTGCCCGAACAGTTCGCTCTCCAGCAAGGTTTCCGACAACGCGGCACAGTTCAAACAGACGAAGGGCCCCTTTTTTCGCGGGCTCGCATAATGGACGGCGCGGGCGACGAGTTCTTTGCCAACGCCGCTTTCGCCCCGAATCAGGACCGTCGCTCGACTAGGAGCGGCCCGCGCGACCTCCTGCTGGACTTGGTACATCAACGAACTGGTACCGACGATTTCACTCGCTGCGCCCAACTGCTTGCGTAGTTGTTTCACCTCGCCCTGGGTCACATTCAGGTTCTCGGTCAGCTCCTGCTGGCGTCCCAAGGTTTTCAAGGCGAGCGCCACGTTGTCGGCCACCGCCAGGCTGAACTCCAGATCGTCGGGATCCGGGACCACCTCCGAGCGCGTCGAGTACAGATGAATCAAGCCGACGACTCGGCCGTCTTGCCGGACAGGAGCACAGAGGACACTTGTGGCGTGAATCTCCCCCTGGCTATCGCGGCTCGCCAATCGACTGTCGCCCTCCACGTTTCTCGCCAACACGGCCTCGCCCTCACGCATCACCATGGTTGCGAGGAAGCTGGAGACGCGGTGGTATTTCACGGTATCGGTCGACTGCGATGCAATCACCTCCAAGTCACTGCCCGATGCGGGTCCGGCGAAATCCCGCGGGATTAACAGCACCGCTCCGGCATTGACGTGCGTCGCTTCCAGCAGCCCTTCCAACGCTCGGTTCGCAACCGAAACAACGTCCGGCTGATTGGCTAACTCGAACGCGATCCGGCATAGCTTGGTCGCCGCCCGGCCAACTTTCGGGATCGTCGAATCATCATCCTCGAGCCGACGTTCCAGGAAACGAGTCTGTCCTTTGCGATGCGTAATGGTCGTCGGTTCGTACGTCGACAACACGTCGGCATCTTCCACGTCTCCGGATACCGTCTCCTCCTGTTTCGGTTCCGCGGGTGTGTCGGGAAATGCCTGGGAAAGATCATGGACAAACGCCAATTGAGCGTGCGCGATCCGCACAATTTGTCCGGCCGCCAGGGTCCAGTCGCCCGATACACGCTGGTCCCCTACGACCGTCCCGTTCCGACTCTCCAGATCCCGCAGGATCCAGTTGCCCTGCGACATAAAGATCTCTGCATGATGCCGACTGCACCGTTCGTCCTTAATGACAATCTGGTTGGTTGGAGCCCGGCCGATGGTCACGGTCCGACCCTCTACCAGACGGAAGACATCCGTCCATTTCGAACCTTCTCGAATTACCAGATATGCAAGCATCAGCGAATGTCGTTCAACTCATTTCCTAGAAGGGCCACCCCGTCAAATCCGATCCGCCCGAGTGGATTCGGCAACCGGGGTCGTCTGCGACCGGAGAAGGGAGAGTGCGGAGCACACCGGGAGGGACCGCCGATCATCGGGGATGTGTGGTGCGAAGGGACGATCCCCCTGTCATTCATCACTTTAGTCGCTATCAAGGCAAAAACGCAAGTTGTTGATTCCCGGGCGAGCCACGCGGATCACGCCGCGGGCCCTTCCGTGAGGACGTTGATCCGGTTGTGGCGGCGGACTCAGTGGTTCCTTGATTCCGAGTCGCGTCCCGACTATCCTAAGCCTATTCTATAGAAGTAGATAGGTCACGGTGCCAGGGTAGTCGCTGAGTCCGCCGTCAGCGTCCGCCGAGATGACGCGGTTTTGAGCCGGAGCTTGATCCTCGTTCGGGAACCGGGTCTTGACCTTTACGCAGTCCCAACTCGTATCGGAGTCGTGCCATGCACATGAGTGAAGTCTTCCGGCGCCTGTCGGCAGGTCCTTTCCGCGTCTTGTTTCTCGTGGCCGCCATCGTCGGGTTGGGTCGCGAGGCACTGGCCGGTGGATTCTTTCGCAATGGGGCCGTGGGTGGAATTGCGATTGACGCGGAGGGGGTTGTCCGCGAACCGACGGCGGAGGCGACGGAGGCATTGCGTCAGGCCTTGCAGGAGCGTCTGCAGGTCGTTCCCACGGAAATGGGACCGATGAATCTCCGCAAAATCTCCCTGCGCCAATTGGAAGCGGCACTGCAGGACGCTGCCGACAAAGATCTGGGGGCCTTACCCGATGACCTCAAGTACCTGGCTGGGATCCAGCGCGTGCAGTACGTCTTGGTCTATCCGGATCGCCAGGATGTTGTCTTGGCCGGACCCGGTGAAGGCTGGGTCATTGGAGAGCAAGGAGCGATTGTCGGTCAAACCACGGGGCGACCGGTGATCAAGCTCGAGGATCTGCTGGTAGCCTTGCATGCGACGCGGACCTCGCGCGAAACGGGCATTAGCTGCTCGATCGACCCGACCGAAGAGGGGATTCGGGCGATGCGTGAGTTTGTCTCGCGCCAGCGTACGTTCAATCCGGCCGTCTTGGATGGCATTCAGCAGGCTTTGGGAGCGCAACAAATCACCCTGACCGGCGTATCCGATACGTCGCACTTTGCCCGCGTGTTAGTCGCCGCGGATTATCGGATGAAGCGGATCGGTATGCAGCTCGAAGATCCACCGGTGCGCGAGTTGCCCAGTTTTCTGCAGTTGCTGGCGGCGAGTCGTTACAAGCCGAAGAATCTCATGCCGCGATGGTGGATGGCCTGCAATTACGAGCCCTTGGCGCGGAGCGAAGATGGATTGGCGTGGGAATTGCGCGGTCCCGGTGTCAAGGTCATGACCGAAGACGATTATGTCACGGATCAGGGTGATGTGACCACCACGGGGGAACAGAATCCGATTGCTGCGCGTTGGGCCGAAGCCATGAATCAGAACTACGAAAAACTGTCCGCCAAACAGCCGGTGTTTGGTCAGTTGCGGAATCTGATGGACCTGTGCGTCATTGCCGCTTTGATCGATCAAGAGCAGTTGCTGGATCGAGCTGGATGTGAGCTCCCCATTTTGACCGGCGAGAATGGCGATTTCCTGCCGGAATCCTGGAATCCACCGAAAACCGTTTCGTCGCAGTGCAGCGTGATGAAACGGGGTTCAGAGTACATCATTACGGCATCGGGTGGCGTACAGATCAACGCCTATCGATACGCTTCCCAGGCGGAAACCAACGCCGAAGTGGGGGCGGTGCACGAGAAGGCGGCCCCTGAGGCGGACCGTTGGTGGTGGAACTGAATCGCCGGTTCACGTCCGTCCTACCCGATTCTAAGCTGTGACACAGCACGAGGCGCTGTCTCAAAACTGTAGGCCGACTTGTCTCAAGTTCGCGAACATGCTGGAATTGCCGACTTGAGACAAGTCGGCCTACGTTGACCGTGACTTCTGAGACAAAGCCTATGATCCGTCGCTCGAGTTGACGGGAAACGCAGTGCGGCAGGGCCGCAACCCAACGGGGTGCTTCCGCACCCGGGTTTTGAAGTTGCACATTTCGTTAGTTCGTAGCCGAATTCGTGAGAATTCGGTGGCTTTGTCGGTGGGTCCCCCTGCTCGCCCCCTCCGAATTCTCACGAATTCGGCTACCTGCAACTTCAAAACACCCGGGTAAGGTCGCTTCCGTTGGTCGCTCGATTTCTCGCCGAGAGAACAGCATTTCCACCGTTAGCAGTGCAGTGCCAACGCAGGATCGGAGGCCGCGATGCGCATCGCGTATTTTGTCAACCAGTATCCGGCAGTCAGCCATACGTTCATTCGCCGAGAAATCGAGGCGCTCGAGGCGGCAGGCCTGTCGATCGAGCGGTTTGCCCTGTATACCCGTGAGTCGAGTCTGGTCGATTCGCGAGACCGCGAGGAACTGAAACGAGTTACCTTGCTGCTGCGTCGCAGTCCGTTTGTCTTCCTCGGCACCACGCTCCTCACTGCCGCGCAAAACCCTGTGCGGTTTGTACGCACGCTGACGCAAACGATCCGACAAGGCATTGGATCGAAGAGCGGTGTGCTTCGTCATCTGGCTTATCTGGCCGAAGCCTGTCTGCTGCGACGCGAATTACGGAGCCGAAATGTACAGCACGTGCATGCACACTTTGGAACGAATGGAGCCCACGTGGCGATGTTGTCGCGGCTACTTGGGGGACCGACGTACAGTTTCACCGTTCACGGGCCGGAAGAGTTCGATGATGCCCCGATCATCTCGCTGCGCGACAAAATTCGTCACGCCGCTTTTGTTGTCGCGGTAAGCTCCTTTGGCCGTAGTCAACTCTATCGACTCGGTGACCACGCGAATTGGAATCGGATCCACGTTGTGCACTGCGGGATCCCGCGAGACTACGGAGCAACCGCTTCCGCGATTTCGCCTTCCACACGTCGCTTCGTCTGCGTTGGTCGTTTGTGCGAACAAAAAGGACAGCTGCTTTTGGTCGAAGCAGTGCACCAATTACAGCAAGCGAACGTCGATTGTGAACTCGTACTTGTGGGCGATGGACCGATGCGCGATGAGTTGGAATCTCTCGTGCGGCGGTATGAACTGCAGTCCCGAGTGACGTTTGCTGGATGGTGCAGCGGCGAGGAAGTCCGTCGACATTTGCTCTTGGCTCGTGCCATCGTACTCCCCAGTTTCGCCGAAGGGTTGCCGGTTGTGCTGATGGAGGCACTTGCCATGCAGCGGCCCGTCGTGACAACCTTCATTGCCGGCATCCCGGAACTCGTCGATGCCGAATGTGGGTGGATCGTCCCTGCAGGGAGTGTGGATAAGTTGGCGATCGCTCTGCGCGAGGTCCTGGAGACGCCACTCGAGCAACTGCAGCGTATGGGCCGTCGCGGGGCCGAACGCGTTCGTCAGGAACACGATATCCGGACGGAAGCGGCGCGGTTGGCCGGCCTGTTTCGGCAGGTTGTTCAAGCCGACGATTTCAGTTGACGTCGCAGGTTCACCCACCGCAATCGCCGAACGGAAGCCGCAGCGAGGGGGAAATGCGCGTCCACGAGACCGTCTTGCGCTGCCTGTTCGATGGTTGACGTGGGCGGATCGGTTGACTTCATCAACACGAGTTCGTCGGCGTCCAGCGTTTCCGCGATCCGGGCCGCGATGGAATCGCTCGTCACCTGCCAGCCGATGGGCAGCGCCATCGGGGGCAAGTTCGGTTCGACCTGTCGCAGAAACTGTTCGGGATCGAAAACAATCGGGGCGACTCGTACCGCGGATGGTTGCCTGGAGGCGGTTTCACGAGAGTTGTTCGGGAGGGCGAGGCTCCCGCCGAGGCGGAACCTGTCGCAGTTGTCGTTCGGCAGCCGCCCCGCCCTTCCGTTCGTGAGATGCCCTCCAGGATCATCCAGGCAGTCCAATTGGTCGGCGATCGTCGCTCCGGGCAGCATTTGACAAAGCAGCCAGGCGGTCAGCTTCATCGCCCGGATCGCGAGCCAATGGGCCGCTTCGACCGATAGGCGGCCCGACGTTTCCAGGACGCGGATCTCATCGGCCCAAACCCCACCTCCCGTCACGATCAGGTTCTGCATCGGGGACTGCTGGGCCAACCACTGGGTCAGTGCATTCGCCAGGTACGGATACTCAAACAGACTCCCGCCGACTTTGATGATGCGCAAGCCCGACGCGTTCATGGTCCGGCCGACTCCTGAGCGAGCACGGCCAGCGCGTGAGCCGTGGCGCAGCGGGAGATGGACTTTCCGAGTTGTTCTCGCAGACTGATTACGATCGCCTTGAGCCCGAATTGCTCGATTGCCTGACGCGCGAGGAACTCTCCTAGTCCACAGATCACGATGGATTGGGGCGTTTGTCCCGCACGCTGCAGAACACGTTCCATGGATTCCGTCAGCATTTCGGTCTGGCGATCGGCCAGAGATTGTGCCATCGCGACTGCGTCTCGATGGTTGAACTGCTCACTGTCCGCACAAATCGAGCGGGCCAGGCGTGCGCGCGCAAACGGTTTCGTCGCTGGTCGGCCATCGGCGGTCCAGTGATTGGCGGGGTCCTCGTTCAGTTCGCCAAGAATGATGTATACGTCCAGCATGGTCGCGAACAATTCATGCGCCAGCGGGCACAAATGGTCCCGATAAGGAATTGTTGGAGTAATCGCGCAGATCGGGCTCCGTTGAACTCCCGTGTAGACCAACTCGCCACTCAGCAGACGCTGCGTGTCATTCATCGCTCGAGGAATCGGAAATCCATCACGGAACGGAATGACGTCGCACGTCGTGGAACCCACGTCAATCAGCAAAGCAATTCCCAATTCCATAAAACGGCCGCAATATCGTGCAAGTGCATGCCAGTTTGCCGCCGCGACTTCCGTATGTCGGCGTCGCGCGACAACCGGAGTGACCAGCGCGCCGTCGTTGGCATAGACGCGCGTATGTCGTCCATCGGATGCCTCGTGCAATGCTTGAAGAATCGACTGAACCCCCAGCTCTTTCGATTCAAAGCAATCTGCCAACTCGCCGGTCATTGTGGCGACCAGATGATCGCATTCCGGGGATTCCGAGATGATTCGCCGTAGTTCGTGGTGCAGGCCTTCTGGGTTTTTCCAAAGGGGGAATGGGTAAGCGGCGGCAAAACCGCGTCCATCGGCAACTTTGATGTGTGCGCCACCGACATCGAGAGCCAGCCAATTCATGCGGAGTCCTTCACGCCTTCCGTCGAGAATTCGCCGACGGAGGTTGGGTTGTGGATTTGACCGTCTGGCCGAAATTCTAACGGCCCGATCGGAAACGACAAAGTAACGGGGATACCGGCGCACACGTTCAGCATGGCGGCTGCAAGGTTCTGTGGTGTCATCGCGCGCAACCCGATGTACGAAGTCGTGAGACGCGGATTCACCTCGATCACGAAGTCGGTTGATCCGTCTTCCCGGGGACCCAGGATCAAATCGATTCCCAAGTAACCTCGCGGGTCCGGCAGACTGGCTAACACCCGCTCCGCCAAATCGCTGGCTCGCTTCACATACGCTGGTTCGTTGATTCGGGATCCACTCAGGTAGGCGAAGCTTCGGGAATCGAGATGCTGCCAACAGGGTGGCAAGAGCATCTGCTGCACGGGTCCACAGATTGCGGCGACACTCGCGGGCTTTCCAGTAGCGTATTGTTGCAGGCAGAACTCCTGACAACCGGACAAGATACTCGCTGCCTGCCGGGAATCCACGTACCGTACTCCCTGCGAGCCCGCTCCGTGGATTGGTTTGAGGACTGCCGGCCAGGTGATCGTTCTAGGAACCTGATCCAGAGTACGACAGCGGGCCGTTTCTGGGACCGGGATCCCAGCATCGCGCAGCCAATTTGCCGTGGCGCACTTGTCGCTGGCCAGGGCGATCAGTTCGGGTCCGGGACTCAACAGGACCGCGCCCAGCTCCAGAGCGCGTTGCGCGAGCGTGAGCAAGGAATGACCGAATTCGGGGGCGATGATCAGGGTGTATGCGCAGTTCAAGACCTGACAGTCGAAAGCTTTAAGCACGTCTTCGGCCGATTTCACGACGGCACATTGGGCCGGAGGTCGTTGTTGGTCGGGAAAGTAATGATCCCAAAGTGCGTGAACCTGGACGCGCGGGATGCGCGCCAAGTCATGACAAATCGCCTGGATCATTGCACGACCTTCGACCATCAGATGGAACGACAACTCCTCGTCACTTTGCAAGGAGTAACGTCCGCCACCCGTCAGAAACTCATAGGCGAAAATCCGCATTCGTCAAACGACCTCAACGATGTCCTGCTTCGCGCAACAACGGCTGACGCTTCCAAGTCGCATTCGGACCGAAGCGAAAGTCCAGTCCCCGGACACCACTCGGCGCATCGCCGTAGATTCGCCGCGTCGACCACGTTTCCGCGGCGGGGACTGCGATCAGACAGAGCACCGCCAAACCGGCAGCCAGGATCAGGCCACGGCCCCAGGCAGGAGACTCCCTGATCGAGATCGGATCCACACGGCGCGGTACCACCAGAATCAGGAAACTGACCAGGATCGCATGGAACAGAATCACGCCCTCGGTCAGCAGTCTTCCCTCGCGGAATCCGGGCAGTGCGCGCATGAGATTGCCGAGCACGAAGATCCAGAGTAGCAAGAGATAGAGTAATTGGCTTCGCGCCTGCCAGGTACCACTCAACAGCGCGACGGGTCGGCGAAAATGCCAGAGTATGGTGGCCAGATAAGCAATCGTCCCCACAGCAAAGAAAAGCCGAAACCAATTCATGGTCGAAAGACTGAGGTCGATCCAAGGCGCCTGCATGACGGCTGGGACGGCTACCACGCCCGCCTGGTCCGTTGTCCACGCGGCCACGTTCTTCATGAGGTTCGCGTAGGCCAACCCGGGAACCAGTAGCACAAGCGATAGCAGCAGGGTGCGACGATCCACAGGTAGCGGTTCCCGTAGAGGCAAACGCGTAACGAGTACGGATAAGGCCAACGCGACGCCCAGACCGTTGATGAATCCGTAAGCTTGCTCGAGAAAACTGTGCCAGTTCTGTTGCTGCCAATGGGTCCATTCCCCCGGTGACTCCAAGTTGGCTGCAAAATCGGGCAGCGGCATGCGATCGACATCCGTCCATGACGTTGGCTCCCAGGTGGTTTGTTGCCATGTCTGCCAGTCGGTGGCCGCCGCCTGCAAATTGCGATTCCCCTGGGAAACGAGCATCAACTCCAGCCAGGCCGCCCCGGAAAAGCCGATTCCGCCGACCGTTCCGCACAGGAGGGCCACGACGATCAACGACCGGTGGCGGTGCCGTCCGAAGTAGATCAGCGCCCCAACCAGAGCACCGAGCACACCGGCCCAGTTGTCTCCGCGAGGCGGTGTCATGCGCAGCCCGCCGTATGGCGCAAGAAACAGGCTGCCGAGAACGGGCAGCAACAAGAAGGCGACCCACCATCCGATTGCCATCGCGACCAACAGTCCGCTCCCCTGGGCGAACCGTCCGAACCGCACGAAGTAGATTGCCGCGCCGACCAGGGCTCCTCCCCAAAGGGCAAGAACCTCGCCGCGATAAAGCAGGCCCTCGCGCTGTCCCAACTGGAGTAGGATCCCCGGCCAATTCTTGGTCGCCAGCTGGTCGGCGGGGAACCGGTCGCCGTACATCCCCTGCGGTTGCACGAGGAGCCGCGGGACCCAATCATTGCCCAGCGTGCGGTCGAGCAAGAAGAATGCTAGATAGCAGATCAGGCCTCCCGCAGCAGCGTAAGCCAAGAGCAGGCCAAACCGTTCGAAGCGCCGCTGCAGCAGGTCGTAGATCAGCAGCGCGATCAGCATGAGCGCTACCGGAATCCAGTCGCTATCGAACCAATAGAGTGGCGATTCGTGACGCTGTCCAGCGTCGATCGGAATCTCGCCGGAAAGCGCGGACTGCAGCAATCGAAGGAGCGGAGTCCGAAATAGGTACCAGATGGCCCAGACCGCGATGACGATCACCAAGGGGCGGAAAACTGACCGGAGCTGTTTGTCCGAGTAGACCGCCGGAATTGCGGTTCCGGCACCGCCCAGAGCAGCCCAGAGAAAGCCGATGACGAATAGGCCGCCAAAACCAAACCATTGACTCGGCGCGTGACCCGAATGCGCGTATCCGATGACCTGCATGTAACTGATTGAGCCGCCCAGGGCCCAACCGAGCATGCCAAAGAGCCCAAAATAGACGACCTTGCGGCGCCAGTCCTCACGACCCGAGAGCAGGCAAGCCGCGATGGCCGCCAAAGCACCTGGGAACATGGCTCCCGTCTCGTGGCCATAGTTCCCACGAATTCCCCAGCCGATGGAAAGTGAAAGGGCGACGGTGAGCAAAGATGCGGGCCGCAGAAGAGGGTTATTCAACGTCATCGGAGAATTTGCCCCGTCAGCCAGAGAGGGTATGCGACCGCCGCTGCGCGAACTCGTGCCCGCCGGGCTGATCGCCAGAAATTGCGGGAAGCTTGGCGGCAGCGAAGCCAAGATTGTCCCAAGATTCCCGTTTTCAGGGAACCTCAGTCGGTTCTCCAAGGACGGGGCGGGTGCACGTCAGCTTCTGCCGACTTGCGCCACGGTCGGAAAAGGCAACGGGAGAATCGTGGGGGTTGAAGTCCCTGTTGGACGGCCCGGGGCGGGGGAACCGGAGAGTGACGAAGAAGGGTTTTGATTGTTGAGGTCAGTGGCAAGGGCAAGAGGAGCCGGAGAGTGACGAACAAGGAGCTCCGATTGTTGAGGGGAAGACAGATTTTGGATTGGCGAGTGGAGAACGGCGAGGAACGGGCTATTTCGGCGGATCTTCCCGTTCCCTTGGCCTCTGTCCCTCAACAATCGGCGCTCCTTTCGTTCTTTCGCTCCTTCGATCGATGCGACGAAAGCGTGACCACCAGACGCAGCCGACGGCGGCGAGGAGCGGCAAGCACAGGCCCGGCTCCGGAACTTGTTGTGCGGTCAGTCGCAAGCTAAAGCTCAGATCGCGATCCGTTGCCGAACGCTGATGGACTTCGACTGCGATGACGTTCGTGCCTTCGCGCAAGAGACCTTCACCCAGCGGAATCGCTGCGTGCAGGTTTTCAACGCTGACGCGCGCGTACGTTTGAAATGTTGCATCTTCCGGCAGGCCGGCGTCGCGAAAAACCTCAATTCCGTTGACATACACGGCGGCCGCATCATCACGCAACAGCTCGATCGCTGGACTTTCAAGCCAGGAAAGATCAGGGATTGAAAAACTCTGGCGGAAGAAAACGGTTGCGAAGTTGTCGCTGCGGCAAGTTGGCGCGGATGGGCCACAGTGGACGACGGTTGTTTCATCGCCGTCCCCGTAGCCGAACTGCCCTTGCCCTGGCAGCCACTGTTGCTCGTCAAACTCCAGGGTCATCCATGTTGGTCCCGGGTCCGTGCCATCGTCCAGGTAATGCCAAACAGAATCCGCCGAGATCAGGGAGACGGTCGGCTGTGCTGGAAGCTGCTGAGCAAAGAGCCACGGATACAATCCATGCTGGTCCGTCTGCCAATCGGAATAGATAGGGGCCCAGATTCCGTGCGGTCCTCCCCATATCTCCGTGTACAACGAACCGCCACCGACCGCGTCCACGGCGTAGAACATGTTCCGAGATTCACTAACGGGGATCACCGAATCCGAAGTGCCGTGGAAAATCCACTGCGGAATGTCTCGAATTCTCTCCGCCGTAGAAGTCGAACTGCTTCCCCAGCCAGATAATGGCACGGCAGCGGCAAAACGGTCGGGTAACTGGGAGATGTAATTGAACGAACCGTTTCCGCCTAGCGATAGTCCGGTCACGTAAATGCGCGAGGGGTCAATTGGATAATCGGCGATCAAGGAATCGATGATCTCCAGCGTCAGATCATATGAATAATTCGGCTGCCAGTAGGTATTGCCGGCGGGCAACTGGGGCGCGACGAGAAAACTGGCATACTCCTCCGTCTGCGTTGCAGCCCGTAATCCGTCGATGTGGACCTGCATCTGGATTCGATTATCCGTTCCACGCTCCCCTGCCCCGTGCAAAAACACGATCAGGGGAAACTCCCGGCCGGCTTGATCGACATTGGGAGGCGCCAGCAAACGGTAGGGCATACTTGCTCCGTTGTCTGTTCGAAAGACAAACGGCTCTCCCATATTCGGCTGGGCAAACGCTGCCGCCGCCAGCCCAAAAACCAAGAAGAGAGCTGCTGCTCGCTGTATTGACGGCAGCGCTGCCAATGATGCCAAACGACCAGCGGGAGTCCGGCATTCGCCCGTTTCGCGTCGCTTCTCGAAGACCTGTGACGGCGCCGCGGTGAATAGATCTCGGATCATGGATCGCCCCCTTTGGATGCGTGCCCGATGTTGTTTCTCTGGTCGTCAATTGGCACGACGACGCGTTGAGGATGCCGTCGCTGCGCGCTGATCCATCCCGGCGAACCCGACAAACGCCTCCATGTCAACGCACGTCAATTGCCACGCCATTACGCGCGAGCAACACGCCCGATGACACGTAACATAGACTCTCGATCGCGCGAAATCTACGAAAACTCGGTCGAGTTTTCCGCTGCCGGCCGCCGCGCAACCCAACCACATCCGCGCGTCCGCGTGTTGCCGGTCTCTTCTGGCAGGCGTCGGGAAAGATGGCGAAAAAGCGCGAAAAAATGCCACTCCTGACCGCTCGGAAACCGGGGTGTCGATTATCGATGTGGAGGGACGTGGGGCGATGTCAGAGTCGCAAAATGGGCAATTTCAGCAGCTAGGGCAAAAGAGTCCTGGCTTTGCGGGAGACGATTTCGATCCAACGGAATCCGTCGGAGTGGGTCCCTGCGCATTCGGAGATAATCGGGGCCCCGACCCCGAAATTGCACTCATCTCTCCGTGCGACAAGCAGCCCTTGCGCATCGATGCCCAGACGATCGAAACGGCCCTCGAACGTCTTTCGACCCGCGATCGGTTGATGATTCGGCTTCGGCATTTTGACGAGTTGTCCTTCGAGCGAATTGCCCAAGGGCTTGGACTTTCGACGAAAGCCGCGCAGATCCGTTGGGCACGAGCCGTCCAGAATCTATCTCAAGAACTGCAGGTCGATGAATTGATGTACGCCGCGAGATCCGACCTTGATTGACTCAGACCCCGATCGGAAGCGAATCGACGAAAACCGCAGCCAATCAGGGTCGCGAGCCCAACCTGGATCGCGCACGCCCCGGGGTTCGTGCGATGGCGAATTCGCCCGAAAGCTCGCCGAATTCGACGAAGACTTGGCCCAGGGCCGGATCGATCCGCACGATCACGCGGGAGACCAATCGGCCGTCGTTGCCGACTCATCATCGCGTCCGGAACTGCAAGAGGCCAAACAGTGCCTGCGGTTACTCGAATTGGTATGGCCTCGGGCTCCACGGGAGTAGATCTGCAGGCCAATAGGAAAGAGTGGTGACCGCGCCGCGCCGGTTCGAGATGATCAGAAGATCCCCAGTTGATCCCGCGCGTCATCGGTCATCCGGTCGGGGGTCCAGGGAGGATCCATGACGATCTTCACTTCGACTTCGCCGACACCTTCGAGTTGGCGAACGACCTGTTTGCTGTTTCCGATCAATTGCGGGCCAGCGGGACAGGCGGGGCTGGTCATGGTCATTTCGATCAGAACGTTCGTCGTTTCATCTGCGCCGTCCTCCAAATTGACAACGTAGACGAGTCCCAAGTCGATGATGTTGACGAACAGTTCGGGATCGATGACTTTTTTGAGTTCTTCGCGAACCTGATCTTCAGTAACGGGCATCAGAGTCTCTCTTCAGTCGGCGGCAAGACGGACGAGCACGTGATTGCCTTCCACTCTTACTTCGTGCGCTACGGTATTTTCGGTGGCCGGCATGGTGAGTGCTTCGCCGGTGCGAATATCGAACTCCGCACCATGACGAGGACAGGCGATACGGTGATCGACCAAGCACCCTTCTCCGAGAGGTCCACCGTCGTGAGTGCAGACATCGTCGAGGCAGAAAAACTGGCCATTGACTCGAAAGAGAACGACCAGCCGGTCTTCGACTTCGAACAGTCGCTTTCCCGGGTCAGGTAGATCGTCGACCTCAGCGACTTTGATGAATTCGCTCATCGAATGGACTCATTCATATTCTCGTACGCGTCGTGCGATCGCTGCTCCGAGTGCCTCGCGCACACTCTCGATCGTGACTCGATCAAAGACTTGCTGAAAGAAGCCGGTGACGATCAATCGTACTGCCTCACGCCGCGTGTACCCGCGCGTCTGGGCGTAGAAAATCAGTTCATCATCGACTCGCCCGGTCGTTGCACCATGGGTACAACGCACGTCGTCCGCCTCGATTTCCAATCCAGGAATTGCATCGGCTCGTGACTGATTGGAGAGTAACAGGTTGTCGTTCCGCTGATAGCCATCGGTCTTCTGTGCACCGGGATCGACTTTGATCATTCCTCGCCAGACCGTGCGCGACTTGTCTTGTAACGCTGCCTTGTAGAGGAAATCGCTGCGACACTCTGGGGCGACGTGGTGTTGCAGAGTGTGATACGACAGATGCTGCTTTCCTTCTGTGAACATCACGCCGTTGACCTGGCTTTCGGCGCCCGCACCCTCGAGTGAAACCTGCTGATTCACCTTCGCGAGCCGACTGCCCAGGGCACCAACGGTCCATTGCAGTGAAGCATCCTGACCGACAATCGCCCGTTGATGAGCAAAGTGCCAGACGTTGAATCCCCAATCCTGCAGAGTCACGAGTCGTAGCCGCGACCCGCGTTGGAGGATGACTTCGGTTGCGCCGCAATGGAGGCCGGAATCAGCGGGCGTAGGACTTCCTTGTTCGTTCAGAAATGTCGCTTCGGCGCCGTCTTCCAAAATCACGAGCGTGTGCGCCAAGTCAACTCCGCCGCTCGTTAGCGTGGACTGCGCGTAGAGAGGGTCGTTGACGACCACACCCCGCGGGACGAACAGCAAAGTGCCCGACGACCAGCAGGCGGCGTGCAGAGCCGAGAATTTGTCAATCTGCGGTTGTACCACCTGATGCAAGAAAGGACGCAAGCGATCGCCGTGTTCCTCGATCAGTTCGGCCAAGTTGCCGAACAGAACGCCCTGTTTGGCCCACTTCGGATCGAGTTCTGCCTTGGAACAATGCCCGTTGCAGGCAATTGTCTGACCCGCCAGTTCGACGCCCTCCCGGAGCAGGGCACGAGCCGGTTCGGCAGTCGACGGGACTTCGGAGGGAAGTCGGAAATCATCCAGCCGGAAGAGGCGGATGTCGGTTCGCATCCATTCTTCTTCCCGCCGCGTCGGAAGATCGCGGCGGACGAACTCGGCCCACGCCTCGCGGCGCAATTCGCGCAGCCAGTCTGGTTCGTTGGACCGAGTCTCGAGAAACTGTGCGAACGATTCCGCGGAGAAACCAGCGGACGTAGCTGTCGAAGTTGGAGTCATTTTATTAACCGACCGAACCTTCCATCTGGAGCTGGATCAGGCGGTTCATCTCGACCGCGTACTCCATCGGCAGTTCCTTGACCAGGGGTTCAATGAAGCCATTGACAATCATGGTGCTGGCTTCCGCTTCCGAGAGTCCGCGGCTCATCAGGTAAAACAGTTGTTCTTCCCCGATCCGCGAAACGCTCGCCTCGTGACCGATTGCCACATCTTGTTCCGCGATTTCAATGTAAGGATATGTGTCGCTGCGACTCTTCGGATCCAGAATTAACGCGTCACAGACAACGTTACAGCGCGAATGATGCGCGCCTTTTTCCACTTTCACGAGGCCCCGGTAACTGCTGCGGCCGCCGTTCTTGGAAATCGACTTCGAGATGATCTGGCCGGAAGTGTGGGGAGCGCAGTGAACCAACTTCGCCCCCGCGTCCTGATGCTGACCGGCGGAAGAGAACGCAATCGAGAGGATTTCACCGCGGGCACCCGGCTCCATCATGTAAACGGCCGGATACTTCATCGTCAGACGGCTCCCAAGATTCCCATCGATCCATTCCATTGTGGCATCTTGGTAGGCGACCGCCCGTTTGGTGACCAAGTTGTAGATGTTGTTCGCCCAATTCTGAATCGTCGTGTAACGACAGCGCGCACCACGCTTGACGATGATTTCGACGACCGCGGAGTGGAGGCTTTCCGTGGTGTACATCGGAGCCGTACAGCCCTCGACGTAATGCACCTGAGCACCCTCGTCAACGATGATCAGAGTCCGCTCAAACTGCCCCATGCTTTCCGCGTTAATGCGGAAGTAGGCCTGCAATGGGAAGTCGATCGACACGCCCGGAGGCACATAAATGAACGAGCCACCCGACCAGACCGCCGAGTTGAGCGCGGCGAATTTATTATCGGAGGGTGGAATGATCGTTCCGAAGTACTGCCGCAGTAACTCGGAATGTTCGCGAACCGCCGTGTCGGTGTCGGTGAAGATGACTCCTTTCTCCGAAAGTTCGTCCTTCAACGACCCATAGACCACTTCGCTTTCAAACTGCGCCTTGACCCCCGCCAGAAACTTCTTTTCTGCTTCCGGGATTCCCAGCTTGTCGAACGTCTCCTTGATCTCCTGTGGAACTTCGTCCCAGGACCGTCCCTGCTGGTCGGTCGGTTTCAGATAGTAGTAGATGTCCTGGAAGTCGACTGCGATATTTCCACCCCACTGGGGCATCGGCTTTGACTCGAAGATCTCCAGACTTCGCAGGCGGAATTCGCGCATCCATTCGGGCTCATTCTTCATTTCGGAAATCTGATGAATGATCTGCGCGTCGAGGCCCTTGCGGGCTTTAAACACGGCGTGAGATTCCGTGCGGAAATCGTACTTGTTGATCTCGCCAATTCGCTCGTTCGGGTTGGTTTTGACGTCGGTAGCCATGGTGGGTTTCACTTTCGACTTCGTCCTGTCGCCGGGGTTGGAATTACCGGTAAGGTGAGCAAACGATCATGCAGTTGCGTGAAGCGTGGACTCGTCTTCGAGCATCGCCTGATTCGCCGCATTGGCTTCGGGATACTTGCGGCGAATGCGGTCGTAACCCTGTGAGTGCAATTCGGCGGCGAGCTCCACGCCACCGGTTTCGACAATTCGTCCTCCCAACATTACGTGCGTGTAGTCGGGTCGGTTATGCTCGAGCAGTTTATCGTGGTGCGTAATGATTAGAAGTCCGATCTGATGGCGGCCGATCTCCGCGATACTCTGACTTGCCAGCAATACCGCATCTGCGTCGAGCCCACTATCCGTCTCGTCCAGCACGGCAAATTTGGGCTGAAGCATGGCGAGCTGCAGGATTTCAGCCCGCTTCATCTCGCCGCCGGAAAAACCATCGTTCACGTACCGACGGGCAAATTCCGGATCGATACGGAGCTGTTCCATCTTCTGACGGATTTCCTTCCGAAACTCCCGCATCGGAATCAATTCTTCGCCCTCTTTTCGGTCCGGGTTGCGAACGTTCGTCGTGGCGTGCCGCAGAAAATCAGCCATCTTGACGCCGGGAATGGCGATCGGACGCTGGAACGCCATGAAGACTCCCGCCCGCGCCCGCTCATCCGCCTCCATCTCGAGCAGATTGACGCCGTTCAGTTCAATCGTTCCGCGGGTCACTTCGTACTTCGGATGCCCCATGATCGCCAATCCTAACGTGCTCTTGCCGGAGCCGTTCGGACCCATCAAGGCATGGGTTTCCCCACGGCGAATCTGCAGATTGACGCCCTTCAGGATTTCTTTGTCCTCGATCGTTACGTGCAGATCTTCAATTTTGAGAATGTCGCTCATTTTCCTGCCACCACCGGTTGAACCGGTATCAATAAAGAAAGTCCTTCGCTCGCGACTGACCCAGTTGGTCAGCCCGTGATTTTCTGGTGTCCGGTCATCGGATCTTGGCTCGCCGGTGCATCGACGTAACCGGAATGATGCGGGATCGGTAACTCATCTTCCAACTTGTCGCCAACGCGGCCGAAACCCGTTACTTCGACGGAGGTCCGCTTCGCGATTCGGTGACCATTGATTTTGTCCTGAATCCGCATCAGCCCCTCGAGCAGGGACTCTGGCCGCGGCGGGCACCCAGGCACGTAAACGTCCACGGGGACCACCAAATCCACACCCTTAACGACATGATAGCCCCATTTGAAGTAAGGTCCCCCACCCACGGTGCAGGCACCCATCGCGATGACGTACTTGGGATCGGGCATCAAGTTGTAGAGCCGCCGCACGCGGCTGGCCATCTTGTAAGTCACGGTTCCGGCAACAATCATCAGATCTGCCTGCCGGGGCGTCGCGCGAAACGCTCCCGCCCCGAAGCGGTCCATGTCGAAACGGCTCGCTCCCGCCGCCATCATTTCGATCGCACAGCACGCCAGTCCGAACGTCATCGGCCAGATACTCGACTGCCGCGCCCAATTGATCGCCTGTTCTAACGTCGTCGTGATGACGTTCTCTTCGAACCGTCCCTCAATCCACGGCTGGGTCATGGTGTTCATTCCTATCCCTGAAGGCAAAGAACGTCTATCTTCGCAGCTTCCTCCATGGTTGGCTACCCGGTAAGGCCCGTTTCCAACGTCGTCGCCGACTCCTCTGACGGCTCAAAAGTGCAAACACGGCTGCCGTTTAGCCGACATCGCTCGAGCGTTACCGGATGCTCCAGCAGGTCGGAAATCAGCATTCGCTCCATCGCACACACCGTTCGGTCCTCGTCGGCGAGTTCCGGGTAGGGACAGGCCAAGGCCGTGAGGACCGGCAATTGTCCCGGCCGATGCTGGACCTCAAACGGAATCTGCCGATCGCAAAAGAGCTTCGCAACCGCCTCCATTCGCTCGTCCAACGATGCACCCCGGGTGGCCGTCCGATAACCGTCTTTCAGTCGCTGGGCAATCCGCCGCAAGAGACCTCGCTGGACCTCGCGGTCCTTCACGGATCGCAGTTCCTGCCACAGGGCGATTGCCAAGTCGGCGAAATTCGCGCCCGTGTTGCGGCGTCCAACGTTCGTCAGCCGGTATTGATAACTCGGACGCCCCCGACCACTCGTCCCTTCTGCCACCCGTTCAACGTATCCCAACGCCAGCAAACGATTCAGCCGCTGCCGGACTGCGGTTGCCGTCACCCCCAACGCCTGCTCAAACTGCGCAACCGTCATGGCATCGTGCTTTCGCAACAGATCCAGCAAAGTCGCATCGCTCGAACAAATAGATGACATGCCGCGAATTCTCGCCATCGAGACTTTCAGGGATCATTGGATACGCGCCAACCACCGCTCCCGTGCAGCACGGTTCGCCCGAGCCATCTCTGCCCTCGCTGACGAACCGGACCCAGCCAATCGAGCCTCCGCAACCATGACCTCGTCCAGTGTGCTGGCTCGTGGGTGACGGTACAGGTATCTTATCGAATATCGCAATTTCGACAACCAGATATTTCTAAAATCGATCCTGCGGTGATTTGAAGATCGTAACCGGAGTTTATGAAAGAAGTTATCGAGGATGACGTGGAGCGACGGCGAAGGCAGCCGGATTGGTTCGTGGCCCGTTCGGTGGTGCTGGCGACCGGGAGCGGAAGTCGGCCGGTGGTCTGCGGACCCCTGCAGGCCGACTTGTCTCAGGTCAGCGTCGCCTGCCCAACCCGTAAACGGAGGGAAATCAGCCGCCTGGGGCGCCGGTACCGACTTGAGACAAGTCGGCCCACTAGAGACAAGTCGGTCTACAAGAAATGGGTTGGTCCACGAACGTCGGGGCAATCAGACTCGGGCGACTCGATGTTGCCCGAGTTTGGTATAACGGGCATCTTCTGGAGCAGGAGGCGGCCCGGAGTGCAGTCGGGGAGCGGGTCTTTCGCAAGTAAGGGAGCTTAGGAGTGTCAGCAGGTCAACCGCGTGAGCAATGGGGTTCTCGGATTGGTGTGATCATGGCCGTGGCTGGTTCGGCCGTCGGCTTGGGCAATTTTCTTCGGTTTCCGGGGCAAGCCGCGCAGCACGGTGGCGGCGCGTTCATGATCCCCTACTTCATTGCCCTGCTCATTCTGGGGATTCCCCTTTGCTGGGCGGAGTGGACCATGGGGCGGTATGGCGGACGTCGCGGTTTCAATTCTGCTCCCGGGATCTTCTCCGTCTTGTGGCCCAATCCGTTGGCGAAGTACATGGGGGCCTTAGCGCTACTGATTCCGATCATCATTTACATGTACTACGTGGTCATCGAGGCGTGGTGCCTCGGTTATGCGTATTTCTATCTGACGGGCGATCTGATGCGCGGCAGTCAGGCGGAGGAGTACACCTCGTTTTTTAGTGGGTTTGTTGGTGCGGATGCCGACGGTGCGTTATTTCGTGGCGGCGATTCGCCCGCCCTGTTGTTGTTGTTGATTTCGTTTGCACTGAATTTCTTTCTGATCTATCGCGGTGTCAGCAAAGGTGTGGAACAGTTCTGCAAATACGCGATTCCAACGATGGCGATTTGTGCGATCTGCGTGTTGATTCGCGTGTTGACGTTGGGTACGCCGGACCCCGCTAAGCCGGATCAATCCGTGCTGACCGGTTTGGGGTTCATGTGGAATCCACGTATGGAAACACTCCAGAATCCCGAGACCTGGTTGGCGGCGGCCGGTCAGATCTTTTTCAGCCTCTCCGTGGGTTTCGGCATTGTGGTGAACTATGCGAGTTATCTGAAAAAGGACGACGACGTGGTGCTCAGCGGACTGACGGCGAGCAGCATGAATGAGTTCTTCGAAGTCTGTCTAGGGGGATTGATCACAATCACGGCTGCCTTCATTTTTCTTGGAGCGGCGGCGGCTTCCTTTGGGACATTTGGATTGGGTTTCAATGCGCTCCCGAATGTATTTGCCGTGATGCCGGGCGGCCGAATTTTCGGCTTCGTCTGGTTTACGATGCTCTTCCTGGCGGCGATCACCAGCAGTATTTCGATGCTGCAACCGGTGATCGCGTTTCTTGAGGAGGGCTTTGATCTAAAAAGGCATGCGTCGGCGACGATCTTAGGGTTGATCACCGCGCTCGGATCCGCGTTCGTTGTCTACTTCTCGAAAGACACATTGGCGATGGATACGTGTGACTTTTGGGTAGGCACGTTTCTGATTTTCGTTTTGGCACTCGTGCAGTCCCTGATCTACGGCTGGGCGTTGGGGATTGATGAGGGGGAGCGTGAGGCACATCAAGGTGCGCACATTCGGATTCCCCGCGTGGTGCAGTACATTCTGAAATACGTGACGCCGTTGTATCTGGTCGCGATCTTCATTGGCGTGTGCTACCGTGAGTTCATTGCCGAACCTTCTCCAGGACAGGTCAGCCGGCTGCAAATGTTGCGGGAGGAGCCGGTTGCTTTGGCCTCCGTAATTTTGATCGGACTGGTTTTTGTCTTCTTGCTGCTGATGGTGCGCATCGCGGATAAGCGCTGGCGTCTGCAAAAACGTTTCGAGACTCTGCCGCTCGAATAGGTGGGAGAATTGTTTGCGATGACTCTTGGTGGTTGGGTGATCATGATCGGTTCCGTCGGCGCAATCCTGACGCTGGTGACATTCTGCATGGTCCGCGTGCTGCGGCTGCCACCTGCCGACTTAGAGACGCATCTGAAGGCACCTCCCGATATTGACACGCGGGATCTTCAGGATGCCGACTGAGGGGTGGGGCTGGGTTGCCGCGGGAAGCTCCGCTCGACGACTTCCCGGAGTTCCTGGGCGGAGCGGACGTGCGCTACTTCGGTGCGGAATCGGCGGGCGCCGGGCAGTCCCTGCGCATAGCAGCAAGCATACTTGCGCATCAGGATCGTCCCCTTCTCCTCGCCAAACCGTTCCGTAACCCGTTGGAAGTGATGCAACAGGCAAAGCCGCTGCTCTTCGAGAGAAGGGTCTGCCGGAATCGGATCGCCACGCAGCGCGGCTTGAATCTGTCGAAAGAGCCAGGGGCGTCCTAGGCAAGCGCGTGCGATCATCACTCCGTCAACGGCAAACTGTTGGAAGGCCGCGACAACGGCCTGGGGCGTGTTCAAATCGCCGTTGCCAACTAAGGGGATCCGCCGCAGATGGGGCTTGATTTGGGCGATCTGATCCCAATCGGCGCTTCCACGGAAGAAATCCTGCGCGGTTCTCCCATGCACGGTGAGTGCCGCCGCGCCCGCCGATTCCACGACCTGCGCCACTTCGATCGCATTGACCGACTCGCGACTGCACCCAAGACGAATCTTCGCGGTGACGGGAACTGGAGCGCAGGCTTGGACGACACGCTCAATAATCGTCCCCATCCGTTGTGGGTCGCGCAGCAGATACGAGCCGCTTCGCGCACGCTCCGTCACCTGCCGTACCGGACAGCCAAAATTCAGATCGACGACGCTGACGCGATACTCGCTAACCAATCGCTGACCGACACGCGCCAAAGTCGCCGGATCGTTATCCCAGATCTGGACGGCCAGGGGACGCGGTTCGTCCCGAACTCCCCACAGTCGATCCGGCTGCTCACAACCGGGTCGGTCGCGCCAGACAAAACTGCGGGCACTCACCATTTCCGTTGCCTGCAGGCCGACGCCGCCGTACTGCCGAACGATTTGGCGGAAGGCGTAATTCGTATAGCCGGCCATCGGCGCCTGCAGAACCGGGGGATCGATCGTCAGGCTTCCGATCCGTAGCGGCCGAATGCGTGGAATCGTGTCCGGCGATAGTTGAGAGCCGTCGTGGTGGGTCCGCATAGAATTCAGCTTCCGATCAGAATCCCATTTCGTAACGGCGATTGTAGCGCTGGTGGAGCTGTTCACGCGCAGCCGAGGAACTCCCCTTTGTCTGACCGGTTCGCGGCAAAGGTTCGACCGTCTCCCCATCTCGCGTGTACAGGTCCATGTCTTTGCACCACCCATTGAATTCGACGACCCAATAGCGCCGCCAACCTGGCTTGGGACGGGAATGTTCGGCGATGAAGTCCAATTGAATCTCTTCGCCAGGGCCAAAAATTGCTACGGCATCGTCGGTGTCGCGCAACAGTGGCAATGCGTCGCCGAAACTAGTGTATTCACCGCGCGGATGTCGCGTATCCCAGAGGTCGACTCGACGACGATAATCGTAATCGGGGCGGTTTTGCGGATGTGTTTCTCGCCGCGCAAATCCACTAGCGGCTACCTGAGCCCGCTGCAGGGGCTGTGCAGTACGTTCCACGGCGGGAGGCTGTTCGAGGAGGGCCACCGCCAGACAGTCCCAGTAGATCTCTAAGTTCGTCGTGAGCCGCAAACGCTGTGTGCCCGGCGGCAGACTCGCTGGATCCAGGGGGAGCGCTGCCTGACGCGGCATGCCTGCAGGATAGCCGAACTGAGGGGCAATCACCTTCCAGTTTCCCTCTCGGTCCTGCGCCTCGAGCGTCGGTGCTTCGTAGGTGGCTCCCGCCTGCCAGGCCGCGAACATCGTTTGCGAATAAGGATACTCAATCCAGCCATCCATGATCAGGCAAGCGGGCGATTGATCGAGCGGCTCCGCGAACGTGAGGGTGATGGAATGTGCTGCCGTTCGACCAATGAAACGCGGGTCCCGTGCCCCCGGTGGAGACGCAACCCGGTCGCTGCTGCGAATCTGCTCCCCAACGTCCTCGCCGCGATCATTCTCCGCCTGCACTGGCAGCAGCTTGCGACGAAAGAACAACGGCCGTCCGGTCGGTTCGGGGGCGGCTGCCGCAAAGCGTTCATCGAGCGTCATCTGCCAACCGGGTGGCAGGTCGTAGGCGACCAGACGTACCGAGTCCAGGTAGCAGATCTCTTCCATCGGTTCGGCGACGCGCAGCGAGAGGTACCCATCTCGCGGTCGCAATTGCTCGTCCGTCAACAGAACATTTTCCCACGGGCGAACCGGACTGTACTCGCCGCGTCCCAGGTTAAATCCCAATCCTCCGGCACCCAGGACGTCGGTCACGAAAAGGAATTCTTCTCCATTCCAACTGAATAGCACGGGGCAGCTCGAGACTTGTCGCTGGGTTTCCTCGATCCGATGTGCCTGGCTGGCCGAGAGGCCGACTTCCGTCTGAAACAACCCGTCGGGCCAAGTCATCTGGACGAAGTCGATTTGCGATGCGCCGCGCGTTCCGATCGATACGGGCTGAAGGCTCTGACCGGGTCCACTGTCGGCTCGCAGCGTGTGGAAGGCAGACCAGTGCGTGCCGATTCGCGCCGCGGCCTGGACCCCGAGGCCTGAACGATTCGAGCGCATTTGTTCCGCGCGGTCCTCCTTACCGGTGAAGTCGATCGACACGAAAGGAAATCGTCCGGGACCCGGACGCCAGATTCGGGGGGCCGTACCCGACGAAAATGCGATCAACGAAGGTCCCTTGTCGCGATCCACTAGGGCCAGGCGCCAGGTGGAGACGGAATCTTCGGCGCGAAACCGAACGCTTCCCGTTCGCGCGTCGATGGCGATCCACCCCGGACGTTGTGAAGCCACCACTTCGCAAGATCCATCTCCATCCAAATCGCAGACCGCCAGGGGCGGTTGAAGTTCCATCCCCGTTTGTTCTTCGACGGGGATTTCTTGCTGCTGCCACTGCCCATCGGTTCCAGGCTGCCATCTGGACAATCGTCCATTCTCGAGCGTCAGAAGCTCCGAACGCCCATCTGCATCGAGGTCCACGGCGATTGCGGCCTCAAGGGGAGCCTGCTTCAGCGTGTCGAATCCGACTGCGGGCGCGTACGACCATAGACGATCATTTCGGTACACTTCGTGCGGAGGGTTCACATTCAACACGAGCAGATCGAGGTCTCGGTCTGCATCGGCGTCCCAGGGAATGATCGCGCGTGAGGTCGCGCCCGCGCCCTCGATCCCCTGCTCTTCGGCCAGTGGACGGAACGTGCCATCCAAGTTGTTACTGAGCAGTTCATTGGGTCCGTCGTTTACCAGGAACAGGTCCAGATCCCCATCATGGTCGGCGTCAAAACAGGCGGCGTCGACCGTGTTGAGATCGCCACCGGAAGTGTGACTGGAGTCGGTCACATCCTGCCATTGACCGGCTTCGCTCTGACGCCACATCTGATTGGGACCTTGACGACAGAGGTAGACATCTGTCAGGCCGTCGTTGTCAAAATCCGCCCACACGGCGGCGTTGACCGCCGAAACGGATGCGATGGAGTGGTCGGCTTGCCATTGGAAGCCATCTGGAGTACCGCGTAGCAGTACGTTGCGCGGATCGGAACCCTCGGTGCCGCGCGCCGCCCGCGTCAGGAAGATGTCCAATCGTCCATCCTGGTCATAATCGCACGCCGTAATGTTCGGCGGCAGATCTTCGTCCGATGACCACGAGGGTGTAGGGGCGATTTGCGCCGCGAGTTCCTCTGCCGGCAAGAACACGGCGCCACTCGGTCGGGGTACCTCGACGTCACGCTCCGCTGCGATGGTCGATACTTCCGCTTTCTGTCCCATCCGCGTGTATTTCATCTCGGCCAGCCGCGCCTGAGGGTTGTTTTCCAGCCGCGAGAACTGCTCGCGATACTCGGTGCCACGCGTTTGATCGCCCAGCTGCAGACAGGACTGAAATGCGGCGTAACAGGCGCTTCGCAAGTAGGGGTCGATCGCAATCGCTTTCTCGAAGGATTCCAGCGCGCGATCGACTTGCGACAACTGGCGCAGGCACTGGCCCGCAAAGTAGACCGCGTACGCATCCTGCGGATCGGCCTGAGCAACGTACTCGAATTCGGCCAGGGCTGCTTGCGGATCACCTCGGTCCAGTGCCAAGATGCCCAGACAGTAGCGCGCTCGTAGGTTGTCGGGCGCCTGCTGGGCGACGGCCTGGAGCAATTGCTCAGCACGCTCGGCATCTCCGTCCTGGCGGCGATTGAGCGTTGCAATCGCCAGGTCGACTTGCAGATCCAGCCAGTCAGGATCTGCCTCGGCCAGGGCGGAGAAGATCTGATGCGCCCGCTCATATTCGAACTGACCCATCGCCGCCACGCCGCGATTGTGTCGCTCGACAACCTCCGGCGAGAATCGGGGATCCACCGGGGACGGTGTCGTGGAGTCGGCCGCTGCGTTCTCGCGTGTCTTTGGCTGGCAACCGAAGGCGGCAGCGAGAAACAGCGTCCCCAGCACGAGAACATCCCACCTTGGTCCGGTTCGCGCTGGTCCGCCGGTCGTGGCAACTTGAGTTCGCATGGTCGCTCCGATTCCACTGGATCTGGAAAAAACGAATGCAATCAGGGGAGTCTACCGAACAGGCTGCCGTTTGGCGAATGCGGAACGACGCCCCGTCGTCGAAGGCCGTTCGATTGCCCAAAGAGCCGGCAGACTGTGTACAATAACTTGCACAATCGGTCGAGCGCGGGGCAGGGACTTCCGCGGTCGAACGGATGCGGTTCCTTGCCGAGATCGTCGGAGGATGGTATCGTTAGGTACGGTTCGATATCCACCCGTTGGAAGGGTTTTTTTCCGAAATCTGGGGCTACCATGAGCACTCGCGTGTTAATCGCTGACGACCATGAGGTCGTGCGTTTGGGACTGAGGAGCATTCTTCAGGGGACCGGCATCGAGGTCGTGGCGGAGGCCGAGGGGGGAGATCAGGCTGTCCAGCTCGTTTTACAGCACAACCCGGATCTGGTTGTGTTGGACATTCGGATGCCGGGCGGAGACGGCTTAACGGCCCTTGGTCGGATCAAACTGGAAAAGCCGGAAACGCCCGTATTGATGTTTTCCGCCTACGACAATCCGACATACGTCGCCCGTTCCGTCGCCTTGGGGGCGAGCGGTTATCTGTTGAAGAGTTGCGGTCGCGACATGATTGTCGACGCGATCCGGAAGATTGTGTCGGGTGAGAATGTCTGGACGCGCGACGAGTTGCGGCGTGTGACGGGGGCCCTGGCCACACCGAGACTGGCGTCGGATGTCGAGGTTCCCCTGACTCAACGGGAAAGCGAAGTGCTGCGCCAACTGGCGCTGGGGCTGACAAACAAAGAGATTGCCCTGGCATTGGAGATCAGCTACGAAACCGTGAAGGAGCATGTGCAGCACATCTTGAGGAAAGTCGGAGTTTCGGACCGGACGCAGGCAGCGGTCTGGGCCGTTCGCAAAGGGCTCGTGTAGCGGCATGCGGAGATCGTCGGCAATCGCCGTGCTATGCGTTCGAGGATGCTTCGTGGCGACCGCTCTTCTGGTCGCAAATGTCGACCGGTGTACTGACGTTGTGCTGGCGGAGACCCTTCTCGTCAAAGTCCTCGTGGATGAGGAAGAGGTTGCGGTCGAACGGTTGTGGCAGCAGCGATTGAAGGATCGAGTCGACCGTGCTTCCGAGATCATTAACGAGTACTGCGACATTCGCTTTTCCGTGGCGGCGTTCGACCGCTGGAAATCCGACAACAACGAGAACGACTTAGGGCGCACTCTGCGTGAGTTTGAGATCGAGGTCGATCCGGCCCCCGCGCACATTGCAATCGGGTTTTCGAGCCAATATCGATTCCGGCGCGGCGTGAATGGACTGGGCGGGACACGAGGCCCGTTGAACAGTCACATCCTATTGCGAGAAAGCGCTCCGACAATCGTCGAGCCGGAACGCCTGGAAGCCCTCGTCCACGAGTTGGGGCATTTCCTGGGCGCCGCCCACTCTCCCCTGCGTTCGTCGGTGATGCGGCCGGTCATCGGGGATGGACAGGCGCGGTTGAAGTCCTATCGCATCACCTTTGATCCGCTCAACGCGGAATTGATCCGGCTCGTCGGCACCGAGGTTAGCCTGTTGCGCGTCCGTCGATTCGGCCAGCTCTCCCAGGTGACTCGGGCGCGGATCCTGCCGATCTACGAGGAACTTCATCGCCAGATGCCGAAAGATCCCGCGGCGAAAAAGTTTGTCGAGTATCTCAGCCGAATCTCCACGGCCGGACCGCAACAGGAACCGTTGAAGGTCCAGCCGAGACCGTTTGGATTCAATAGCTCGACGCCACGCCCGTAAAGGGCATCTCTCACAGAAAGAGTGACTCGACGGCATCCTCTGTGGCAAGCGTCCTCAGCGATTTCGTCGGCCGGGACACGTCCTGCAGCAATTGATCGATGGCCAGGGCAGCTGCCACGTCGGCTGCCATCTTCGGGGTCAGGGAGTCCGCGTCCAAGGGCTCAGCCCCTTCGGCTTCTCCACGATCCGCCGACGCCGGAACCGCCAAGGCGGATTCGCCGTTCAGATGGTTGAGCACCCGCAGCGCATCAATCGGCGTGACGTAACCATCGCCCGAGGTATCCAGGAAGGGCGGCGGAGTGGAACCGGAGCTGGGTGCGGGAAGCTGCCGCGGACCGAACGTGTTCAGGTCGTTGATGACCAGCAAGGCATCAATGGGACTCAATTCTCCATCATTGTTCACGTCCAGTGTGATCTCGGGATTGGTCCACGAGTCAGGCAGCGTGTCGCCTTCGGCCGCATCAATCAGCTTTTGTCGCAGTGTCAAGTAGTTGGCACTGGCCGGTTCATTGCGAGGATCCCCGAGGTCGTGCTCGGTCAGGTTGTATTTATCAACCAGAATGTTGTTCGCATCCAGGATTGCGACATCCCGATAGACTAAACTCCAGCTCTGCCGAACGTCGGAGGTCCCATTCTGATCAGCATCCACATCCTGCAGCCAGGGAATCTCACGACCCTCCGTTGCATTATCATTCGCGAAGGCGTCCGCCCACTCGTTGATCCCCAAGATCTGGATGTCCAGCTCGGGAAAATTCTCCGCGAGGTCCGCCTGCATCACGTCCAAAGCGTCAAACTGACGCACGCAGTAGCCTCACGTAGCGCCACCAAAGTAATAGGCGGATACGCCGCCCAGGTAGTCCCGCGGCGAGACCTCCTGGTCGAACGTTTCCGAGTTCGGATTCACGTTGACCAACGAAAAATCGGCCAACGGCTCCGTTTCCCCTTCGGCGGCCAGCAGATCACTACCGTGGAGCATCTGCCGCCATTCGAGTGCCTCCAAGGTCAGACGTCGATGGGAACCGGACGTAGTGCGTCGGCGAGATTTCATGATTTGCATCGAAGTTGAAAATCTCCGAGAGAGTTCAATTAACCTGCGACAGGGTTGCCGTTCCATAGGCGGCCTTTCGGACCGACGGATGGGAGCCGGACAAGACAAGCGGGGCGCCCGGCGGGGGATGTCATCGGTCTCCAGAACTGCCAACGGCGGAAACTTCAGTATAAGCATCTTTCGCGATTTGCAAACTAATTGGTTGCTGGTTCGAAGCGGCGCTCTGCCTCCCTCGGTACCTGTTGCTTCCGGCAGGGCACCCGCGGACGGCACGGGCCGATCAAAGCGGACAGGCGAATCCGGTCTCGGTCCAGGCGTGCGATTCTAGGACGCAAAACAACATGCCGACCGATTCGCTTCGTCCCGAACGGCCCGGATCGCGTTCGATCAACGCGCCGGGCGACCGGAAACGCGCAACCCGCGACGCGGATTTCTCTTGGCCAGATGGGGGGAACGGCGAGAGGTGGTTCAATTTGTTGACTTTACGGTCATTCCGATTAGGATCGTCGTAGGAATCTGCGCGGGTACAGAACCGGATCCGGGGCAACGGTCACGTTCTTCAACGTGTGTTGGCGATGCGCCCTCCGAGCGACGTCTTCATGCGGGCACGTTGATGCTGCGCTGGCCAAATCGACAGCGAGAGGCATCTCGCTTAGCAGCCCGCTTCTAAGGAGAGCACATCGATGAGACGGCGCATTTCATCTCGTAGCTTGCCCCATTTTGTACCAACGATCTCGCCAGGCCGATCACGCAGGTTCGGATCTCGAGCGCGGAGTAGGATTCGACCGCGCGCGTACCTGATCGAAGCGCTGGAACCAAAGACACTCTTGGCGGCCGATGTCACCGCGTTTCCTCCGGCACTCGTAGCCGACTTTGACCGGAACGGATTCCTGGATCCGCAGGACATCAATCAGTTGAATGCAGCTCTTCGTCAGGAAGCGCCGGATCTGATTTTTGATGTGAATCGAGATGGCCAGGTCAACGGAGCGGACCGCACGTACTGGATCGAAGTCGTCCATCGGAGCTATCCCGGCGATGCAAATCTGGACGGCGAATTCAACACGAATGACTTAGTCACGGTCCTTCAGGCCGGTCTCTACGAAGATGCGATTTCCGGGAATGCGTCCTGGGAGTCGGGGGACTGGAACGGCGACGCTGATTTCGGGACGGGCGATCTGGTCGTTGCGTTGCAGGGGGGGGGCTTTGAGGTTGGCCCCAGGCCTTTGCAGCTGCCGCGGATCCATGTGCTGCCGTCGGACGAGGTTTTGCGCGGGGATCCGGAAGCGGTTTGGGATGCCGTGGTCATCGAGGGGCACGCGGATCCTTTTTCGGTGGTGCGGCTGCAGGAAACCGGTGCGATGGTCATGGCGGATGCGAACGGGGTCTTCCGCCTGGAGCAGACGCCGCTGAGTCGTGTCGAAACGCGTTTCAACGTCCGTGTGGGCGATCTACAGGGGCGCGAGTTACCGGAGGTGGCAACCGCGCAGTTGCGTCTGGGACCGGGCAGCATCGAAGCGGGGTACTTCACCCCAGCGAGTTTTCGCGAAAAACCGACGTTGTCGCCCGAGGAATTACCCGCCTCACTGGCGACCGTGTTTCTGCCGGATGGCATGGACGGCAGAAAACTCATCGAGCAATATGCGGCAGAACACGGTGCCCGACCGGACCAGGGGAACCCAGTCCACGTTGCGCTGCCGGCCGATACGCCGGTCGTTGGGGAGCAACCCGAAGTACCCGGCCAGGATCCCTATCTTGCCCCGCAGATCCTGGACGGTTTTGGAAGCGGTTCGGACGAGATTCCGGCGGTCGTGATTCAGGGAACGTTGGAACCCCTGCCCCGCACACTGGAATCGGCCGAGCGATTGAATGGTACCGATGACGGAGACATCGGAAAGGCGATTGAGACGGGATTGACGGCCGGAGCAGCGGTGCGAATTGAGGCCCGGATTGGCGACGGGCCCCATGGGAGTCAGGGAACCGGAAAAGGCGATTCCGATTTCTTTGCGATTCGCGGACTGCAACAAGGGCAGTCTTTGGTAATCGATGTCAACACGCCCGTCGGATCGGAGCTTGATTCGTTCATATTTGTCTACGACGGGAATGGAAATCGGCTCGACTTCAACGACGATGATGGTTTCTCGCTGGATAGTTATCGCGTGTTTCCCGTCCGGACAGCCGGTGACTACTACGTGTCCGTCGCCTCGTTCGCTTCATATGGGCCACTCTATCCGAGCGAGTCGGCGTCGGGATTGGGAGTGGCGACCGAGGGGGATTATGAGTTATTCCTCGCGGTCAGTCCGGTTCAAGAAGCCGACGTCTACGCGTTCGACTTACAGCCGGGTGATATTCTGGGCGCCACGATCTTGGGTGGTCCGAATCACCTAACGCTGCGCGATGAACTTGGCACGGAACTGATCGGGTCGGGACAGGACGCGACCATCTATCAGCCGACCGATTCGCCTCTGCCCGCAGGCGGCAACGCGTCTCTCAGTTGGGTCGTCGGTGCGCCGGGAACCTATCAACTGGCCGTGGATGGCGGTTTCGGGGACTACGAATTGGAACTCGCCGTCTATCGCCCGGTGCTTGAATCCGGCGAGCGGGGACAAGGGCAGATTCTGTTTCTCGATTTCGACGGCGCAACGCTGAATGCGGAAAGCCTGTTTGGGATTGGAAATCCTGAGGCGAGTCTCTCACCGCTCTCGGCGTTCCTCGAGTATTGGGGGCTTGAGCCGTCCGATGAAGAGGCCGTGATCTCCGCGATTGCTGCGACGGTTCGCGAGAATTTCGCCGACGTCGGGGCACGAGGGGCCAATGGCGACTTCGCGAGTGATCGCGTTGACGGTCACTTTGGGATCGAGATCGTGACGAGTCGGGAAAGCACCGATCTATTCGGGTTCCCTCTGGATCCTTTTGGTGCCCCCAACGTCAGCCGGGTCATCATCGGAGGAACGACAGAACAACTTGGGATCTCCACGATTGGGATCTCCGAGTCCGTCGATGTTGGCAACTTTCACACCACGGATACCGGGGTGGTGCTGCTCGATTTGCTCAGTGCGCCGAGTTCAAATCCCAATTCGTTGAATCGGATCCCACTCGCGGAGCAAAACGTTTCGATCATCGATCTGATCGGGGTGGCGGTGGGCAACATCGTGACTCATGAAGCGGGGCATTTCTTTGCTGCCTGGCATACAGACCAGTTCAATTCGGTTGCCGACCTGATGGATCAAGGGGGCTACCTGGCCAACACGATCGGGTTGGTGGGCCCTGTCTTCGGCGATGGCGATGAGATCAACGTTTCATTCGGTACAGATCGGTTCGTACCCAATGAGGGATTCACCGGGACGCAAGATTCGCTGAACGCGGTGTCCTTCGGTTTGTCTACCGGCAAAAACGATCCCGGGATGCGCGTCGTCTCGAGCGTCCCCGCGCCGAATCGTCCTGTGTTGACAGCCCCGACCGAATTCGTGCTTGAATTCCTCGATCCGTTCGATGCGAATCAAGAGATTCGCGCCGAGGCGTTGACCGTCAACGGTCTTCCGGCAGAGGAAATCGAAGTGGATGGAAACGAGCCGCGGACGTTGATCTTCCGTTTTCAGACCACGCCTGTTGTGCAACCAGGGCGTCAGGTTCTCGAATTGTCGGCAGGAGCGGTCCAGCGACTGACCGATGCTGATCCGTTGCAGGCGTATCAGATGGAATTTGGTTTCAATCCGGCTCCGATGGACGTTCTTTCCGTGTTGCCAACCGAAAGTCGGGTCACGTTGCCGCTTGAGTCGATTCGGGTGGAATTCAGCGAGGCCTATGATCCTCTAAGTGTCGATGTCGGGGATCTGACGCTCAGCCAGGGAGCTGTTTCCGGATTCGAGTTCATCGATGAACGGACGATCGAGTATCAATTGACGGGAGTGGTGCGAGAAGAACGATTGAAGATTTCGCTGCCCGATGGAGCGGTAACGGACGCGTTTGGGAACGTGGGGGGCGGATTTGATGTGGAGTACGCCACGGATTATGGGCAAGTAGCGCTTACCGCATTCGAGTTCCAGGCTCCACGCGGCTCGTTGGTTTACAGCCAGGTGGTCAATGGGCGGATTGACTCCGGCGATGTAGACACGTTCTCGGTCGCGATCGACGGAGGCCAGACGTTAGCCATTCTGCTCAGGACGGACGAAGGACTGCAGGCCGATGTGAAAGTACGATCCCGCGATCGAATTGTGGCCGAAAGTCAGGCCTCGACTGCGGGGCAGCCGGTGATTGTCCAGTCGGATTCCGTCAGTGGTCGATTGATTGGCCGCGCATCGGCGCTCACGGAGTACCTGATTGACGTTGCGGGAGTTGATGGATCCTCCGGACGATTCTCGCTGCAAGTCGTATTGAACGCAGCCGTGGAAGAGGAGGACTTTGCCGGCGCTGTGAACAATACGCCAGATTCCTCGGTCGATCTCGAGACGATCTTCGCCGCGCCTCTCGTGGCAGATGGTCTCGACTCGTCGCTTGTCGCGGCTGCGTCGGCCGCGCAGCGGGCCGCACTGACCGGTAGTCTGACGGGACCCGCGCGGCAGGTTGAAAGTTTCGAGAACGGCGACTTGTCCGTTGACGCGTGGACCATTCGATCCACGAGTGATTTCGGACGCATTCAGGTGATCGACCAATACGGTGCGTCGGATGGGACCTTTGCTTTGCTGATGGATGTGGCCCGCGGGCCCGTGAACAACTTGAACGAAGCCATTTGGCACGTTGATCTCTCGGGCGTCGATCGGCCGATACTTGCATTCTCTCATGCCAGTTTTGGCGACGAGCGGCAGCCGTTCCTGAATGGGTTCACCGGTTCCTACAATGCGGACGGGATCGCGGTCAGCGTCGATGGAACCACGTGGTTCCCCGTATTCAATGCGCCAGATACCGCCCGTGGTGCATGGAATCGATTTCACGTGGACCTGGCTGAACGAGCATCCGCGGCGGGAATTTCGCTCGATGGTCCGGTGCAGATCAAGTTCCAGCAATTCGACAACTCACCGTTGGAAGATGACGGTCGCGGCTGGGATCAGATTGTCATTCACGAATCCGATGACGCCGATTGGCTCCGGCTGGACCTTCGATCGCGTGAAAGCGTTTCCCTGTTGGGAACGGTGGAAGGTCAAGGTGATTTGAAGGTCGAATTGTTCGACGCGGAAGGCAACTGGCTCGCCGAGGGGATCAGTCCGCCGAGCCC
This sequence comes from uncultured Pirellulaceae bacterium, assembly GCA_964522605.1. Lineage (GTDB taxonomy): Bacteria > Planctomycetota > Planctomycetia > Pirellulales > Pirellulaceae > CAVZLD01. The sequence continues at coordinate 43,586 of CAZFWV010000010.1, forward strand.
GTTGCGGAACGGGAGTTTCGAATCGGGGGATTTCCAGCATTGGATCGTCGAAGTCGACGGGCAGACGACTCGACCCTGGCAGGTTAGTGGTCCAGACGTATTCAATAGTCTGCTGCTCGATCGGACCGAACCCCAGGATGGAGATTTTGTTGCGTGGAATGGTTTCAATGGTGCTGGAGCCGTGGAATTCCGGATGTATCAGGATTTGGCCATTCCGGCAAATGTGCCCCAGGCTCTACTTTCCTGGCAGCAACGCCTGCAGTGGGCGTTTTCGGACCAGAATCAGGAGGCAGGAGGATTCTCCGTCGAACTGCTGGATCCCGTCACGAACGAACTCTTGGACACACTGTTTACATTCTCGACCGGCGATGCGGACATACAGCAAATGTTCGGCGATACCGACTGGCAGACCCAATTCGCGGATCTTTCGAGCTATGCGGGACAGACCGTGCGACTCATGTACCGTGATTACGTGAACGATGGAAACGAGTTGAGCCGATCCGGTCAGGTGGAACTGGATAACGTCCGATTGGATCTTGCTTCGCCTTGGCCCGCGAATGTCGATGATCTTCTCCGCGACTTCGTCGCTCCTGCGACGGGAACCTACTATGTACGCGTGAGCGGTACACCCCTAACGGAATACTCGTTGGTTGTGACGAGGAACACGGAATTCGACTTGGAGTCCAACGACAACCTTTCCACCGCGCAGGCTCTGCTCGTTCCCGATGTTGCTGGTCGGCAGTGGCTCATGGGGGCCATCGACGGGGCCGGTGGCAGCGATTTCTATCAGTTGCTGCTCGAGGGAGGTCAGCCGCTGAACGTCGAGACGTTCACGCCCGCGGCAGGTCCCGGACAGTTCCAAAACGCCCTGGATCCGATGATCATCCTGTACGATGAGGACGGCTTGGTCGTCGCCAGCGATGATAATTCGGCTTCGGATGGTCGCAACGCCGCCCTGCAGTATCGCGTGCCGCGTGGCGAAGAGGGCCTCTATTATCTGGCCGTCGTCGCCGGAACCTCCGGAGTGGGAATGGAGGAAGGAGAATACTACATCAGCATTCGGGGCTCCTCCATCCCCGACACCGTGTTGAGTCAGTTGGCTGCTGCGGTGGAGCCTGAGTCCGATACGACCGGTGAGTCGGAAGCGATGCTGAAACTCGATTCGGTAATCCAGGGGAGTGACCTCGCGGTTGCTGCGATGCCGACTCGACTTGAACCATCTGTTGCGGATTGGCTGCCCGACGTCTTTGAGGAATTGGACGGTCTGGATGAAGTTGCCGAGGAGGTCAGTGGGCTCATCGACTGGGACACGGATTGGGTCGCCTGATTTGGTTCCTTTCCGACATTTTGAGCGCTCGGCTTTGTCTCAAAACTGCACTGGCAGAGCCAGTGGCACCCCCTGATC
>CAZFWV010000010.1:45090-52668 GCA_964522605.1 uncultured Pirellulaceae bacterium
GAGCCAGTGGCACCCCCTGATCTAGTGTGCCACTGGCTTTGCCAGTGCTGCGGAAGAGTTCTGAGACAGAGCCTAGTTGACTGGCGGATTCGCGACGTAGCCTTGTTGCACGAACCACTTCCAAGTGTCGTTCACCGTTTGGTCCAGCGGGCGCGTCTGATACCCCAGTTCGCTGCGGGCGCGCTCGCTGCTGTAATTCTTCATGACGCGAGCCAGCGCGATGGCCCCCGAATTCACATCCGGCTCGCGACCCGTGATCTGCGTTATCAGATCGCCGGTCCGTCCGGCCAACCAAAGGATGCCAGGGCCGGGACAGAACCAGGGAGAGCGACCACCGGTCACCTGTGCGAACAGACGCCACGCTTCGAGGTAGGACATGGTTTGGCCGGCAAGGATGTACTTCCGGCCACTTTGGCCCCGCTCGATCGCCGAAAGAATTCCAAGCGCGACATCGCGGACGTCACAGACGCTGACCGTACCGCGAGGGGGAAACAATCCGCGACCGCGAGCGACCTCCAACAGCATGCGGCCGGACGATGGTTTCCAATCCCACGGTCCGAGCATGAAGGCAGGATTGACGATCACTGCGTCCAAACCTCGGGCCTGTTCTTCGAGGACCGCGATCTCGGCGGCCCGTTTGGAGATGACGTAGTTGCAACGGACCGGCTTGGTCAGGGGAGTGTCTTCGTTCGCGGCCTGATCCCGCGAAATGGCACCAACCGCGTCACAACTCGAAACGTGAATCATCCGCGCCTGCGCACGCCGTGCCTCACGGGCCACCAATCGCGCTCCTTCGATATTGATGGCGTGGTGCCGTTCCCATTGACTGCGACCCAATTGAACGTAACCGGCGGCATGGATTACCGCCCGCACCCCACGACAGGCGACCTCAATCGCCTGCGCGTCTTGAATGTCACCCGAGACAACGTCGACGGGAAGTTCGGCCAGAGGGCGTGGATCCGAAGTCCTTCGAACGAGCACACGGACTCGCTGACCTTGATCGAGCAGCAGTCGTACGACGTTGTTGCCCACCAGCCCGGTGGCCCCCGTCACCAGAATCAAATCGTCCATCCGCCACCCTATTGCTCTCGCGCGGCCGACGCAGTCGCCCGTGTTTGGTAATCGAGCGTCCCGGGCGTGCCTGCCAGAGAGCCACCTTCGCCTGTCAAGGTAGCGATCTTGTCTGGGATGGTAAACCGGATGTTTGGGTAGAAGTGGTTTTGGGAGTGCTCCGTCCAGGATCGACGCGGCGGGAGGCGAAAGCGACGTTTTGTTACGATAGGGGGCGGCCAGATTGGGGCCCTGTACTGAGCTTAAACGAAAGGCCAAGTCCGATGTCGAACGAAACCGTGTTGATTACCGGCGCCTCGTCAGGCATTGGTCTCGAAATGGCTCGCGAATTTGCCGCCCACGGGTGCAATCTGGTACTCGTTGCGCGGCGGGCCGAGCGTCTCGAGTCGTTGGCCCGCACGCTCAAGTCGCGGAGTCCCCTGGACGTGCGCGTCTTGCCCATCGACTTGCGTCGGATGGACGCGTGCGACGAGATACTTGACGTGCTGCGCGCCGAACGGATTGCCGTCGACGTGATCGTCAACAACGCCGGGTTTGCCTCCCTGGGACGGGTGGCCGAGTTGTCTCGCGAACGCCAGATGGACATGATCCAGGTGAATCTGGTCGCGCTGACCTGTCTGACGCGACTGTTGCTGCCGGCCATGATTGAGCGTGGAAGGGGAGGCGTTCTGAACGTTGCGTCCACGGCAGCATTCCAGCCGGGACCTCATCTGGCGGTCTATTATGCGACCAAGGCCTACGTCCTGTCATTCACGGAAGCCTTGCATGAAGAGCTGAAAGGCACCGGAGTGACGGCGACTTGCCTCTGTCCCGGGCCGACGGCCACCGAGCTTGTCGCCGACGCGGGTATGCAGAAGACATTCTTGTTTCGCTACGGTGTGATGTCGTCCGAGGAGGTCGCGCGGCGAGGCTATCGGGGGTTCCGCCGAGGAAAGGCCGTCGTCATCCCGGGCCTTCGGAACTGGTTGGGAACTCTGCTTGTTCGGTGTGTGCCGCGCAGTGTTACTCGCCAAGTGGTTCAGCAGCTTCAGGCGATTCCGGCAGAAGGGAGTCGGCATCGTCCTGAACACGAATAATCACCGAGGTGATATCGTCTTCGGGATGAGGGCGGCCGGTGTATTGCGTTACCGCCTCTTGCAGACAGCTGATGATCTCATCCGCGCGCCGCGTCAGGTTGTTGCGAATCACCTCGAGCAACCGTTCTGTTCCGAAGAACTCTCCGTCGGCATTGCGTGCCTCAGAGATCCCATCGGTAATCAGGACCACGGAATCTCCCGGGGAAAGCCACCCCGGACCGCCAATGGGAAACTCTGCATCCGGGCTAACCGCGAGAGGCATCGCGTTACTGCAGAGTTCCTGAGTGATGTTGCCGGCTTGATCCAGCACAATTCCACTCGGATGTCCCGCATTGATGAAGTGAAACATCCGGCTCCGTTCTTTCAAATGCAGCATGAACAGCGTCACGAATCGGGTCTCTTCCAACTCTTTACACATGATTGAGTTGGTGTGCTCCAGAATTTCGCGGATATTCTCGTGATGCTCGATGAAGGAACGCAAATGAGCACTTGTGGCTGCCATGACGAGGGCAGAGCTAAACCCCTTACCCGCAACATCGCCGACGATGACAAGCAGGGACCCGTCTGGAAGACGCAAAAAATCGAAATAGTCACCGGCGGCAAATTCCGCGGGAATCAGGGAGCCGGCGATATCAAACCCGGGGACCTTCGGGGCGCCGTGGGGCAGCAAATGTTCTTGGATCCGCTGCGCGGCCATCAATTGCGAAACTCGCTTCAGCGCATCCTGCTCCGCGCGTTTTCGTGCAGTGATGTCCAGGTGAGAACCGACCATTCGATGAGGCCGTCCCAACTTATCCCGAACGAGAGCCCCCCGCGCGAGGATCCAGCGGTAGTTGCCGTCCTTATGCCGAAGACGGTGTTCGAGTTCGTAATCGGATGTCCTCCCTTCCATATAGTCCCGGAGCGTCTGTACCGCGCGCTCCTCGTCATCGGGATGTAACCGCTGCTGCCATTCATCGAAATCGTCGAGAATTTCGGCTTCGTTGTAGCCCAGGATGCTTTTCCATCGCGGTGAGAAATAAACCTTGTTCGTCGTCAGATTCCAATCCCAGATGCCGGCATCGGTCCCGCGGACGGCCAAATCGAACCGTTCTTCACTGTCTCGCAGAGATTCCTCCGCCCTGCCCCGCTGGATCATTCCCGCCACGACATTCGCGACAGCGGACAGAAACTTGACATCGTCTACGCTCGGTTCATGGCCCGGGGTGACAAAGACCGAGAGTAAACCGATCGATCTGGTTTCTGCCACGATCGGAACACAGTAGTGCGGTTGGGAATCGACTTTCTCCCGGTGCTCCTCGGGGACTTCGAATAGGGAATCACAGAATACAATCGAGTGCGACTTGACCGCGCTGGGACAGAGGGGGTGAACTTGACAATACGCACGCAGCGATTCGGGAAGCCCTTGCTCAACCGTCAGTTCAAGTTGCCCGTTCTCTTCGTTGATGAGAAACAGAGCCCCTCGAGATTCCGTGCCCAGCCACGAAACCTCGCAGAGCACGGCAAGCATCTGGCGCAGTTGTTCTTCCAGGCCGATTGGTTGCAGCGAAAGCTCCAGCAGCGTATTGAGAGTCGACTGGATTTGCAGATTGGATCGCAGTGCTTCTTCCGTTTGCTTCCGCTGAGTGGCGTCCCGGATGGCCGCGGCAACGACGACACCGTCCTCGATGGGAAGCGGGCTAAGAGAGATTTCTGCGGGAAATTGACTTCCGTCTTTTCGAAGGGCAAAAAGTTCCGGCCGATCACTCATCGGACGAACTTCGGGATTGCCCATGTATCGTTGCCGATGAAGAATGTGTTGCTCTCGCTCCGCCTTCGGCACAAGCAACTCAATCGGCTGCTGCAGAAGCTCCTGCCGGGTGAATCCAAATACTTGTTCCGCCTGGGCATTGGCAAGTGTGATCTTGCCCTGCTGATCGACGACCAGCATGGCGTCGGGTGCCGCCTCCAAAACATGCCAGAACCGTAGTTCCGATAGTTTTCGATCCGTGATGTCCTCGACCAATCCGTCGTAGGAAAGCAGCCTTCCGCGTTCATCGAATTCACTGATGATCGTATCGCGAATCCAGCGAAGAGAACCATTCTTGTGTCGAATGCGATGCTCCAGCGGAGGAACCCGTTGGCCCTCTAAGACCTTCTGCACATGAGTTCTGACGAGATTCAGATCACTTAGGTCGACAATCTTGATCCAAAGGTAGGGATCCTTGCGGTATTCTTCCGGCGTGTAGCCGGTGGTCGGAAGACAACCCACGCTATGCTCCGTCTTCGGTGGCCATCCGTCACTCAACTGGACGTGATACCGATACGACGTCACGGCAGACAGTAGTTGATCGAACCGTTGCTCGCTTTCCCGCAGTGCCTCCTCAGTCTGCTTCCGTTTCGTAATATCGGTATTTATTCCGACGTAGCCAATCACCTTTCCTGATGCGGCAGTCAGGCCGGTTGCCTGGCCATAAACCCAGGTCGTGACCCCGTCGGGAGTCTGCATGCGATACTCGAGAGCCCAAGACTCTTCATTCGAGATCGTTTCTTTCCACTGTGTGGCAACTCTCGGGCGATCCTCGATATGGATCCCTGAAATCCAGCCGTCCCCGAGCGCCTCTTCCGCAGTCATGCCGGCCATCCGACACCAACTTGCATTTACATACGTACAGCGACCCGCGGTGTCCGTTAAGTAGATCCCGGCGGGCGAGAGGCGGACAAGCGTTTGAAAACGCAGTTCCGAGAGCGGGCGATCCGAATTGACATTCTCCCCGTTCATACGCGATTCCCCGGATGCAAATCTCTTGCGATCCGTCAAATCACCATGACACGGTACAACGAAATGGGAGCCTCACCGTATCACAACGTCTGATTCGTTCAGGATAGACTTCTCCAGCGACTCATTCAAGCTAGTGACGAACGCGAGCTTCTCGGCGAATGGCTATTAATACTGCACCGCGCAACTGGACTACGCCTACGAATTGGCGAAACGTGCAGCTTCATGACTTTCGCGTCGGATCGCGATGGATCGACTTGACTCCGCCAACTCAACCTCAACAATTCACCAAGCTTGCTCGTCGTGGCATTCCGGCTCCGGGAACTGTTGCGCTGCGATCCGAGATTTCTCCCACGTCCCACGCACAGTGCGCCAATGTCGGTGCAACCGTGCCATCGCACATTCGGGCGACGGAAATGGCCAGACGGGTGACGCGGTAAGATCTGTTCGATTTTTCTGACGCAGTTCGACAGGGCCGCGAGGTGTAGTAGCCGGCAGACTGGCAGGTTCGCCTCCGTTGGTCGCTCGATTTCTTGCTGAGAGAACGACATTTTCACTGTTGGCAGTGCAGTGGTTTCGAAATCTTCGTAGAAAGAGTGAACGCTCGAGCGATTGATGGCGTCTATACGTTGGGTCCGATTCGAAGAAAGAATCGTGTTCAGGACGAAGGCGAGTTGGGGGCAGGCTGTATCCGGAGGGGAAATTGCCCAAATTCGCATTCGGCCACAGAATTCGGGAGTTTGGCCCCGTTTTGATGTCGAGGGCGATTAAATATAAGATGGGGAGATCGTCGGTTACATTGAGGGGCTCTTGGGGGTCGCGACGTGGGTCAGGCGAGGATGATACCCAGTAATCGGTCATGCTTTGGAAAAGGAAATTCCTGAGGGAATTGAGCTGACCGAATCTCTGCCCGTCTGGCTGAGGCGCGATGGACAAAGGTGAAGCGTATGGCAACCGATTGCTACCAGTATCTCTCGGTCGAACGCAATCGACAGGTCCTCGTTGTGACGCTGGATGTACGAGAGATCTGTCAAGAGCACGTTGCAGATGCCGTTCGACAGGAACTGACGGATGCCTTCGGGTCAGAGGGTGTCATCGACGTGATCATCAGTATGCGGAGCGTGCAGTTCATCACCAGTGTGGGCTACGGCCCGTTGATTGCTCTTCGCAACGAGGTCGTCGAGAACGGCGGTTGGCTTGTGGTGTGCGAGTTAACCGACTTCGTCCATCAGGTCTTTACCGATACGCGACTGCTAATCGAAGAGTCGTGCAACGGGGCGATGTTTCACTACGCACCTTCGCTCGAAGACGCGTTCGAGTTGCTCGCCAGCCGGAACCGCAGGCCCGGCGATCTCGAGTCAACTTCTTAATCGGGGCGTCGGGTGGAGCCCGCTGCGGGATATCTGTCGCGTGATCGGAAGAGCCGTGAAGGAGCACGCGGAATCACCCATCTGTGCTCCTTCGGTGATTGGCTGATCTGCATTACCATTGATCGCATTCTGCCAACACGGCCAAGACCTCCTCGGTCGATTTTGTCTTGCCAAATTCACAGGCCACGATTCCGCGATACCCGGATTCGTGAATCGCCTTGAAGACTTGACGATAGTTGATCTCGCCGGTGCCGGGTTCATGTCGACCGGGATTATCCGCGAAATGAAAATGGCCGATTTGGTCAATGTATTTGCGGATGTTGTTGATCAGGTTTCCTTCACTGATCTGCTGATGATAGATGTCGTACAAGAACTTGACATGCGGTCGATCGGTACGCTTCACGAGCTCGGCACCATCCCACGAGTGGACGAGGAAATAGCCGGGATGGTCCACTAGGACATTCAGGCATTCCCAGACCATCACGATGTCCGCGTCTTGCAGCATGGGAGCGACTGCTTGTCCAGCCTTGACGAGTGCCTCCATCTGTTCTTCTTTGTCGACACCCTTTCGATCGGCTCCGCTGAGTGCCAATACGCACTTGGATCCGATGGCTTTCGCATTCTCGATCGCTCCGCGAACGGCTTCGATGAAGCGGGGATGATGCTCGGGGTCGTTCGGCCCCCATTCCGTGATGGTTCCCATGCCGCCCCCAACCGCTCCGCAGGAGATGCCCAATTCCTCGCAGCGTTGCCTTACCTCTTGTTTATCGTTCCACCCGCCGCAACCAAGTGTCTCAAAGGCGGGAAAGCCCGCGGCGGCGATTTGCTCGATTTGTTCGACGTGAGAACCTCGAAACCATTGCGGCGCCACCGCAATCCGTGTCCGAACACGCGGCGTTGTCGACGCCGTGCCTTCGGCTGCCCGACTGATCCCACCCGATAAAGCCGCCACTGATACGGAACCGATACTGGTCTGCAAGAAAGCCCGACGGTCCATTTCTGTTTCTCCTGCCGCAATGACCTCGTTGTGGGTACGCTCAACGTTTCCGTGATGATACCGTTCCCGCCCTTCAACGTCACCACCGTTGGTGTGCGGATTCTCAAGGGAGCGCAAGGGGAATTGAGGGTGGTGGACCGGTTCTGGCGGTGGCAGACCGAGACGGAACGGTCGTGGGCCAGATCTGCGCCGCGGACAAATTCGCTCAATACGAAGCATCGTTCGACATCACCCCTTAGGAACGGCTCAGAAACAACTTCGGCATTTGGGTGCCTGGGGTCGAGACGCGAGGAACGAGCGTCGAGC
>CAZFWV010000011.1:0-51512 GCA_964522605.1 uncultured Pirellulaceae bacterium
GCAGCGAGGCATGACCACTGTGTTTTACCTCGGAATCGACGAAGGTTACTTCTCCTGGCTGATCGTGGAAATTGAAGCTCCGAAGTCTGTTCTCCGCGAATTCCTCGAAGCCTCCATTGATCAGGGAAACCGATTCACTACGAATCAACTCCGCGCGCCGATCATAGACGACGAACGGTGCATCGCGAACGAGTAGACCTTCCGCGAGATTCCGATTGTGAACGAGTGCAGCTCCACCATACCCTACTGAGAATACCGCAGGGATGATCTCGAGTTCGAGTCGTCGACACGTCGCCTGAAGTTGTTCCAGTCGTCGAAAATACTCGGGCGGTTTCCTGCAGAGCGTGTCCAGGCTCAGCGACATGACCGCTCCGTTGATACCATGTTGTGCCGCGGACTCGAGTACGGTCGAGATCTCGGCAACATCTTGATCGCGATTCAGATTCCAGCCGAACACCCAGACGAATCGATCCGGCAGCGACTCGGCCGCTTCGGCCCGCCCCATTCCCATCGCACAACCGATCACAATGATGGCACGCAACGACTGTTGGCAGAACATCTTATCCATGATCGGATGATCCCCTTCTGATCAGAGATTCAGGAAATGCAGCTCTAACGCGTAATTTCACGACGCGGTGCTGGTCGTTTGCCATCACCGATTACTCGGAGGTTCTGAGGATGATTCGCCGGTACGCGTGAAGAGGCGGTTCGCCGGCATCCACAACATCGAGAATCACGTGGATTTCACCCTTGTCGCCAGGGAGCTTCTCCGGCACGTGCACAACGACTTCGTCCGTCTGCGATCCTTCCAAACGCACAGACCAGCGCGAACGAACGTTGGGGAGGTCGCCACCTGCTTCGGGGTAGTGAAACCAGCAATATGTCAGATCATCCTGATCCGGATCGTAGGTGCCCTTCGCACTCAAGGTCAGCTTCTGCCCCGGCTGGACTTTTCGATGAAGGATCTTTTTCGAGCGGTCTCCGTCGACGATGACGATTGGATTATGGTTTGCTTGATCTCGGGATTCGGCCACGCACCAATCCATCCGCGCGGCAAAATCGTGCTGGAAAGCCTGTCGCCATCGCCAGATTGTCGCCTGGTTACTGACGTGCGTTTGTCCATCCGGAGTCTGCACGACATCGCGACTGTCGGTCCAGATGGGCCCTGCATCGGTATAGGTCTGTCGGAGCGCGTAGCGTCCGCCCCATCCGCCGTATCCTGGGTTTTCACTACTCCCCAGTCCATTGTTGATCAAATTCAGAAACGAGGGCGTATCCCCTTCCATGATGTATTCCCAAGCGGGATACATTTCCCCTAGCGCACCGTGTTGCGTCCGGATATGTTCGAGCAACCATTCATTACTTACCAAATCGAAATAGTATCCAGGGCCATTAAGATAATAGCGATCGCCAGAGATTCCAGTCCACGTGGCTCGGTGATACTCCTCTGACCGTTCGCCGCTCGGACTGACGATGTAGAACAATCCTGGGAAGTTGCGGCGGACCCATGGTCCCGCGTCATCCTGATCACTGATCGTGTAGACGCGAAGTTTCGCGAGGAATCTCTCGACTTCCGCTGGCGTGCGTGACTCCCGCACTCGCCACAGAGCCTGTGCCAGGCAGTTGACACCTCCCCACGCAGTGATCCAGACGGGACGCGGATCATCTCGATCAACGACTTCGAGGATGAGGCTTGAACCAGGCGAGTCTTTTCCTTCCCCGACGCCCTGCATGCCGAAGGCCGGCCAGCCTTCTCGAGTCACCGCATCAAGGTGACTTACCGTCGGAAAGCCATCGGCGTGCCGCAGCAGGTTCTCGCGCACCTTTCCATAGGCAGCCACACAATCCTGGATATTCTTGACACTCGTGCGGCCTCGCAGCCAAGTGGACGTCGTTGCGACCAGACCTTCAACATCATACTCATTCGAATACACCAGGAATCGTACGAGCGACTCCTGGTCGTCCGGTTCGTTCGTGATGTCTGTCAGGACGATCACACGACAACGAGACGTTGTCGACTCGTCAGCTGTCAACAAAGACGCGGAGCCCAAACAGACAAGAAGCAGGATGGCCTGGGCCATTGTAGTTGTTCGTACCATGATCTTCCTGTAGCGTAAGAGATTCCGAGGGGCCGCGGACTCCGGGACCGCATCAATTCCGTCCGCAACCGCTCGAAGGATGGTCGCTCGTTCATTGGGAACAAGTTTTGAAGTTGTACACTTGGCGTACATCCTAACCCGAAGCGTCAGCGAGGGAACACGTAGAACCGTTGGGATGGACCTCCCTCGCTGACGCTTCGGGTTAGGATTTCTTGGGCTCTCTGCACGTTGGAGGAGTGAAATCCGGGAAATGCGCAACTTCAAAAGGAACAAGCGTGAGTGTGGTTGGCGTTTCTCGATTTTCGTGCCGCAACGTCAGACGCACGCAGGTCGCGGGCCCCGAATGGAGACGATTCTACCGTCCTCGACTGCCCACGGGAACGGTTTCCTGTCAGAATGAGTGATCATCGCGATCGGCTTTCGTGCGTAATTTCAGAGAAAAGGTTCAAGGAAGAGGGGGTCCGATGTTCATGCCATCTGCAATCCTGCGAGTGTTGCTCGCGATCTGTTTCATCATCAGCCTTTCGTCACGACTCAACGCGCAGCAGGAAATCCCCGCGCCGCGCGGCTCGTTGGATTTCGACAAGACGATCTCTCGAGATGTGCTCGAGAATTACCTCTCCCGTTCCATTACGATGGAGGGCCTGCTCAACGGGCGGGGAGACCTGGATGACAATATCCGCATGCTGAAATCGATCGGAGCGAAGTTCATCGGACGAAGCCTCTGCCTGTGGGGAGGTGAGGCGAACCTGATGCGGAATCTTGAGCGAGCGAGGAGTCAAGTTCCGCAAGTCCATTCGGCGGATCCCGAGATGGTTTTGCAGGCGTGCATCTTTGAGATCGTCACAACCGAAGTCGACCGAGTACCGGTTCCCGCCTGGGCTTTCACTGCGCTTGGCCACCCAGTCGAGGAACGCAATTTTCGTTATGAAGAAATGTTGTACCCCAGTGGTCGCTTCCGAGATCACTGGGGTCAAGGTCGCTCAGTTCCTGACGTCAGCCGTCCCGAGACGAAACTCTACTTCTACTTTCTCGGTGCATCATTTATCGATGTCGGTTGCGAAGCACTCCATTTAGGTCAAACGGAACTGATGAATGGGAATGACCCGAACCTGGGTCACTATGCCCAGATCTTGGAATTGATTCGTTCCTACGCGAACCAGCATGCACGTCGGCATCTCGTTCTGTGCGATTCGCACGTTCCGAGTGGAGGACTCATACGTAACGGTTTGTTGTTGATGGATTTTCATTCGTTTCCGCTGCGAATCAAAGAGGTTCCCACACGGCCGCAGGAGGCGATTCTGGAAGTCGGCTTTTCGGACAGCATCTACGGACGTAGCAAGGGCGGAATGACCGTCAGCGGTTGGCGCTGCGATAGCCTGCCGTATCTGGTCGAGATCGACAATTGGGGTGTCAGCCGCAAGCCAGGACAGCCTAACGCGGGCAGCATTTGGATCTGGGGTTATGATGAGATCACCTGGTTTGCGCATCAAAGCCGCCAGTATCGCAAAGACTGGCTGCGCTACGCTTGGGATTGGGTCCGACGCACGGATCCGAACGGCTTTCTGCAGATGCCAGGCAGCCGTACGCTTCGCTCCCCCCTGGACCGTATGCGATGGTATTATGCCAACGATCCTAGTCCGTCTGTCCCCGAGGGATTCGGCGATGAAGAAGCGATCCGCGCGATTTGGGCAAGCGATTCGGACGAGCGACCGTAATCGGACGAGTATCTGGCAGATTGCAGTGGGATCATCCTGTGCTCTAATGAAATGAATTGACGCGTCGAGGTTTCATCCGTAACGGGACCATCGTCTCCCAATCAATGATCACGCCGAGAATCCTCATGAACAGCATGCATTGCGGTTTCGCAACCTTCGGAAAATGGTTAATCGTCTTCCTCGTCAGTTCTGGGCCGGCTTTTGCGGATCCAGATCCCGTCTGGACAAACGTCTCCAGCAAGCGGAACGAGATTCCTGCACCTCCCGGTGGATCGAAGCAGCAGACCGGCGCCGTCGTGGCGGATCTCGACGGCGACGGCATCAATGACTTCGTGCTCAGCTTTCGGCAGAAGCCACCCGCATTGGTCTGGTATCGAAGAACCGTCAACGGTTGGGATCCATTCGTCATCGAGAAAGAATATTTGACGATTGAAGCTGGCGGAGCCGTGGGCGATATTGATGGCGATGGTGATCTAGATCTCGTCTTTGGAGGGGATTGGCAGAGCAACGAAGTCTGGTGGTGGGAAAACCCGTCTCCGCAGTTCAATCAAGACCGCGGCTGGAAGCGGCGCCTGATCAAATCGGATGGACAGCCACAGCACCACGATCAGGTGTTTGGTGATTTCCTCGGCACGGGAAGGCCTCAGCTGGCGTTCTGGAATCAGCGAGCCGCGACTTTGTTCCTCGGGGAGGTGCCGCAGAATCCCCTCACGGCGGATAACTGGTCTCTGACACCCGTGCTGACCGACGCTAAGCCCGCGGGCGTTCCCTACATTGAGGGCGCATCCGCGTTTGACGTGGATGCCGACGGCCGAGTTGATATTCTCGCGTGCGATTCCTGGTTCAAGCACCTCGGTGACAAGCGATTTCAGCAGGTGCAATTTGCCCAGAGCGGGGGACTGATTTTTGCTGGCTATTTCAAACCGTCAAAGTACCCACAGATCGTCGTCTCTCCCGGTGACGCGGGAGGCCGCGTGCGGTGGTATGAGTGCCTGGGCAACCCGGTGAACGCAAGCGACTGGAAAGCTCACGATTTACTCGACCGCGAGGTGATTCACGGCCACAGTCTGCAGCTTGGCGATGTCAATCGCGATGGCCACCTCGATGTGTTTGTTGGCGAGATGGCGAAATGGCGTGAAAAAGAACCGCAGCGAGATCATCCCGAAGCAACTGCCTGGGTATTGTATGGCGATGGTCAGGGGAACTTTCAACGAAAAGTCGTTGTCGTTGGCCACGGTTGGCATGAGGGCCGCCTCGCCGATCTAGATGGCGATGGCGACCTTGACCTGTTGAACAAACCCTATACCTGGGATACGCCTCGCGTCGATGTTTGGCTCAACAACGGAACTCGACCAGGTGCGCAAGGTGCGGGGACGAGCGTAAGCTTTCGTGGACCTGTCGGAATGCAGCTTTACAGCTTGCGCGACATCTTTGCGAAGAATGTTCCCCTTGCCCTGCAGATGACACGAAGTTTCGGCTTTCGCGAAGTCGAGTTGGCGGGCACGTACGGTTTGCAGCCGGATGTTTTCCGCGATCTACTCCACCGCGCGGGCTTGAAGCCCATTTCATCGATCGTCAGTTACGATCTACTCGACAAGTCGATGGACGACGTCATCGCGGAGGCCAAAACGCTGGGCGTGCGTTATGTTGGAACCGCGGGGATCCCTCATCAGGCAGAATTCTCCGAGGCGGATGCGCGGCGTGCCGCCCGTGATTTCAATCGATTCGGCGAGGCACTGGCTCAGGCGGGACTCCGATTCTTTTACCATAATCATGGCTTTGAGTTTGTTCCGTACGGCGACGACACGCTTTTTGACCTGCTGGTCTCCGAAACCAAACCTGAATGGGTCACTTTTGAAATGGATCTTTTCTGGACCGTCCATCCAGGGCATGATCCGGTAGGCCTCCTGAAGAAATATCCCAATCGCTGGGAGTTGCTGCATGTCAAGGATATGCGGAAAGGAACGGAGATCGGAAAACTGACCGGCAGTGAAGATGTCCGTAACGATGTCACCGTGGGCAGCGGTCAAATCGACGTAGCCGCCGCGCTGCGCACAGCCCAGGAAGTGGGCGTAAAGCACTACTTTATCGAGGATGAGTCTCCGTCCGTCGTTGAGCAGATTCCGCAGAGTTTGCGTTATTTGGAGTCGCTCGCCTGGTAAAATACTTGCCGCACAGAAATCGCTCGAGTTGCTTTCACCATGTTCTGGCCAATCGCCCTCAGGGGCGGCCCAAAAACAAGTTCCCCATTTCAAATCGAGTGTCGGGAGGGCGAGGCTCTTGCCGAGCCAAGAATCATCTCGAGAGCTGCGGCTCGGCAGGAGCCTCGCCCCCCCGGAGTCGTCGACGTTATTCTTGCATCATCCCGTATATGAGGACACATCGAAATGACGAAATCGAAATCTCTTGCATTCAATCGTCGCACGTTCTTGGCAGGTACTAGCGCGGGGCTTGCATTCGTTCATGTCGGTCCTCAGAGACTCTTGGGTGCGGAAGATCTCTCCGCGAACGAGAAAGTGAATGTCGCCGGCATCGGCGTCGGCGGTCAAGGTGGCGGCGATATCAATGCGGTGGCCAGCGAGGGTCACAATATCGTCGCGCTCTGCGATGTGGACGAAAACTATGGTGGGAAAACGTTTGAAAAGTATCCGAAGGCGGAACGGTTCAAGGATTTCCGCGTGATGCTTGACAAGTTGGATCGAGAAATTGACGCGGTCGTGATCGGGACGCCCGACCATACCCACGCAATCATTGCGATGGAGGCGATCAAGCGGGGAAAACATGTGTATTGCGAAAAGCCCTTAACGCACACGGTTCAGGAAGCTCGGGCGCTACGCGCTGCCGCGAATGAGTCGAATGTCGTAACGCAGCTTGGTAATCAGGGCCACTCAAGCGGTTCCATTCGGCGGCTCTGCGAATGGGTGTGGGCAGGAGCGATCGGACCCGTGCACACGGTGCACGCGGGCTGCGATGCCTTCCGTGACGTCTATTGTCAGCTTCGAAACCTGGACAAGCTCGATCAGACATACGAGGTGCCTGCGGGACTCGACTACAATCTCTGGATTGGACCCGTTCCTTTCCGCCCGTACACACCGCTCTGGGTGCACTGGAACTGGCGAGGCTGGATGCCCTTCGGAACCGGAACGATTGGCGATTGGTTCTGTCACGTGATTGATCCGACATTTTGGGCACTGGGACTGGATGCTCCTTCAACCGTTCAAGCCGAAGTCGTCGATTATGATCCGGAGCGACACGGGCTGACGTATCCTCCGGGCTCAAAGATCACCTTCGAGTTTCCGGCGCGTGAGTCGCGTGGTCCGGTGAGAATCGTTTGGCACGATGGGAATATTCGAATCCCTCGCCCGGAATCGTATGCCGAAGGCGTCGATGTGCCCGGGACAGGAGCGATTCTCTTCGGCGAACGAGGAATGATCACTCACGGCTCGCATGGTGCCGGCGGTTGCTGGCTCTTCCCGGAAGAAGTCCGTGATCAGTTTACGGGCCCGAATACGCCGGAGGAGAAGATCCCCCGCGTAAAGAATCACGCCTGGGATTGGTTGGAAGCGATTCGGACCGGTCGTCAGGCCGGTTCGAATTTCGACTTTGGAGCACCTCTCACTCAGTCAGCACTGCTTGGCGCAATCGCCATCCGGTTTCCGGGCCAGACTCTCCAGTGGGATGACGCAGCAGGACGGTTCACCAACCACGAACAGGCGAATCAGTATGTTGATCCGCCGTACCGCGAAGGATGGACGCTGTAGCCCAATCGCGTCGGTCCGCGGAAGATTCCTCACTGCACGCGGGGCGATGCCCGCGCGGTTAAACGAGAAAGTCGTTTCTGAGCCGTTCCAAAGTCGAGCGGCACCAAAGATCAAAAAGAGGAACCGCGGATCGCGCGGATAAGACGGATGTCCGCGGATCGGTCTGTGCCAGTCCGTCCCCTCCGTCAAATCCGTGGTTCCTTATTGGAGTCGCTCCATTCGGAGTCGAACGCTTCCGCTCGCCCTCTTTTCGATCTGTGCCTGCGACGCGTCAACTATTGGCCCACTTTGGGTCCAAAAACCGTTAAGCCATCGAGGTTCGTCGTGGGCGGTCCCGCAAACAGGCTCAGGAAGTAGCCAACGAAAAAACAGGTCGCAATGCCGATCGTCGTGTAGAGATAGCCATGTACCGACGTGAATCGCCAAAGGCAAAACATCGTCGCAGCGCCGATTAACGCGCCGCAGAATGCGCCAAACGCATTGGCACGACGAGTGAGCACGCCCAGCGCAAAGAGGCCACCAAGCACGCCCATAAACAGGCCAATGATGCTGATAAACGTATCGAAGAGCGACTTGATATTCGGATTGACGAACAGCAGCCCGAGTAGCGTTCCCAAGACACCAATCAGTACCGTAAGGAGCCGTGCTGCACGCAGATATCCGCCTTCGGTCGCACAGACATTACCGGGCCGGAGAAAGTCTGTTACCACTGCAGTCGCGGTTGAGTTCATGCTCGTTGAAACGGTTGATTGCGCGGCGGCAAACACACCGGCAACAATCAGGCCGGCCAGCCCCATCGGCATTTCGCGCGCGATGAACAGAGGGAACATTTGATCCGTCGTGATCGTGGGATCAAGTTTTTCCGGATGCGAATGGTAAAAGCCGAACAGCGCCGTGCCAATCCCATAGAACAGCAGCGTGGCTGGAATGGTCAGGATTGCATTGGTCCAGATGGATCGCGCGGCCAAAACGCGACTGGGGGTCGTCATGTATCGCTGAACCACAGCTTGGTCCGCGGTATAGGAAGAAACGTTCTGCCCGATGGCCCCAAGCACGACGACCCAAAGGGCAAGCTGGGCGCTGGTCGCATCCCAATGAAGATTCGCTAATCGAAGCTTGTCCGCCTGCCAAGCGACATCGAATGTGCCTCGCATGCCTCCGTCGGTTCCGAGCGCAAGCAAGACAATGGCCAAAACGGCGCCACCAAGCAGAACGAACGTCTGAATCGTATCTGTCCAGATGACCGCCTCGATCCCACCCAACGTACAGTACACAATACTCAACACCCCCATCAACAAAACCGATTGTGCGGGTGTCAGTGGCGTCGCGACAGCCAGTGCCAATCCAGTGAGTGACATTACGACGCCCATCCGGAAGATGTGAAACATCGTAAAGCTCGCGCTGCCAAACCAGCGCACCTTTCGACTGAAGCGCTTTTCCAAGTATTCGTAAGCGCTTGTCACGTCCAACTGTCGGTAGAAGGGTAGGGCGATAAAGACAGCAACGATTGCGACAACCGGAATCATCATGTTGCCGATCGAGTAAACCCAATCCTGCGCATAAGCCTTCGATGGGATCCCCGTGTAGGTCAACGAACTCAGCATTGTGGCGAAAATGCTGCATCCTGCCGCCCACCAAGGGATCTGCTTGCCCCCACGAAAGTAATCATTCGTATCCTTATTTCGATTCGTGAAATAGACGCCAACGCCAACCATCGCCAACAGATAACCGAACAAAACGCAATAGTTGACCGCACCAAAACCAGGTGGCCGGTGAACCGGCCGAACCGACCACACCGAATCCGTACGCACGCGTGGCCGAATTTCACCACTCGCGAGAATGACGCGCCCGTCCCACAGCACCGGTGTTGTTGTGACCTGATTCTGCGGCACGGCACCGGCACTTGTCCAGGTATCCGTGATCGTGTGATACGCCAGCGACTGCCGAATGAAACCCGGATGGTCATCCCTCAACTGCTCGGCGCGGAAGAAGTTCGCACCGTCATCGCCGCCAAGCACAAAGATGTGGCTCTGACCAAACCCAATTCCCGCACCGGCCATAACACATCGTGGGGCATCGGCGCGACGTCGCCAGGAATGCGTGCGCGCATTGAATTCCCATGTATCCTGAAGGAATTCGATTTGTTCGCCAATCTGTCGACGACCACTCAGAACATAGACGCAGTCGTCGTAACCGTTGTGTTGAGCGGCAACAACAGGGAAAGCTCGCTCCGGTCCCGGCCACGCCTCGAGTTCCTGCCAAGCCAGTCGCTCGGGCGAATCAAGGTCCGTCAGATCCAGACTCCAGAGATTCCGCATTGCGGTATCGAGTGATTCTCCACTTTGACCTCCGGCCAGATAGATCACATCTCCGATTCGCGCGGCCTGTCCATAGGCACAGGGACTCGGAAGACTCGGCAATTTCCGCCGATCGACCTGCGAAGTTGCGGGATTCCAATTCAAGAGGAAGACTTCCGAGAATGTCTGCGCTTCGTTGTTTCCTCCGAGGCAAACGACGCCGTGGGGCGTGGACGCGGATGCGCCATAGGCAATCGGTCGAGCGAGTCGCCCGGCATCTCTCCACTGGTAGCCACCCTCGACCTTGGCCAACACGTACACTCGGTCATGCCAGCGCTTCCCATGATCCCAGACTGGCGGAGCGAAGTTCGCTCCACCGGCCACGATCAGAACGTCGTCATCGACGCCGACGAAAGGGCCCGCCAGTCCGGTCGGGTCGGGGAGATCCGGCAGCGGCTGCCAATCAAGCGTCAGCTGTCCGTGCGCAGCCGTTCGGAGTCTGTCCCCACACGAGACCAGTGGGAGAATCGTGAGGGCTGCCGCAATCCACGGCAAGTGAGACGTAAGTCCCTTCATGGTCTCATTTCTTCCAAATGGGCGGAGTTGTGCAACTCCCGAATCTCGTCGTTCGTCAAAGCACGTTTGAATACGGCCAGGCCAGCGAACCGACCAATTGTTGCTTCACCCAACATACTCCCGACGGCATATCGAGCGCCGATCGTAAAGTCCGAGCCACCTGCCGGTTTGCTCTGGGCATGAATCGCGGGATCGTATTGAAAAATGCCCCGGCCGTGAAAGTACGGGTTCATTCCACGATCGCGACCGTTTGGGCCCTCTTGCGTGAAGTACCGATCGGTTCGCCGGTGTGCGATTGGATCGAGTCCAAGTTCGTTCAATTCGCCATTGATGTACGCGCGGATATACTTGGAATCGTAGGTGAATCCCAGCGTGCACCAAGTTTCGGTGGGGACCTCGTCCGCGGTCACGGCATAGTCCACACACCAGGGAAAAGCCGATCCATCGGCGCGGCGAGTTACACCGCCTTCGCTCGAGATGTGCGGCGTCAGTTTGTTCGGGCCACCGTAGGCAGGCATGTTCATCAGAAGAGCGTATTGACGCGTTCCGGAATCGTCGTGAGCGCCTTTGCCCTCACTCCACATCCCAGCAATCGTACGACTCTTGCGCAGATCGATGATTCGTACAACGGCGAACATGCTGACCTGTGCTGAATCGCCCGAGATATTCAAGTCACCCGTCTCGTCATAGGGAATCCGGAAGTATTGCTTGCCGTCAAGCTCCGCCGCATAACCTGAATACGGTCCCCCGTTCACGCGGCGGATAGGACCCTGGACCTCCGTCAAGGGATGTCGCTCGACGGTCCCACTGGAGAGGCGGGGCATACCGGCATCTTCGCCAAACGTCCAAAAGGCGACCAAGCCCGGCGTGTTCTCGACGACTTGCCGATCGCCAACAGGCTCCGAAGCAGCAATACCCAACGTAGACAGACAATTTGCCACGCAGCCAAGCAGGAAGAACACAATCGGAGTGGCTCTCAAGAGCATAATTCAGCCTTCGCGATTTGATAGATCGTCGGCCCCTCGCGTCTCGCCTCAGTGTAGAATCACGTCAACTCGACGAAAAGACAGGGGCCTGACAGCGGGAGGAATCGGATGGACTTCACGATGAGAAACGCAATGCGGCAGGGCCGCAATCCAACGGGGTGCTACCGCACCCGCGAAAACGTCGCTTCCGTTGGTCGCTCGATTTCTTGGCGAGTAAACAGCATTTCCACCGTTAGCAGAGCAATGCGGCAGGACCGCAACCCAACGGGGTGCTACCGCACCCGCGAAAACGTCGCTTCCGTTGGTCGCTCGATTTCTTGGCGAGAAAACAGCTGTCTTACTGCACGTATGGCCCTACTCCTCGTGAGTGTCTTCTACGGAATGCCCGTATTCGCGCAACCGCTGGCAGCGATTCCGCAAAGCTCCGCTGGCCAGGAGTCACTAACCGCAACCGACAATTCGAGCGGAGAACTTCTGCGTGGTGGCGCCATTACCGGTCAACGCCCCCGGGTGATCGTATCGACGGATATTGGTGGTTCCGATCCGGACGACTTTCAGTCCCTGATTCACCTGCTTGTCTACTCGGATATTCTGGATCTGGAAGGAATCATCTCCTCTCCGCCCAAAGCCGGACGCGTGCAGCACATCCACGAGTGCCTTGACGCCTACGCGGACGATTTCGAACATTTGCGGCAACGTTCGGGCGATTACCCACCTCCGGCGACACTTCGGCGCCTGGCGAAGCAGGGAGCGATCGATCCCGCTCCGCCGCGCGGATGGAATGAACCAACCGAGGGATCCAGGTGGATCATCCAGCGAAGCCGGATCGCCGACGATCGGCCTGTGTGGATTCTCGTCTGGGGCAGCATCACCGACGTCGCTCAAGCGGTCCACGACGCTCCCGAGATCAAGCAGAAGATTCGCGTCTATTCGATCGGGTCGTGGAATACACGGAACGACCGAGCGGCGCGGGAGTACCTGTTCACGGAACATCCGGATCTTTGGTGGATCGAAAGCGATACGAGCTTTCGGGGGATGTACGTTGGGGGCAACCAAGCGGGAGAATGGGGGAATTCAGCATTCGTCGATCGACACGTTCGTTCTCACGGTGCGTTAGGTGACCTCTTCGTGGAGAAGAAGAAAGACATCAAAATGGGTGATACGCCCTCCTTGCTTTACCTGCTGCGTGGGGATCCCGACGATCCGACCGCGCCGCATTGGGGCGGTGCGTTCACCAGAGTTGATCAACGCCCCAACTACTGGACAGACCGTAGCGAGCCAGCTCTGCAGGAGGGAAACTACCCGGGCGCCCGCACGGTGAATCGCTGGCGCGAAGAATACCTCGTGGACTGGCAGAAACGGATGGATCGCATTCAAATCAGCAACGATTGAATCGGGAGAATTCAGTCGCCATGCCTGAAGGACACACCATTCACCGCATCGCACGCGATCACCAGCGCGATTTTGCTCAATGCGTGCTTCACGTTTCTTCTCCCCAGGGCCGTTTTTCCAGTGGTGCCAAGCGACTGGATGGCTGTCGGCTGGAAGCAGTGGACGCGCACGGCAAGCATCTTGGTTACCGATGGGAAGGCGGCAGGCTGTTGCATATCCACCTTGGGCTCTACGGAAAGTTCCACTCGCTCCGAGTTCCGGCTCCTCCGCCGCGCGGTCAGGTACGCCTGCGGGTCGTGGGCGCATCGAAAGCATTCGATCTGGTCGGACCCAATCGATGCGAATTACTCACCGTTCGTCAATGGAGCGACATCCGCAATCGCTTGGGGGCCGATCCACTGCGTGACGACGCAGATCCGGAAGTGACTTGGGAGCGGATCCGCCGCAGTCGCGCAGCAATTGGAACACTTCTGTTGAACCAGTCCGTCATTGCGGGCGTGGGCAACGTCTATCGCAGTGAAGTGCTCCACTTACTCGGAATTCACCCAGATCGGCGAGGCAATTCGCTATCTCGAGATGACTTCGATCAATTATGGAACACGCTTGTCCGCCTCCTGAAGATTGGCGTGCGTTACAACCGGATCATCATCGCGGAACCTGCCGAAGTTGGTAAGCCGCGCAGTCGCATGAACCGAGCGGAACGACTTCTCATTTACAAACGCGAACAGTGTGTCGCGTGCGAAAAGCCTGTCCAGTCGTGGACTCTCGGTGCACGTAAGGTTTATGCGTGCGCACAATGTCAGAAATGAGTTTGCTGCAGCCTCCACGGCGACTATGCAAGACAACGGCATTAGACCGTGGATTCGGCCTGCGTCACAACGCGGGGTATCAACAAAGACCAAGTTGCGATCACAATTCCCAACCACTACGGTATTCGCGTGTGAGATACCGGTTTGCCTGCGGCGAATTGGTAATCGTCATTGCTTCCGAATCAAAAATGATCTTTCGTCCTGCGCGTAGGGCGACCGTCCCCAAGTTTACGGCATCGGTGATCGCGGCGGCGTGAAGGAAGCTGCCGGGAGATTCCTCTCCGCCACAACACGCTTCGATCCACGGAGCGTATCGTCGTGTGACAATTCGGTCTGGCCCAGAGGAGTCGGTTTGCGGGAATGGTTTCTTCTGGCCTTTGATATAGAGAGCCGGATCCTGTCCGTGAAAGCCAGCGAGGATCACTCCATCATCCCCCTGAAAGAGAATTCCTTCTCGTCCAAGTTCAATCTCGTGCATCTCCAACTCGCGCGGCAGTCGAGGTTGCATTCCCCCGTCGTACCAGAACAGATCGAGAGCCGGTATGGACTGCCGCTCGGCAAAGTGCAAACGCAACGTGCAGGCAGTTGGGTAGGAGAAATCGTTCCGTGTCTCGCGACTTACCTGGTCGATAATCGCGCACGTATGCGTCGCCAGCGATTCCGCGCTCTGGGGCGACTCCAATTCGAGCGCACTAAAAATCGGCCAGAGACTGTAGATTCCCATGTCGGCCATGGAACCACCACCGAAATCATACCAACCACGAAACACCGTGTGCGTGTAGTGTGGATGGTACGGACGGTCCGTCGCGGGCCCGAGCCACAATTGCCAGTCGAATCCAGCGGGGATTGTCGGCTTTTCGGAAGGTATCTCCGTGTACTGCGGCCACACCGGTCGATTCGTCCAATTGTGAATTTCGCGTAACGGACCGATCACCCCTTGCTTGATTTGTTCGGCTATTCGACCGTTGCCCAATCCGCTACCGTACGCCAGTAGATGCGTAGCCCGGTTTGTTTGCCGAGCTGTTTCCAGCACGAGTCGTCCTTCTGCCAGTCGGTTGGCAACCGGCTTATGCATCAAAACATGTTTGCCCTTCTTCATCGCCGCAATGGCAATCGTCGCGTGGAGATGATCCGGCGTCATGACTTTGACCGCATCGAGGTCCTTCTGCTGCTCGAGCAGTTCACGAAAGTCCGCGTACGCCACGCAGCTCTTGAAATTCTCTGAGCCACGGCGGTTCGCATAGTACGTATCCACGACCTCTCTTCCGACCTCCCGTCCGCCGGGGCAACCGTCTTGTCCCTCGCGCCAAGTTGGGTTGTCAAGATACGTTCGAATTCGATTTCGTACGCTGTTCTTGCCCCATTCCACATAGTCATTGCTGTCTCGATTTGGATCGCATACAGCCACAATCTGGATTTGAGGATCGGACAACAGGTCACCGAGTTCATTGAAACCCTGGGTCCCCATTCCAATATGGGCCAGGGTAATCTTGTCACCCGGTGCCACAAATCCCTCGCCACCTAGCACGTGACGCGGCACAATAGTGAAGGCGCTGGAAGCAATCGCAGAACCAAGGAAGTGGCGACGGTTTACCGGTGGCGTCATCGGGTGACTCCTCTAACAAAGACTGAAGGAGGAAACGCGATCTGAGCGCTTAGCGCACATTCCAAATTGCCCCTCTCCCTCTGGAGATCGTGCGGTTCTTTAGTTGCTGGCTCGGATGAAAATACAACATCCTTCCAGTGCCCTTCGTTTAACCCGCAGCCGTCAGGCGAGGATCGAAGAAAGCACCGAAGATCATCCTCGCCTGACGGCTGCGGGTTAAACGAACCTCGCCTGACTATTTCAATTCCTTAATGAAGATGTTCTTGAACTGCACCAGACTCGGCGGACTGTTCCACTCGCCATTCCGCTTTCCGCCGTGGTGCTGCAAGGCAATCGGTCCGGTTTCGGCAATTCCGGGCAATTGCGCCTGATCAATCACCAAGACGCCGTTCAGGACCACGGATACGCGATCGCCCCGCATCGTGATTTCGAAGGTATTCCATTGACCCACAGGCCGATCCGCCTGATGACGCGGCGTTACTCCAGCCCGCACCTCTGGCGGCATCGATTGATCCATACGATAGCCATAGAATTCACCAGAACCAATCGGCCAACACCAGATGTTCACTTGATTCTTGCCAGCCCCGCGCAGGAATACTCCGCTATCGGAATCTGGAAAGGCGAGCTTGATTTCTTCCCCCTTGATGTCGCGTGCATGGGTTCCATCCGGCAGTATGTAGGGAATTCGCGGATTGATGTACGGCGTTTCCTTGATGCGCCAGTCGACGAGTAGCACAAAGTCCTTGAGATCTTCGGTATGCCAAAGCGTCTTGTCTCCAGGCGCTTCGCTCTCCGCATCGTAGTCGATGACCCCGTCAATGACACGCCAGTGTCCATTGTCTCCCTGCGGGACTTTCCATCCCGTGAAGTCTTTACCATTGAACAACGTGCGAAAACCTTCCGGCGCGACATTGTCGGTCGGCTGGGCTGCACATCCTTGCGTGTTGATCATGATGGACAGAACGCAACCGAGGTAGCCCGTTCCAATCAAGATGAATCGAGACATCGCAACTCTCACTTTCAGCTGGTAGTGATCATGAATGCGAGAAACGTCCAGTCAATCGTTTCTTCCGCGGAAGAGGAAGAAGAAACGTTGTCAGGGGTGAATCTAACACTGTGGTATGGACAAATCAATCGTCGCTATGATTCTGCGAGGTTGAATCTTCGTTGATCCAGATGCAGTGAGAGTGGCCGCGGAGAGACGCGGAGAACCGCCGAGCTAAGCCCGATCGACATCCAGAACGGTTCTGATCGGGGAGTTCATGACACGGCAGTCGAATCAAGGCAAGTGCGCGAGAATATCGCGGTCGGGTTGGACCTGAGAGAGGAGAGGCAACCACGGATTCGACGGAAGGGACAGATTGGCACAGACAGATCCGCGGATGTCCGCTTTATCCGTTCAATCCGCGGTTTCTCTTCTAGATTTTTGGTTCCGTGCGACTTGTGCGCACGATGCCAACGATCAGCCTCGATGGCGTACGTACGCCTTAATCGTTGCATGCGGCTGGTCGGGTGTCGCCTTGCCAGGTCGAATCGTGTAGGTTCCGACGTTCGCGGGCACGATGAATGTCTCGGCGTAGTGCACGAGAAATGGGCGGAATCGTCCTTCGGGACTCTCGATGATCGCTTCATCGCCTTCGACCAGATTCAACACATTGACGCTCCCGCCCGTTTCGTGGGTGACGACATCCGAAAACCAATGTCGTCGTGTTTCAATGAATTCGCGTTCATGTAGACCGGTCTGCTCCTCACGCCAGTGTTTGCCGGCAGCAACTGGTCGAACGCGGTTGATGAGTTCTCTTTGCACCCAATCGGTTGTTCGATCCCACTGCACGTTGGCCAGTCCATGTTCCAGGTGCACCGGCCGAGGTGTACCATCCAGACCCAAACGCCCCCAATCCCACATCTTGAATGTGAAAATGTAGGGCGTCGCGCTGATCTCCAACACCATGCTCTCTGCCCCGGAACAATGACAGGTTCCGGCCGGGATCAGGAAGTGGTCGTGCTTCTTCGCCGGCCAGCGGTTTACGTACTGCTCCGCCGCAAACGACCGCATCCCGATCTGCGCCTCCTCCAGCTCTCGCCGCATGGCCTGGCGATCGATTCCTTCCTTCAATCCCAAATAGACACTCGCATTGGCCCCAGCGTCCAGGATGTAATAGCTTTCGTCTTGCGTGTAGTGCATGCCGAAATGCTGCTGGATGTATTCGGTGAGCGGATGGACCTGGAAGGACAGATTTCCACCTCCCATGGTGTCGAGAAAGTCGAACCGGATGGGAAACTCATCACCGAATCGCGCATGAACGGCGTCCCCCAAAAGGTGCCGCGGCTGATAGAAGACAACGTTCAATGAGGGAAGCTCGATCCGAGTGTTTCCGAGCTGAAGCAGTAGACTATTCTCCTCGGGAACACAATCAAAGCACCAACCATAGTTGATCACATCTCGCTCGAGATTGCACACCTCCTTCATCCACTGACCACCCCATGGCGCCGGATCAAAGAAGGGGACGACACGAAACGGTCGTGTCACCGCGTGGCGCAACCCTTGGCGTACCGCTTCGGCGTCCGCCAGTTTCGGCGTCTGCGCATCGTGAGTATCCAGCAGGAAATCCCATCGATCGATCAGCTGCTTCTTCCACCGATCACACACGCGCCAATCGACGAAGAAAGCGCGTTTGTACTGCAAATGGGCCGGCGCGGAAAGGTTTTCAATTCCCAGATTGCTGACTTCGTTTCTGCGAAATCGATTCTGTCCCTCCCATCGCGACAGATCAGCATAAACGAGGATTTCTCCCGGAAAGAGATGCCAGCTTCCACAGCCGACGACCAGGACCACACCTTCGTGGAGTTCACAGATTTGTCGCCGTATCGCGTTCACTCGCGCTTCGTCGAACCAGCGCGGAAGAGACAACGGACTCAAGAAGCCAAACACGGGATCGTCGCCGCCCAAGTAAGGCGAGACAAGGGCGTTGATCGATTCCGATGGCAGGTAGGCTTCCCGCGCATCAATCACGAGAGTGGCTTCTATCCGACGTGCAAGTTCTGTGCGCACCCGATCGACATCAATTCCCGTGTAACATTCGACGGTAAGGACGGTGCGACTTGGATTTCGTGCCGCAATGGCTGCGCGGAGTCGCGTGGCAATCGCATCCCACCCCGACACACATGCGTCGCCGGCGTCCGGAAGTTCAACAACGGGCGTTTTGTCGTAATCGCGATACTTCACATCACCTGTCCGTTCGAAGCTGCTCAGCCACTAACCATTCGGCTGCAATGAGGGCGGCACCATCTCCCAGCTGCGAGGGCACAATTCGGACCGATCCCCAGGGCGTATGCGCGTACTTTTGGACCCAATTCAGGATGGCCGGCAGGACGATCTGCTCGCTTCCCATAATGCCTCCGCCCAGAATCAGGATTTCGGGATCGTACGCATGAATTAAATTCACGGCCATGGCCCCCCACACGTTCAGGCTGTGGTCCGAGATCTTCTGGGCACAGGAATCACCCGCCGCGGCGCAGCGAAAGATGGCCTCGTAGGAGAGTTCGGATTCGTTCGCGAGCTGACTGTTGCCAAATTCAGGAGTCTGTTGAACGAGCGCATCCAACACAGACGTCGATGCTTCTGCCTCGGCACATCCCTGGTTGCCGCAGACGCATGTTCGCCCGCCGAGCTGAACGGTGAAGTGTCCCCCGAGGATTCCCGCCTGTCCATGACGACCGCGCACCGGATTCCCTTGCATTACGGCGGCCGCACCCAATCCGGTCCCCAGCGTCATGATGGCCACATTGTCGCATCCCCGTCCGGCTCCCTCCCGCCACTCTCCAATCAAGGCCATCCGTGCGTCATTTTCGATCACGACCGGCAACCCGAACTCTGCGTCCGACCAATCATGCAGGTCGCGGGAACGCACGACACCGTATTTTCCAAATTCGTCCAGGATCTGTCCGGTCGTCGGGTCGATGATGCTCGGATAGGATATTCCCACGCCGCGACATTCCTCAATCGGCAGATTCAGATCGCGGCACATTTCGCGCAGGCTTTGGGAAACCTCGGGTAACCTTCGTGCCAAAGGCTGATCCGCATGCGCAGGCAGCACGCGACTGGCCGCAACTTGCCCGCGGCGAATGACCCCCAGTTTGATGCGCCGTCCACCGAAATCACACGCCAGGACTGTCATCAAGGATCTCCCGAAAGAACGACTTCTCAACATGTTGCCGAGTTGCGGGCGACTACTGGCTGTAGTGCCAAAGTTCCGTTATACCTAGGGACATCTTGGCGAGCTGACTGCGAGACGTCAACGGGAAGGAAACTCTATGGCGGCGGCCACACTCGGGAATAACGCGCACGCTCGACGAACGAGCATTCTGGCTCTGGTCACATTGGTTACCGGACTGGGTGGTTTCTTGTTCGGCTATGACACTGCGGTCATTAATGGGGCCAATCAATATCTCAAAGCGCACTTTCATCTGACGCCCGAGCAGGAGGGCATGGCCGGTGCGAGTGCGATTCTCGGGTGTATTCCGGGGGCGATGTTTGCTGGCTTTCTGAGCGATCGTTTCGGACGGCGCAAGGTTCTGTTTGCCTGCGCCATCCTCTACGCAGTATCCGGCATCTTGTCGGCGGTTCCGCGGACATTCCTTCAGTTCCTGATGGCTCGAGGGATTAGCGGGCTCGGCATCGGGGCTTCATCGATGATCTGCCCCGTTTATATTGCTGAGCTTGCGCCGGCTGAGAAGCGTGGTCGACTGGGATCACTATTCCAGATGGGAATCGTAATTGGAATCTTTCTCACGCTCTTTATCAACGCACGAATCCAGGGTCTGGGTGATGAGCTGTGGAATGCTGAACGAGGTTGGCGCTGGATGCTTGCCGCGGAGGTCGTACCCGCCTTGCTTCTATTGGTATTGCTGTTCGTCACTCCGGAAAGTCCCCGCTGGCTCATCCAGGCGGGGCGTGACGGCGAGGCGCGCGAGATTCTGGAAGGCGTCGGAGGGGCCGAGCACGCGGAGAGTGAGATTGCGGCCGTTCACGAAGTGCTCCAGCAAGAAGAGGGCGGGTTCAGCGAATTGCTCAGCTCACGATTACGTCGACCGCTGTTGATTGCCGTCGTCCTGATGGCAGTCTCTCAGTTGAGCGGCATCAACGCCATCATGTACTATTCGACGAAGATCTTCACAACCGCTGGGGTCGGCGTCAAAGGGGCCTTTGGTGCGTCGGTGATCATCGGACTTGTGAACGTGATCTTTACTTTTGTCGCCTTGCTGTTCGTAGACAAAGCCGGACGTCGGCCACTGTTGATCATCGGACTTGCCGTGCAGGTCCTCGCGCTCGGCGCCACCGGCTGGATGTTCCACACAGGCCAGGGCGGCCAGACCCTGCTGCTTGCCGTTCTCGTCTACATCGCGGCCTTTGCCATGGCACTGGGACCGATCCCTTGGATCCTCTGTTCCGAGATCTTCCCGACGAGGATTCGGGGACGGGCGATGTCCGTGGCTACGTTTGTGATCTGGAGCAGCTGTTTTCTCGTTGCGCTGACCTTCCCCAAATTGAATGATTCGCCTTTGATCGGGCCAGCCAAGACGTTCTGGGTTTACGGTATCTTTAGCCTCCTGGGACTGATCTTTGTCTCGTCCGTGGTTCCGGAAACCAAGGGCCGAACGCTCGAAGAGATTCAAGAAACGTGGATGACGTGAATCGTCTCCGCGTAGCTCCATCCAAAGAAGTCGAGGAACTACCGTGAACCGTTCTGCTTCCGCAAATTGCCAACGAATCGCGATCGTGGTCGCGATGGGACTGACTGTCGCCTGCACGGCGAATGCCGAATACACACAGCTCGTTGCCACCGACGCTCAAATTATATCCGCAGCGACAGCGTTTCCGGGAGGCGGATACGAAGCAACGAATTTGCTTCCTTCGACCAACCCACGAGACCAGCAAGCCGAGTATGCGTCCCGTGGACTTGGAGCAGAGACATTTGTTGATTTCGACTTGGGGAGGCCGCTCTCGGTTGCCGCCTTTCGGCATATTCAGCGCCGCACGCCGGACACAATTGCCAAGGCGGTGTTGATCTTCAGCGATCAGCCCGACTTTGCGACGGAACGGGGCAGAATCGAAGTTGCGCACGTCGACAAACCTGGTGCGACTACGTTTGTGAACTTTGCCCCCGTCACGGCGCGCTACGTCCGATGGCAAGTCAGCTCGGTGCTTCCCGGCCGGTCCCCCAATGTCGGCGGGCGGACGATTGAGTTTTTCGTCGTAGAGCAGGTCGACGAGCAGCCGCGGAAGATTGCGATCAGCGCTCAGAGTCTCCCCATTATTGAACGGAGCGAGAGTGGGCCTGTCCAATCGTGGACCGTCCGTGTTTCCTATCCTTACGCCGAAGCCACGCAAGCGACACTGGATGTGGAAGGCCTGGATCCGCGCAACATCGATCTAGCCTTTGGAGAATCCAGTTTCACGTATACGATTCCCGCAGCCGACACGGAACAATCCCTTGCTGCCGAAGTCAGGGTGGATGACAAAGTGGTGGCAAAGCAAACCCTTGTGCTTCCAAAAACTCGTCGATTGACGGTTTTCCTCTTGCCCCACTCGCATACTGATATCGGTTACACCGCCATCCAAACCGACATCGAGGAAAAGCAGGTGAACAACCTGCTCGAAGGTCTGGCAGCCGCTCGCCGTACAGCCGACTACCCCGAAGGCTCTCGATTTGTCTGGAACGTCGAAGTCACGTGGGCTGTCGATCTGTTCCGCAACCGTCTATCTTCGACGGATTCCGAACAGCTGATCGAAGCGGTGAAACGCGGCGAAGTAGCGATCGACGGAATGTACTTGAACGAGCTGACGGGACTTTGTCGGCCCGAGGAACTCGTACGACTATTTCGTTATGCAACGCAGCTCAGCGAGCAAACCGGTGTTCCGATCGATTCTGCGATGATCAGCGACGTGCCCGGGTATACCTGGGGCACAGTCACGGCAATGAACCAGGCGGGAATCCGTTATTTTTCGGTAGCGCCGAATTATTTCGACCGCATCGGAAACATCCTTGTCGAATGGGAGAACAAACCGTTCTGGTGGATCGGTCCTGACGGGACGAGCAAAGTGCTTGTCTGGATTCCCTTCCGTGGATACGCGACGTCGCACATCATTGGCAAGCTGACTGCGCCGTTTGTCACGGAGCTGTGTGGAGCGCTGCAGGAACGCAAGTATCCATATGACATTGCCTACCTGCGTTGGGCCGGACATGGCGATAACGCGGTTCCCGATCCGTCCATCTGCGAGTTTGTCCGGGATTGGAACGCCAATCATGAATCTCCTCGATTCCAAATCGCTTCGACGAGCACTGCGTTTCGTGCCTTTGAGCGGCAATACGGCGACCAATTGCCAGAAGTACGCGGCGATTGGACTCCCTATTGGGAAGACGGTGCGGGCTCATCCGCGGCGGAAACGGCGATGAATCGTGCCAGCTCCGAACGGCTGGCGCAGGCCGAGACCTTGGTGGCCATGCTGGCTCCGAAAGACTATCCGGCTGCGAAATTCGCCACGGCCTGGCGGAACGTGTTGCTGTATTCGGAACATACTTGGGGTGCGCATTGCAGTATTTCAAGACCAGAGAGTCCCTTCACCGCCGATCAGTGGAACATCAAGCAGTCGTACGCGACTACGGCCAATCGACAGTCGCGGCAACTATTGAGTGCGGCGGCCCAAAGTGGAGCAGGATTTGAACCACAGGACGAACGGAGTGCGCAGAGTTATCAAGACGAATCGTTTCCGGTGGATGTCTATAACACAAACTCCTGGACGCGGACCGATGTGGTCCTGTTGCCGCACGAGCTCTCGGCCAGCGGCAACTTCGTTGTCGACGCCGACAATCGACCGGTGGCTGCTCAACGACTTGCCAACGATGAATTGGCAATCCTCGTGACCGACCTACCCCCGTTTTCGGGGCGTCGGTACTGGATAAAGAGGCGGGGCGTTCATCCCGATGGACCCCGAGCAACTGCCGAGGAAGATCGAGTGCAAAATGATCGGATCTACGCTCGTCTCGATCCAAAAAATGGCGGAATCGTCGAGTTGCGAATGGCCGACCTCGATCACAATCTGGTTGACTCCGAGAGCGGATATGCGGTCAACGATTATCTTTACCTGATCGGCGATAACCTCACGGATCTTCAGGGCAATGGGCCCGCCAAGATTTCGGTTCGTGATCGGGGACCTCTCGTTGCATCGCTGCTTGTGGAATCGGATGCACCAGGCTGTCACAAACTGACGCGCGAAGTTCGCATCACGGCGGGCGGAGATTCCATCGAACTGATCAATACCGTCGACAAGAAGAGGCTGGAAGCAAGGAGTTACCACGCCAACGAAGGCAAAGAGAGTGTCAATTTTGCATTCCCGTTCAATGTGCCCGAAGGGGAGTTGCGGATGGACGTTCCGTTGGGCGTGATTCGGCCAGAGTTCGATCAGATTCCCAGCGCCTGTAAGAACTGGCTGACGGTGGGTCGATGGGCCGATGCGTCGAATGATCAAGTGGGAGTCACCTGGGTGACGCTGGATGCGCCGCTCGTTCAGGTGGGTGGCATTACCGCCACCTTGCTTAACTCGCAAACCAATCCGCAGGTCTGGCGGAAAACCATCGAACCAACCCAACAACTCTACTCGTGGGCCATGAACAATCACTGGGGAACCAATTATCGTGCGTATCAAGAAGGCCCCGTCATGTTCCGATACATTGTCACGCCGCATCACGGTCGAAGCTCGGACGCGGAGATTTCACGAGCTGCAATCGGTTCCAGTCAACCGCTCATCGCCTTCCCGGGGCGTGGCCCGGCACCCAGTGGCGAATCGATGCTTCGACTTGACACCGAGGACGTGCTCGTCACCGGCCTGAAACCAAGCGATGATGGCCAAGCGATTCTCGTGCGATTGCTGGCCGTCAGCAGTCAGCCTCAAACGACGCGCCTCACGTGGCCAACCTGGAAACCAAGCCGCGTCTGGATCAGCAACACGAGCGAACAACCGCTGGAAGAAGCCGGTGACGCAATGACGATTCCCGGTTGGGGGCTGGTAACCGTCCGGGCAGATCTGCCTTAGCGATGACTCAAGAATAACTTCGTTGTTTTGCAGCGAGGGTGGCTGGGGTCGAGCGCAGCGAGCCCCCAGATCACGCGGCTGGGGGCTCGACGCTCGTTCCTCGCGTCTCGACCCCAGGCACCCAATTGCCGAAGTTGTTCTTGAGTCATCCCTTAGATGACCCGTGCGGCCCACAATTTACGGCGGGCACCCACAACTCGTTTAACGGCAAGCCGCAGGCGTCGGCGGGCGCGCAAGAGAACACGGTCGCCTTCGGCTTGCCGTCAAACGAATAACGGACCGGACGCGGCAAGCAGGAGACATGTGCCGCGCCGGATGCCTCGATCATTCAGTTGGGATTTGAATCCCGAGACGATTGCTCATATCGCCGGTACGCATCGAGTGCGACGTCTTCCGTAAAATCGGTCACGATGATCATCCGAGCTCTTGCTGTCGCCGACTCACCCGCCTGCAGGTCACGACCGAAGAGGGAAAGATACAACGATCGGTGAGCCTCCTCGCCGTAAGGCATTGCGACGGCGAAACAGTCGGTGGCGGGAGCCATTACGATTGCCGCCAAGCCGCGACGATCGTCTGTGCGCACGACGAGGGGCGCCGCCATCCGCTCGCGGATCATCCAGTTCACAGGATGAGGAGGATGTTGCCAGCGTCCATCCTGGATCATCCGTGCCGCGTTGTCATCGCGAGGGAACATCTGCCAGTCACCGTCGGACTGTTTGGCCTCCGTCAGTTGGACGGTTCCGTTATCGTCTTGTGTGAAGGCAAAGGATTGCGGAAAGCCGTCGAAATAGGACGCCAGAAACAGCTCGAACTGCTGTAGATCTCTCTTCGGACAGACCGTCAGTTCCAAGTCCACGGTATTCTCTTCCGACAGACGATAGATGCCTGTTATGTCGAGCGGATGGTCTTCGTCAGCCGACCATTCAACGCGAACCGCTCCCTCCGAAAGTGCCGTCGCCCGACTAGGCCAATCCCAGGCCGCTGGACCGAACCGAGACTCGGGCGTCAACAGTCGATAGGGGCTCAACAAACCGGCCGATGCCGCCAGCGGGTTCCCACTGGGGATGTGTTTCACCGGTTTGAGGCCATACGACTGGCCCGCCGCCCGCAAGGTGCCGCGCAGCACCCCTGTATCGAAATGGAATTCCTTCTCGACCGGAACAAAGCCGTTCCGATTCAATCGCGAATAAGCGTCATGAATCGCCTGCAATTGCGCCATTTGAACGTTCGAGATGACTCCGATTCTGCCTTCTTCTGGATTCCAGTTGGGTCCCGCGTCCAGAGTCACCGCTCCGCCCCGGGCAGCTACATCCGCGACCCACGCTATCCAACGCTGGCTCGGAAACCGCGTGTCACGGCCACCCCAGTGCGATCCCAGATACGTGAGCGCATGCCACTGAGAGCCATCGAGCCAACGACTCTCAGGCAAGACATCGAAAGGGTCATTCAGCTCGCCCGCCGTGTAGTCTTCGGCATTCGTCCAGCGAATCAGTTTGACGCCCGGATTGAATGTGACAATCGCCTCTGAATTGCCCTTCCGCGCAGCGTCTGCGTAAAGATCTGCAATCTCGTTCTGAAATCCGATCCATTCGTAACCGCCGTCGAACCACCAACCCGCGACTTTGGTTCCATACCGGACCGACCATTCACGGATCACGTCGGCCCACTTCTCTGCAAACTCGATATCGATCGGCTGGTCCTTCGGCCCCCGGGGCAAGCCAAAGGCTTCCTGTGCGTTTCCGTCGCGGTTGGGTACCTGGCAGGGCAGATACAGCATCAACCGGATGCCGCGGGGATGCAGTGACTCGTACAAATCCATTGGAAGATCTCGTGTCGAACAACGCTGTCCGGCACGGTAACCCGTGATCTGATCGTAGGTACGATTCGGCGCATTGTAATATCCCGAGTTTTGCCCCAAGGTCAGAACGAAGTACTTTGCGCCGATTGTTTCCAATTGTTGCGCGAGGGCGTCAACATCGAACGCGTGGACCTTCTCCGCCGATTGTTCATCGCCCGGCAAAAAGTGCATGAAGACCCCGAATTGGGCCTCGTGGAGCCAGTCGGTGGACGGAGACCTTTCACCCGCCAGAACGCTGCCAACTGCCGAGAGGAACCAGACGAAACCGGAAGCAACAATCAGGCGATTTGACATCCGACAATCCTCCTTCAACACACGATCAAATTCCGTGACCCGCCGAATCGGACTTGGAGATGACTCAGAAATCACTTCGGCATCTCGGTCCTTTCGATTCACCGCGTGCCCAGCGGGACGCGGAGGATTCCCCCTACCCGCAGGGCGATGCCCGCACTGTTAAGCGAGGAAGTTGTTTCTGAGCCGTTCCTTGGCAGGCGCGACTCCCCGACGCTTCTGATAGAATAGCGTGCCAACGAATCCGCTGTCGACTATCCCGATTTGAAACGGTTCCTTGCAGATACGAACGCGGTAATTCCGATTACCAACCCTCGTTTTGATCCATCGAAGTACCGTCCCGAAGATGAAGGCAAACGACCGTCGCGAAGACGCACTCCAGCCGCAGCAAGGTAACGCACCGATGCAATACCAACTTGACCGTCGACGATGTTTGCAGTTGGCAACATACTCAGTCGCCAGCGGCATGCTGGGAGGCTTCAATCCAATTCGAGCGGGTGATCAGGTGAAATCCGCCATTGATCAGGCGACCCTCGATCGATGGTCCGCGCCCTACCGCGGATGGCATTACTGGCCTGAGCCAATCATCCCCGCAGAACCCATGATTGAGGGTTTTGAGGATTTCAAGAACACCGACGTTCCCACAGTCTACCAGCTTCCCAATCAACCAGGCCGCTGGTTCCTAAGTTTCATCGGATTCAATGGGAAGGGCTACAACAGCTTTGTCGTCGAGAGTGATGATCTGATTCACTGGAAGAGGCCCCGTCATGCGATGGGCTTTGGCCCCGAAGGTGAATTCGACCACGGTGGCTGCGTGATTGGAGCATTCCTCTACGAGTCGTATGACATTCGCGCACCCCGCGTCTTGAAACGCCACAATGGGAAATTCTGGACCCTCTACGGCTGCTATCCGCGGCAGGGAGGTTATGAGCTTCGCCCCGGCTATGAGGGAGTGGCAATCAGTGACGACGGCCTTACCTGGCGGCGAGCAAAATCCGACTACATCCTGTCCGTTCATGATTCTGATGTGGGTGCCTGGGAGAAAAGCTGTATCTATCAGCCCTGGCTCGTGGAGAATGATGGCCGCTTCTACAATTTCTACAACGCGGCGCAGGAAGGCACCGAGCAGACGGGCCTTGCCCTCTCGAGCGATTTACTGCATTGGACTCGATACGATGCGAATCCGGTTATTCCCGTACGGCCCGGAGGTTACGACGAGAACTTCGCGTCGGATCCCAAGGTATTTCGCGACGGTGACCACTGGACCATGTTCTATTTCGGCGTGGGGCGCGGTCATGCCCACATCATGATCGCGTTCTCACGCGACCTCTTGCACTGGACGGCGCACCCAAAGCCGCTCTACGAGGCAGGCGGCCATCCCGGCGGACTGGATCGACAGTACGCGCACAAAATTGGACTCGTCTACCAGCCTCGCCAGGACACGTATTACCTGTATTACTGTGCCGTCGGGAATCGCGGGCGCTGTATCGGCTTGTTAACCAGCAAACCCATCGATTCCGACAAGTAAGTAAGGGCAACGAATATCGCGTCCTACATCCAGAAGCGAACCTCGCCTAGCGGCTGCGGGTGAAACGAACCTCGCCACGAATCCTGTCCATAAACGCCTGCAAAACCAACACTTCTAAACTGCTCGAGTTCCCTGGGGAGGGCCCGCGCGATGCCCTCGCGCCGGCCCCCCGGAATATGGGGTGTCGGCCGTTGCAACCGAAGGGAATCCGCGGCTATAATCAGGCAGGTCTTTTTGACCGCCAGCTTGTTTTTCCCACCTGATTCTCCCCCATCGTCGCAGTCGATGGGCGGTGAAGTTATCGCTGTCAGGCCTGCGTCCAAGTTGCGGCGTTTGCGACGCAAGAACACTGCTGTAGTCTCGGCTCCAGAAGCGTTTTTCCGCTGCGGACACCGCATTGACAGCACCTGCACCAATCCAAAGGAATAGACCATGTCGAAGACAACACGCCGTACGTTCCTGAAAACAGCTTCCGCAATCGGCGCGGGTTACTTTGTTGCCGCGGGTAGTCGCAGAGCATTGAGCCAGTCGCCCAATGAGAGACCCAACGTCGTCTGCATCGGTGTGGGCGGGAAAGGCAGCAGCGATTCGGACAACGCGGCCCAGTTCGGCAACATCATTGCCATCTGCGACGTCGACCGCAACACGCTGGAAAATAAGGGCAACGCGGAACGATTCAAGGATGCCGAGAAGTTCACCGATTATCGCGAGATGCTGGAGAAGCACGGCAAGAATGCCCAGATTGCGACGATCAGCACGCCCGATCACATGCACGCGCCCGCGACGCTGGATGCGATGCGGATGGGCATCAGCTGCTACACGCAGAAGCCGCTGACGCGGACGATCTACGAAGCGCGTCTGCTGGCCAAGGTCGCAGAAGAGACGGGAGTCTGCACGCAGATGGGAAATCAGGGCACGGCGCTCGATTCCTCCCGTGAGGCGATCGCACAACTCCGCTCCGGTGTGCTCGGAACCTTGGAGGAAGTCTATGTCTGGTCGAACCGTCCCATTTGGGCCCAGGGTCCGGATCGGCGGATGACCATGGAAAAATTTACCGCCCAGGCCAGGCAAGAAAACCCGGATGACGCCGAGCGATTGATTGCCGCGAAAAAGCGGGAAATCGAGAGAGCGTTGGCACAGCTGGACTGGGAACACTGGTTGGGTGTCGCTCCCGAACGCGAGTTCTGGCCAGGCCTGTATCACAGTTTCCAGTGGCGGGGCTGGTGGGATTTCGGCAGCGGTGCGCTTGGCGACATGGCATGCCACCAGGTCACCGTCCCGTTCGCCTCCTGCGGTCTGCGCGATCCGGTTTCCGTCGTTGCTCGAACCACCGGGCACGACTACGACAGTTTCCCCGCCAGCTCCATCATCGAGTTCCAGTTCCCGGAGACCGCCGAACGACCCGCCATTCCTTTCTGGTGGTACGATCGACGCGGCAACAAACCGCCGCAGGAGGTCTTCAGCCGCTGGGGAATCAACGATGTCTCGGACAGCGGTGTGTTGATCGTCGGCGAGAAGGGCGCCTTCTATAGCAGTGACGACTACTGCGGCCGCTACGACTTGAAGGGCGTCTCGAAAGCTGCAGTTGAATTCGAGAAGGCCGAGGATAAAGGTGGCAACGACGTCAACCAGATGTACGAGCTATTCCGAGCGCTGGCGGAAGGCAATCCCAAGATCTGTCACTCGAATTTCATCGATCGGGCGGGTCCGCTGACCGAGACCATCCTGTTGGGCAACTTGGCCGTCTGGGCCGCCGCAAAGGGTGGCGAGAACGGTGCCATGGGAGAATGGGGCGAGAAGATTGAATGGGATGCCCAGAACCTGAAGGTGACGAACCTCGATTCGCTCAAGACGCCCGGTGTCGCCGACCTGGTGAAACCCACCTACCCGGAAGGTTACCGACTTGACTGAAGTGGCCGTGTGCATCGGCTCGGGCCACTCGTAAGAAGTTATGCAGTCTAGGAATGAATGTGGGGGCACGGCTCGCTGTGCCCCCACATCTTGTTATTAGGGAAGTCGAG
This sequence comes from uncultured Pirellulaceae bacterium, assembly GCA_964522605.1. Classification (GTDB taxonomy): domain Bacteria; phylum Planctomycetota; class Planctomycetia; order Pirellulales; family Pirellulaceae; genus CAVZLD01. Next base: position 30,037 of record CAZFWV010000011.1, read on the forward strand.
TGAGGGAGTTGGAAATACAATGAATAATCTGACGTTCGTGCGTTTCTCCATCTGGACAGTTATTCTCGGCCTGATCTGCTTAACGGGATGTCCGGCGCCGAAGTCGGATCCGAGTGGAGCGGCTCCCGACACTGCCGAAGAATCAGTCGCATCGACCGCGGAACCGGCAGGTCGAACCGCAACGGCCCAGCCTGCCGATGTCGCCGCGGCAAGAACTCTGCTCGACGGAATCGGTAGCAACGCCAAGTACACACTCGTACCGAAAGACGTCCTGACAGAAATCGTAATTCAGGACGGGTCCTCACTGACCGCGGACGATATTGCACTCTTTGGGAAGCTCACCGATCTTGAACGATTGGAAATCCTGAATTTCCGCTCGCTCAACGACGAAATGGCAAGCAACCTTTCGGGACTGAAGAACCTGAAGACGCTTGCCCTCACCAATTCCGTGATCGGCGATCCGACTGTTGAGATGATCGCAAAGTCATTTCCGGATCTAACCAGCCTGGATCTTTCGTCCAACACGAACATGACCAACTCGATTCTTAAGGTCATCTGCGAGTTGACGAAACTGCAGCAACTGGAACTGGTCCAGTGTCGATTCAACGACCTGGGGACAGGCCATCTGAAGAAGCTGACAGATTTGCGCGTTCTGGATCTGCGCGGCAACATGGAAGCGGGAGACATGACGCTCGAAATTGTCGGCCAACTGCCGAAGCTGACTGCATTCAAACACCGCAGCACGACTGTTTCGGACTTCGGCATGGAATACCTGGCACAGAGTCAGACCCTGAATTCCCTGCTGATGCAGGATTTCAACATCACGAGCCAGTCTGGTCCGCTGTTGGCGAAGATGGGCAACTTGAAACAGCTCGAAATTTTCCGCTGTCAGGGGTTCGGCTCCGATGGCGTTATTGCCTTGAAAGGAATGCCGCTCGAGCGACTGACGCTGCGTGACCTGCCACAGGTTGATGATCGCGCGATGGAGGTATTCGCAGATCTTCCGGCTCTGAGGCGGCTTTACCTGCACGAATTGAACTCGGTGACAGACAGCGGTCTCGCGAACCTGGGTAACCTGAAATCGCTTGAAATCCTCGATATCTGGTCGATCGCGCAGATGTCCGATGCGACGTTGGACGTGATTGCGACGCTACCGAATTTGAAAGAACTGTCGATTCGGTCGACGGGTGTAACCGATGCGGCAATCGACAAGATCCTGGCGATGCCAGGACTTGAATCGCTCGTATTCCGCGACAACGGGTCCGTCACGAACGACGGCCTCAAGAAACTCGCCACCAAACAGTGGAAGAAACTCGATACGGGTTCGGTGCAGATTCAGGACTAGGCGCACGGATTTCGTGCGTGCCAGTTACCACATACTGCGCGTACACGCAACTCGTTTAACGGCAAGCCGAAGGCGTCGGCGCGTACGGGACAGTCATCGACGCCTTCGGCTTGCCGTTAAACGATTCGCATTCCGCGCTCATCCGCGGCCATCTTTTCACGACGGCCGCGTCGATCTCCATATTGCGCAACGAACCCAAGTCAGGCGGGTGCCATCCACTGCACCGCGTTGCGAAGGATCTTCCTGACGTTCTCGTCGAAAAAGTGCGGATAGGTCTCGTGTCCCGGCTGAAAGTAAAACACCTTCCCCTTGCCGACAGACCAGACCAATCCTTGTCGGGAGTTCTCGGTCGTTCCATCCGGCCGATGATACACGCCGTCGAAGACCGTCGCCTCGGGCTCCGGAACTTCGAACGGCTCACCATAACGCTCCGTCTTGTCGAGTGAGAAGTCTTTCACGCCCTGCGCAATGGGGTGATCTGCCTGACGCACAATGACGTCGACCGAACTCTCATCACAGACGTACTCTGAAAAACCACATCGTGTTCCCAGTAAACGTTTCAGCGCCTTGCTGAAGTGAGAAGAATGAAGCGCGATGAACCCCATACCATCTTCCTTGACTCGCGCCTCGATGCGATCGACAAGTTCGTTCTTGACATCACGATGTCGGACGTGCCCCCACCACAGCAACACGTCTGTCTGGTTAAGTGTATCGGCAGGTACTCCCTGTTCGGGATCGTCGAGCGAGGCGGTCAGAATCTCCCAGCCCGGCAGCGATCTCAGACCTTCGGCGACCACGGTGTTAATATCGTCCGGATAGACTTCTTTCGGTGCCGTTCCCTCCGACCACACCAGCGCTCGTCGCTTCGGTTCGCCAGAGAAGGCGTTTTGGTTCGCCCATAATCCTGTCGCGGCCACAGCACCCAAAGCAAGCACATCGCGACGCGTCAAATTCACGTTCATTCCATGGCTCCTCACTCGGTAGGTTCAAAATCGGTATCGGGGGTTGTCAGATCGAGTTCCTTGATCCAAATGTTGCGATAAAGCACGTCGTGGCCTTCGCACTGCAATTTGAGTCCTCCAGGCGTATCCGTAATCCCCTTTCCCCCATCGTTTCCGCCATCGATTCCGGAATTCGGGCCGCCCCAAACCTGGCTGATCGTCTGATTGTCGTGCACTTTCTTGCCATTGAAGTACATCGTGAGCATTGCCTTTTCGGTCCGCTCGCCATTCTGAAATCGTGCGGCACGAAACGTGATGTCGTACGCATTCCACTTGCCAACTCCGTTGTACGCTTCATAGGGGGAATCGGTCTCATTAATGACGGCGCCCATGCCGTGCTTGGTTCGATCTCCGTCCAGAACTTGAATTTCATAGCGGTTCTGCAGATAGACTCCACTGTTCCCGCCAGGATTCGGAATCAGGAACTCGACGTGCAACCGGAAGTCGCGGTACTTTTTCTTGGTCACCAAATCGGCTGCGCCATATTTGCCTCCCGCTCCCGCTGGATCGTTGCTGACAACGACGGTTCCTTCATCAACCGGGTCGCGAACAATCTGCCACTTAATCGGCAACGACGAACTGAATCGGGGACCTTCCCAATAGGTCCAGATCTCGTCAAGCATTTCGCGCGAACCGTCAAACAACACGGTTGCCCCAGGCAAGGGCTTCGCACCAACTCCGACATCTGCGGTTGCAGTCCGAGGAAAGTCCACCACGCACCAGGTCGCACTCAAGACGACCAACAACACTCTTTGGCCACGCATCTCGCATTCCTTCTAGAACAAGGGGATCGGAAAGCATCTATTGTACCGGCCATTCGGCTTGCCGCATTCGCTGCAGGACGTTTTTCGTAATTCGCTGGACTCGAAGATCGGGGCCGCGAGGCGTTGTATAAACCGATGGCCGAATGTAGCCCGGTGGTTCGGCTAAGCCGTCAGCCCACCAACAGGTCGAGGCATTAAACACAAAGTTGCCACGGGGCCCCGGATAGATTGTCGACGTATAGGTTCCTCCGTTCAGAATCCCCGGCGCAGATTGAGTGGGACCGGTCGCAATGATTTCAAGGCCCGGAATCTGAGCCGGATCTCCGTGCCATTCCCAACCCACTAAACCGGGAATCGCATCGCCGCGTCGCATCTCCGTCCCCGCAAAGAGCCAGTGTTCGGGCAACTCGCAGATCCAATCGGCTCCACCGGTAAAGGGAGACAGATTGCGTGCGCCCACCAGCACGCCGGAACTGGGACTATTGTGTGGCAGGCGTTCCATCCCTCGAATTGGGTTGGCATCACGGGGCCCGAAGAAATCGATTCGCTCGAAGATGCGATGGGCCCCATGTTGATCGAATCCCAACTCGATTCGACCGCAACACGTGTTCCCAGACAGGAAGGCAAGGTTCACGCCCTTGTTGACTGCTTGCTGCAGGTTCTGGAACATTTCCAGCGTATAGTATTCATCGTGCCCGACCGACAGAAAGCCTTTGGCGCGCAGCAGACCGCGCGGATCGGCATGCGTATCCAGATTCGACAAATACGTCACATCGTACCCCTCGCGTTCCAGCCAATAGGCAAGGGGGAACTCCCACAGGAAAAATTCTCCCGATCCGGTCGTCAGCGGTGCGTCCACGATTTGACGGTATTTGCCGTACGGCCGGTTGAAGCTGACCGCCACATCGTTTCCCCAGTACCAATCGTTTTCTCCATCGTCATACAGCGAATACTGGTCGGGCCAACGATTGTATGCCTGCCACGTGGTGTCGGAACACTGAAACAGAAAATCCGCTCGTCGATCATCGCGGACAATAAACACGATGTAACTCTGCCAACCTTCGCGTTCGGCCGTCAGTTTGCCTAGGTAGACGCCGCTGACCCAGTCTTGCGGAATGACAAACGAAACCGCAGGGTCCCACTGACAATCGCGCACTCGCCGCCTGCCGATGGGAGGATCCGGCTGGATCGAACCCGGTAACGGTCCGAAGGCCGTCATCTCGCGCGCACCGTGCCCTTGATAATAACCAAGCCGGTAAATCGACAGCCGGAAAGGGCAGGGCGGATTCGTACTCACATAGACGCTGAGCGTCTCCCCCGCTCGAATGCTGGTATGGGAGCAAAACCCTTCAATCCAGGGGCAGCGATACTTCGTTGCCGGATCGACTTCCGCTTTATCCAGGATCCAGTCCCGCGTGCCGAGTCGCTGGTTCTCGCGTCGAATGCGTCCGGAATCCTGAGGTGCCTCCTCAGCGTGTTGAAGTGGCGACTCAGACCACGCCGGTCCGTAAAAAGCGGCAATTCCACCGCCCGCAAGCAGGTGCAAGAGACGTCGCCGAGACAATCCAGGCCGCTGCATGTTGCCTCCCAAGACCAGGCGCTAGCTCGCCCGAGCCTGCCGCTCAATGTATCATGAATCGACTGCATCAAGAAAGGATATGCCCATGCCAAGATCAACTCGTCGAGAGTTCCTTCGTCACACGACAGCGATCTCCTTAAGTCTTGCCGCAACTGGTCCATCCACGATTTCCATGGCCGCAAGTCCAAACGACTCACTTTCTGTGGGAATCATCGGCTGCGGGGGACGCGGGCGCGGTCTCATGGAGGACTTCCGCAAGGTCGCCCGAATCACGCACGTCTGTGATCCGGATGAGGGCCGGTGCGAAACGGCCAAGCAGCAACTGGGAGCGCCCCACGCATTCCAGGATCTGCGTCGCGTGCTTGACGACCCATCCGTGGATGCCGTTGTGATTGCCACTCCCGATCATTGGCACGCCCCCGCAGCGATTCTGGCATGCGAGGCAGGTAAACACGTGTATGTCGAAAAACCGTGCAGTCACAATCTTCGCGAAGCCCAACTGCTGTTGGCAGCGGCGCGACGGAATCGGGTGATCGTGCAACACGGAACCCAGCATCGTTCGAATCCGCTGATCCGGGCCGCAATCCAAATGTTGAGCGACGGGATGATCGGAGACGTTCTTGTCGCAAAAGCCTGGAACATCCAGAAACGACGCAGTATTGGCCACGGTACTCCGAGCGATCCGCCGGAGGGCATCGATTACGACTCGTGGGTCGGTCCAGCCGAATTCATGCCCTACCAGAAAAACCGATTTCACTACGATTGGCACTGGTGGCACAATTTTGGGACGGGTGACCTCGGGAACGATGGAACGCACGAGATCGACTACGCCCGCTGGGGACTCGGCGTAACCGGCCTTCCCACCTCCGTGGTCGCTCTGGGTGGAAAGTACTTCTTTGACGACGACCAACAGTTTCCGGACACCGCAACTTGTGTCTTCGAATGGCCCGGCGACGGTTCCGTGGGGCAACGCCGGCAATTGATTTTTGAGATGCGAATCTGGTCGACGAACTACCCCTACAACTGTGACAGTGGAGCGGAGTTCTACGGAACGAAGGGACGCCTGTTTGTGAGCAAACGAGGCAAGTTGGAAGTCTATGACGAGAGGAACCGCAGAATGGAGGATGCCAGCCCATCGAACGCGGATCCGCTCGAGGGAAGCCACATCGAGGATTTTGTCAGCGGCTGCCGAACCGGTCAGCCTCCGCGCGCCGAGATCGCGATCGCTTACGATACGGTCGCTCTCGTCCACCTGGGCAATATCGCCTGCCGCGTGGGTCGTGCATTACAGGTCGACAAGGCAGGCGATCAGATTGTCGACGTCGTTGACGACGACGAAGCAACGCAGCTTCTATCAAGGCGATACCGTGCCGGCGGACATTGGGCAATTCCTCAGGGGCTATGAGATCGGATCATTCGCAAGGTCGTGACACTTTGACAACAGGACACCAAACCATGAAATGTTCTTTTCCGTTCATGATGGCAGCCGCAGTTGTGGGCAGCCAAATGATTGAAGCGGCGGAATACTCAATTCCCCCTGTAGCCCAAGTGGGAGTTCATGGCTATCTGAAAGGAGAGCTAATCTATCCACTTGATGACAAACCAACTCCGGAGTGTCACGCCTCCACTCTGGCAGAAACTCCATCCGGAATCGTCGCTGCCTGGTTTGGGGGCACGGGCGAGCGATTTCCCGATGTGGGCATCTGGGTCTCGCGACTGCAGGATGGCCAGTGGTCACGTCCGGTCGAAGTAGTCAACGGAGTGCAATCGCCGCAACTGCGCTATCCCTGCTGGAATCCCGTACTTTTTCGCCACTCATCAGGTCCACTGTTGCTGTTTTACAAGGTTGGTCCCAGCCCGAGTCGCTGGTGGGGGATGCTTACAACGTCGAACGACGACGGCCAAAGCTGGGGGGAACCCGCCAAGTTGGGATCTCACGATGCAATTGGTCACTTGATCGGCCCGGTGAAGAACAAACCGATCGAATTGACCGATGGCTCGATCCTTTGTCCTTCGAGCACCGAGCATGACGGCTGGCGTGTGCATTTCGAACTTACTTCCGATCTCGGAAAAACATGGAAAGTCATCGGACCGATTCACGATGGGCGTGATTTCAGCGCCATCCAGCCCAGTATCTTGACGTATCCCGATGGGCAAATGCAGATCCTTTGTCGAACGAAGCAGAAGGTGATCGGGCAAAGTTGGTCCACCGATGGTGGGGTGACCTGGAGCGAGATGTCGGCTACTGATCTGCCGAATCCGGACGCCGGTACCGATGCCGTCACACTCCGCGACGCGAGGCAACTCTTGGTCTACAACCACACCTTGCGTGGCGGAGATTTTCCCGCCGGACGGAACATGCTCAACGTTGCCCTTTCTGACGACGGCAAGACGTGGACGCCCGTCATCACCCTCGAACGATCCGAAGGCGAATACTCTTACCCCGCGGTAATCCAGACGCACGACGGCAAGGTGCACATTACCTACACTTTCCGCCGACAATCGGTGAAATACGTTGTACTTGATCCCGCAGCGATTGAGTGACAATCGCGTTCTCGCCTGCGCTCACTCCCCTTGTTCTATCCGGTGTTGGGGATCGCTGGGCAAATACCCCTGAAAATCGATGGACAGCGGGTCGACTTGGCGATAGGTGATGGGCTTCGGGTCGAGCCAATCCACGACCGAATTTTTGATCGCGAAGGCGAAAAAGTGATTGCCGCGCGGATTATAGTGACCGATGAAGTACTGTCCGAGGTACTCATCGAAAGACAGGTTGTACTTCTTGAAATCCTCAAGGTGCACAAGATTCATGTCAAAGTACCGAATGCCTTCCTGTTGCAAAAAATCAACGATCGGCTGGTCGTAACGCGTCCCGGTCTGGCGGATTTCGTGCATCGCCCGGTATGGATCGAACAAAATTACTAGCAGTTTCTTCTGATGCTGTTCGGTAAACGATCGTGCCCTCTGCAGAATATATTGTGTGGCCTTCAATGAGTATGCGTCGAGAAGCTGCCTAACCTGGTCCGGTCGTTCTGATCCACGGCTCCAATCCAGATCGACCTTCAAGAGAGACGCTAGGCGGTTCGTTCTCGCCGAGTCCACATCGCGGATCAGCCCGCGACGGAAGGCCTCGAGCTGCAAAGCCAAATCGTCCTTCAGCAACTCGACCATTCGATTCGGGTCGGTCATCTGGTACAAGGACTCACGCGTGGGAAGCAGATTCTCTTTTTCCACAAAGCGACCTGACTCCAGGTCCATTTCCAGATTCGCCCAGAAATTATTGTGGAACGCTCTTCCCGCTTGGTGGTTCCACCATCGGTAAATGATCGCGTGACGGCAACGCAACAGGCTGCGGAGATGATCGTCTCCCCAGATGTAGAGAATCACGTATTCCGCTCCGTGGTCCGTCTGCTCCTCTCGGATCAGCCGGCGATATGCCTGATAAACACCGTAGCCTCCCATGCCAAAATTCCGGACTGGCTCGCCCAGGTGCGCCGCCAGGTACTCCTGCCAGGTTTCTCCATCACTGACTTGGTGACACTGGGTAAAACTGTCACCGTACGTGTTGATCCGACAAGGCCGATTGGAGTAGAGGAAGGAAGTTCTTGCGCCATTGGGCTGCACCGTCGAGATCGTCGCGCTCCGATCCATACCATCCGCGGGAAGATAGTTGCCGAGGATGTAACCCAATTCCGGGTCAAATTGGGCCCAAGCGGGTCCCTGAAGGAAACCATCAATTACATCTCGCGAGACGGCGGCGCGGCGCAGATACTGTTCGAATGACGGTTTGGGATCTTCGCTGTCGGCTGCCGATACGATCTTCGGCAGGCAGACGAGAAGTAGAACCAGAAAACCGTGTAGTCGGATCATCGCGACAGTCTCCTATTCTCGGCCTGATTGAACAAGGAACTCTTTCGACTTGCGTTTCGTTCTGACACAATAAGCAAAGAGAAGTTGTGGACGCGGCTGAAACCTGGGGTCGGCGTGACTCGAGGCGATTTCACAAACCATTTTTCGGGAGGGCGACTTACCCTTTTGGTTTCTTTCGAGAGATCCACGACCAGATCACGCAACCTCAATCGTTCCGGGGGAACTCGATGCGAACGCAGATCATTTTATCACGCTGTCTGGTCGTTGCGTTCTTGCTAGGGAGGACCGGTCAGCTTCCCGCTGCCGAATCCCTGCCGACTCGCGAAGTGGCGGACAATCTGCGAATCATTTTGGGTCCGATCAACGGTGCGCTGATTACCCGGCAAGGGAAAACGCTTGCGGTGTATGGAGATCCCCGCGCGGAACCGGCAGCGGTCGATACTGTGTTGTTAACACATCACCGACGAGATGTGTTGTGGGCGAGTCGTTCGTTGATCGAATCTGCTGCAACCGTCGTTGGACCTGCCGACGAAGCGGAGAACTTCTCGAATGTGGCAGGATTCTGGCACGAGTTTCAGCAAAAGCGGTTCCACGACTACGCACAACAGACGACGAAGGTACTCGGTGCTCCGATTCACCTTGACCGGGCGGTGCGCGGTGGCGAGACACTCGTGTGGCAGGACCTGCCGATTCGTGTCCTCGATACGCCCGGCTACACCCGAGGGGCAGTCACGTACCTGGTTGAACTGGAAGGACGCAGAATCGCCTTTACGGGCGACCTGCTCTTCGGCGACGGACATCTGCTGGACCTCTACAGCCTTCAGGATGCAATTCCTGAAGCGGGCATCGGAGGGTACCACGGGTATGCCGCTCGACTTGCAATTCTGCTCGAAAGCCTCCGGAAAGTCGCCGCAGAGAAGCCGTCGGTGATCATTCCGTGCCGTGGCCCAATCATTGACGATCCGATTTCCGCGATCGATCAATTGAGTACTCGCATCCAGAAATTGTATACGAATTACTTGTCGATCGATGCCCTGCGTTGGTACTTCCAAGACAAACACATCCGCACGAAAGCAGTCCGAGTTCTCGGGCCTGACGCGGACGTATCGTGGCTGCCGATGGCCGAAACGGTGACCGAGCTGCCGGACTGGATCATCGCGATCGACAACGCACGGCTGATCTGCTCGGAAGACAAAACCGGTTTTCTTGTCGATTGTGGAAGTCAGCGGATCATCGACCGGCTTCAGGAACTGCAAAACGAGGGGAAGCTCTCCTCGATTGAGCATGTCTTTGTCACTCACTATCACGACGACCACACCGATCAGGTCGCTGCCTTGGCTGCACGGACGGGCGCCACGGTACATGCTTCGCGATTTAACGAGGATATTCTTCAGAATCCGGCAGCCTATCGCATGCCGTGCCTGACCACTCATCCCGTGCACATCTCGGGAAAAGCATCATCGGGGGCTCGGTGGCGGTGGAAGGAATTTGAGATGGCCCTGTACTATTTCCCGGGACAGACACTCTATCATGATGCGCTCCTGGTGAAGAAGGCTGGAGCCGAAGAAGTGTTCTTTATCGGTGATTCGTTCACGCCGGCGGGCATCGATGACTATTGCCTGCTGAATCGAAACCTCCTGCATCGCGACACCGGATATTTTTATTGCCTAGACCTTTTGGAGCGGGTGGCTCCGCAGGCTCTTCTAGTCAATCAACATGTGGAGCCCGCCTTTCGTTTTTCCGCCGAGCAGAGGCAGCAGATGCGGCAGACGCTCGAGCAGCGTGTTTCACTGCTTCGCGAATTGCTCCCATGGGACGATCCGAACTATGGAATCGATGAGGGTTGGGCTCGCTTCTATCCGTATGCCAGGCAAGTACATCCCGGAGAACGATTCCAGTTAGCCCTGCGCATCATGAATCACTCCCCCAGCGAACAAGAATATCGCGTGCATCTTCACCTTCCGCCGGGTTGGAGTACCGATGCGACCGATTCTCGCCCCCTGCGAATTCTGCCGCGGCAAGAGGGATCCATGATCGTGCAAATTGAAGTTCCCAAGGATGCACCGGGTGGGCAGCATCTGCTGACGGCCGACTTGGCGTGGGGTCGGTGGGAGCTGCGCGAATGGACGGAGTCGTTGGTCACCGTTGCGGACACACCAGTCGGGGAGGAAGTCACCCGCAAGACGGGCATGTGAAAACCCGGAAACCGATCTTTCGTCCTGGTGATCTGATAAGCGTGGACGGGACGTCTTGTACGGTTTATCATTTCAGGGAGAATAGGGGCGTTCCTGCCGAAAACGAGGCTCTGCCTCCAAACTGCAGGCCGACTTGTCTCAAGTCGGCGCACATACCGGAATTGCCGACTTGAGATAAGTCGGCCTACGTTGACCGTGGCTTATGAGACAAAGCCGAGTATCGGGTTCCTGTCCTGATGGAATATGTTCGAAGGATGGACGAACTCAATCCCCCCGCCTGAATGCAATCCTGTAACCGTTGTTTGCCGTGATGCGACAACGAACGACTCGCCCGGCCATATTTTTTATGGGAGTACGTGATGACCGCAATTTCACGACGACGATTCCTCGAAGATTCGATGTTCGCCATCACCGCAGCGGGTGCCGCCGGAATGGGTCTGGTCAATCCAGGCACTCGTCAAGCACTCGGACAGGTCAGCCCCAACGACAAGATCGGGGTCTGTGTCGTCGGCATCGGAGGACGAGGCTGGAGCAGTCATTGCAGCGAGTGGGTGAGAGATCCGCGAACCGAGATTCGCTACCTGTGCGATCCCGACAGCACGCGGGAATCAAAATGCGAGGAGATCGCAGCGAGGCAGGGTGGTGTTCGGCCAAAGTTTGTCACGGACATGCGCCACGCCTTCGACGATCCGGCGATCGACATTGTCAGCAATGCCTCGTCCAATCACTGGCACGCCCTCTGTGGCGTTTGGGCAATGCAGGCCGGCAAGCACTGTTATCTTGAGAAGCCCATTTCCCACAACATCCATGAGGGTCGTGCACTTGTCGCCGCCGCACGAAAGTACAAGCTCTGTTGCCAGGTTGGAACGCAGTGCCGCTCCAATCCCTCGAACATCAACGCAGCAAAGTTCATCCATGAGGGTGGTATTGGCGAAGTGAAGTTTGCCCGAGGTCTTTGCTATCGACGACGTAAGTCGATCGGCCCGCGCGGAACCTACGAAGTGCCAACGACCGTCGATTACGATATCTGGAGCGGTCCCGCCCCCATTGCACCTTTAACTCGCAAGAATTTTCATTACGACTGGCATTGGCAGCGGATGTATGGCAATGGCGACTTGGGCAATCAAGGACCTCACCAGACAGACATCGCACGCTGGCATCTCGGAATTGAACGACTGCCTGATTCCGTGATCACCTGGGGCGGACGGCTCGGATACGATGTCGAAACTCGGAATCCCGATTTCGTCGATGCGGGCGACACGGGGAATATTGAGACCACGATCTTCGACTACGGCGATCAATGCATCGTATTCGAAACTTACGGACTCGACACGCCCGATGTACTTGGAGCCAAAGTGGGTGTGATTTCTTACGGCTCTGACGGCTATGTCGTGCAATCCAGTTACGGCTACTCAGCCGCATTCGATTTGGACGGCAACAAGGTGAAGGAATTCAAGGGAGATGGCAATCATTTTGGCAACTTCCTGGATGCTGTTCAGGCAAATGATCCGTCGCTGCTGAATTCCGACGCGCTCTGTGGTCATCTCTCTGCAGGGATGAGCCATCTGGGAAATATTTCGTACTACCTGGGCGAGAACAATAAGGTCTCCGTCGACGAATTGAAGTCGATCGTTCAACAAATTAAGAGTCTCGATGACAATGTCGCTACACTCGAGCGGATTGTAGAAAAGACAGAAAAGTTTGGCGTGGACCTGTCCCGAACGCCTTTCGCCATCGGCCCCCTTTTGAAGTTCGATCCGCAGGCTGAACGGTTTATCGACAACGAAGAGGCGAATGCCATGCTCACGCGCGACTACCGCGCGCCTTACGTCGTTCCCCAACCGGAGGTTGCCTGACCGGATGTCTGATCACGGTTCGTCACCCTGACCCATGCTATCCATCCTTTCGGGAAGAATCCCATGTCGCTCTTGCTTTCCTGCTGGTCCTTGCTCTTGCTCACGTTCGGGTTCGCCGTTACAGCGCTCGCGCAGGACCCTGAAAAGCCGTTTCCCCTTTCGCCTTTGCAGCAGCAGTTGGTCGAGGCCCAGCAAGAATGGGTGATTGCCCCCGAAGATCGGCCTGCCTCAAAGCGGAATTACTTTCGGTTAAAGATGCTTTCGTTCGATCCCAGTAAGGACGTCGTCAAACAGATTGAGACGTACGAAAACTCGAATCGACGCGGTTATGACGCAGGCCCTTTCGAAGTTCTCGATGCGACGGGGAAACTGGCAGACGAATCCGGTTGGGAAACCTGGAATCGCGACATCTTCACCATCGAGCAGAATTGGGCGCAGGGCTTGAGCACGCCTTACTTCTGCCAGGTGCTTCGTGTCGAAGATTCGGATGGCAAGTCCGTTCACCAGCACGAAGTCCCTGACGAGGAATTTCGTCGCCTCAGCCAAAACACGGTCCGGGCGATTTTGAAGCCGGTCACTTCGAAGCCGGAGACGGAAATTCAGACTGTCCCGATGTTTGTTGTCCGCTACATCGGCAATTTTGAAGGCAACGCCAAATACGTGAAGCTCTACGTCGGTAAGCCTGGAACCGCTGATTTTGTCGTGCTCGACGTCAGCGTCTACGATCACTATTGATCCAGACGCCAGATCGGCGGACGGGCAACCAGGAAATGCGGGAAGGAAACCACGGATTCTACGGAAGTAACGGATCGGTACTGATCAATCCGCGTACATCCGTATGCTCCGTGAAATCCGTGGTTCCTCCTCGATCTACGGCCCTCGTTGCTTTTCCGTTCCACTACGGTTTCGTCAGGATGATGGCGTCGTTTTCTCGAAACGTTGCCTGACCGGACTTGCCATCCATTTCATAGTCGACCTTCAACTGCTTCACGACTCCCGGAGCGGGATCTCCGCCGAAGGCCGCGTTGTAGCTCGATGACGGCAAGACGATCAGCGGCAGGGTTCGAACTTGTTGCTGCAATGTCTGCGTAACGTCTTTCCATTGCCCTCCGGCGCCGTACTCTGCCTTCTTAATTGTGATCTTGACCGGCTGCTGACCGATTTGCGCAAGTAACTGTTGGGCATCTGCCGAGCCGCCAATCTGCTGCGCGATCGCGAGTGCAGTCGCGCCCGCGTCCGTTTTCAAGTCGGGATCTTTCGCGGCTTCGACGGCCAGCCGCAACATATCCACACTCGGATATCGCTGGAGCACTTCTAACACGAGTTTCTTGTCTGCTTCCCGCTCCGCAACGTCCAGAGCAGTTCGACACATCTGGGCACGATCTTCCTCCGGCATGGAAAATTGCCGAGCCAGACGGATGTAGCCGCGGATCGCGCGCACCTGATATCGCCCATCGTCGCTCGACTTGGCCATCTTCAACAGGACCGGCGCTGCGTCAACCGACATCCACTCGCCGAGCAGTCGGCTGGCGGTATCCTGCAATTCTGGCTGCGAGCTAGAAGCCGCATCGTCCATAGCCTGAAGTGCCGTCGCTCCTCCCATCGTGCTAAGAATTCGCAAGAGTGTCTGCTGGGAACTCAGGGGAGCTTTCGACATGGCCGAGGCAAGCGACTTGGCGCAGGTCTCTCGGTCGGGCATGCGAACACAAGCTGCCTGCAGTGCCTTTTCGGCCACGGGCGTATCTGCTGAATTCTGGGGAGAGACGACGCGAGTCAAGAGGACGTCCAGGTCGTCCAGGTCCACCGTCTCGCCCAGTGCGGCGAGGGCTGCCGCGCGAATCTGCGAGTCGGAATCCTCGACCGCCTTGCGCAATGCGGCAATCGCGGGAATCCTTCGCAGACCAATCAGCTCGATCAATGCCCGACGAACGGGCCCTTGAGCTTGTTCCAACCGTTCGAGTAAGGCACGATCAACTTCGTCACCGGAAAGTGATTCCAGAGTTGCTTTCGCCGCCTGTGCCGTTTGTTCATTGTCCTCGGCTGCGATTTCGAGCAGCGTGGGAACACAGGTCGCGTCGCCCAACCGTTGCACAACGCTCAGTGCCGCGACACGTGTGCCGGGTGAGCCCGCACGTGCCAGCTCCAAGACGCGCGGCAGAACCGACGCATCGCCTCGATCGGCAAGAACCTGGACCAGCACTGCCTGCCGCTCCGGCGGGGCCCGTTCAATTTCGGTCACCAGTGCCGCAGTACATTCTTCGCCGGGCAGTTCCCGTGCGATGGAAAGTCCCATCCAGAAGAGCCGCCGATCGTTCGACTGGAGTTGTTCAACCAGCAAGGGAATTCCCGCTGCTCCCTGCGCGAGGATTGCACCGCGGGTCGCCTCGAGCACTCGTTGTTGAGGCACATCGGCCGTTCGGACCGCATCGTAAAGAGCCAGCGCTTCGGCGTTCTTACCTTCGGCGAGCAGCGCCTCGGCGCACAGAATACAGCCTTCGGCAACCGCGGATCGCACAGGCTGGGGCGCCTCGCCAAGCGCCTGCTGCAGTCGCTGCGTCGCGGTCGCGTCGTGGATCTGTCCCAAAGCGACCGCAGCGGCCGACGCAACCGCCGAATCATCGGCGCCCAGCTTCTCGATCAAGCCCGCCACCGCATCCTGGTCGCGGCGCACTCCGATCGAATTGATCACGCCCACCAACAGGCGCCCCTCGACCGCATTCATCGCTTCGCGTAACGCCTGATCCGCTGCCGGATCGGGAATCGCTTCCAAGGCGATCCGGGCCCAGGAGGCGAGTTCAGGATCTGCCAGCAGCGGTGCCAGGGCCGGAACGGCCTCCGCCGTGCCATAAACCGCTAACCGCTTACAGGTAATCGCCTTATCGGCCGGGGATGCGTCGGATTGCAGAATGTCGATTAATGGACGTTCCGGGAGGTCGGCGGCGTCAACCGCTTGGAAACGTCCCGAGACGAGCAGCCCCGTCAGAGCTAGAAGAACCGCCATGCGAGAGTTTCGGAACATGATATTTCGTCCTGATCTGGTGATTGGATGATTAAGTCCTATGCGACGGTCAAATGGAGCCAAGACGCTCGCGTCAAATCCTCCACGGTTCACGTAACGCTTCGGAACGCAGACGATTGGCCTGTTCATCCCCGACGAACTGCTGCGTCGATGGGTCATATTGCAGCTTGCGGTCGAGATAGATCGCGATATTCGCTCCATGACAGGCAATGTGCGAGAAGCAAGCCACATCGGCGTTCGCCAGTGGCTTGGCCCGCGACTTGACGCAATCGAGAAAATCTCGCACGTGGAACGTCGCCGGATAGCCGCCGATTTCTTCGACCTTTCTTCCCGCAAGCAATGCGGGGGAACTCAAAACCAGTTTGCCACTATCCCCGGTCTCGACCCATCCCTCGTCGCCTTCAAAACGAACGGGGCAAGACCCTAACGGCAACCAGCCGTCTTCTCGAAGAATCAGCTGAACGCCGTTTTCATACCGGGCGACAATCCGGCCATTCTCCGGCGGGTTGTATTCGACGGGAGCCGTATCGTCCGCATTGTTCGCCCACTGACACAAATCCACGCAGTGAGATCCCCATTCCAAAACCCCCCCGCCAACGAGCCCGCCGCCCTTTTCAAAATTAAAACCATCCAGCAGTGCTTCGTTGAACGGTCGCCAAGCAGCCGGACCCAAATAAAGATCCCAATCCACCCGCTCGCGTGGCGGTTCCGGTTCGGCGGGAAGCCAACCGCTCATCTTGGCACTCATCCCAGCCGGATGGGCGTAGACCGTCTGCAATTTGCCGAGTTTTCCCGTGCGTGCCAGCTCACAGGCGAAGGCAAAGTGAGGCAGGTTTCGCCGCTGGGTGCCGGCCTGAAACACGCGTCCCGTTCGCCGGATTGTATCCGCGAGAATCAGACTCTGGCTGATGTTCTTCGTGCACGGTTTTTCGCAATAGATGTCTTTGCCCGCCTGCGCGGCGAGAACGGAGGCCGTTGCATGCCAGTTGGGTCCCGTCGCGATCAATACCGCATCAATGTCCGACCTGTCCAACAGCTCGCGAAAGTCTCGATAGGTCGCGCAGTTCTGATTACCGTACTTCGTGTCGGTCATCTTCTTGATCATCTCGCGTCGCGCCGCTTTGACATCGCAAACCGCGACGAATTCAACATCGGGTTGCTCGAAGAAGCACCCCAGATCGTAGGTGCCCCGATTGCCAATCCCGATGCCCCCCAGCACGATCCGTTCACTTGGCGGGACAGATCCGTCTCTTCCAAGAACGGATGACGGAACGATCTGTGGAGCCATGAATACAGCACTTGCCTGAATGGCCGACTTCAGAAATCGACGTCGAGGTATCTGCCGTTCTGATCGAGACATACGAATTTCTCCTGAGACTGCGGCGGCCGAGTTCGGATTGTAGACACGGGGAACGCCAACGGATCTTCACCGCACCCGTGCCAACGGACCGAATCGGGAAACGCTGCGAGGCTGCAGGTCCAACGGGGCAGGAAAATACGTGTCAGCGGATCGCTCGTCAAAGCCTCGAATGCGAAACAAACGCGGCGGGGCACTGGCGGGAACCGCCCGGTGGCGGTTGCCCTCAGCATACATTCCCGCACTACCAATTTCCACTGCCCAACGTACGGGTGGGACTGACCGCACAAACGAAAAAAGCCGAGCCGGAGATTGATGCTCCGACTCGGCCCTTCAGATTTCAAATTTCACAATCGGGATCTGGAAGGCGCCGGACTGCTACAGCCCGGCTTGCCAACCCCGACTGATTTCCACTCAGCGCTTTCGCCTCGCAAGGCCAACGACACCCAATAGGGCCATGGCCAGCAGCGTCAAGCTCGACGGCTCGGGCACAAGGCCCAGACCGGCGGCACCCGCGACGCGCCCGGTGTAGAGCACCGCACCGTCATACGTGATGGTCACATCTGCATCGGGCCCGACGTCCATCACCGACAGATTCACTCTGTGCCAGGCTTCGTCGACGAAATCAATGTCGCCCAGCTCCGTGACGGGAATCGTCGCCACTTGTCCGCCGTCAAAGCGAACGCGCAGTTCCTGGTTCTGGTAGGTCTTAAAGGAGAATCCTAACGACCCCGCAAGCAAAGGATCCTCGGCAACCTCCCAGCCAGCGCCCTCACCGTCTGTCAGACGATCCACGACACCGCTGTCACCGAACAGATCGGTCGAGGCAAGAACAAACGCCAATCCGTCCGCCGGGGTACCCACCGGCTTGGCGAGCCGGAAGTCAAATGTCGCATCGACCTTCCCGTAGTCGTAATCGATATTGATATTGTCCAGGTCGACCGAATGATTGGCGCCGCCTGTGCGGGCCCCGAATCCAGGTCGCGAACCAGCTTCCTCACTGACCGAGTCAAATGTCAGGTAGTTCCCTTGGTCATTAATCTCGGCCGCCAATCGCCAGTAGCCGTCGAGCACGCCCGCTGCCGTGGCGTAATCATCGCGGAACGGAATCTGACCCAACTGCGCTTGACTTCGGGTCACCGAAGTATTGAACACCGACGTCGGTTGCGCAACGGGAGTCGGATGAGATCCGCCACCCGGGGTCACGGAAAGTTGAACATCGATTGGCTGGCCGCTTTCGAGAAACGCTTCCCGACTGGCACTTGCCCCCGTAATGTCCACACTTTGGATCAGCGATCCACTCACATGGACTGAAACGGAGTTTCCGCCTTCACCACCGTTGTCCCAAATGTCAAAACCAACACCGAGTCCGCTGGCCGTTGGTTCTTCGCCGTTCGAATAAAAGGCACCAGAGTCGCCGTGCTGGGCGGTGTTGGCATAGGAAAACCCAAACCCATCGGCATTGTCATTGGCAGCACCGCCTTCATTGAAGCGGACGGAAAAGTCCATTTTTACGCTGTCCCAGGCGTCCGTGTACGCCGTGTCCCAAGCGACATTGTTCGTCGTACTCGTAACGTCGTTGTATCCAACACGAATAAAGCCGTCACCCGTCAGCGAGGGCGCCGTCGTATTCGTGAACACCTGGGGCCCCGGCGCGGTCCCAATCGGTTCGATCGGATAGTCGACTGTCGTCGAGCCTCCACCGTTCGTGTACGTAAAGGAGATATTCCCTACATCCTGATCAGCCGCAGCACCGCCCGTTCGGGCGTCGTACTTGGGTCGCCCCGTGTAACTGGTCAGGCCGGGCACTTCGAGGTCCGTGAACGGCGTGATCACCGTCCCCTCGTGGTCGGTCAACACCATCGACACATAGCCGGGCACAATGGTGTTTGGAAAAAACTCCGCGGTGAAACTCTCGGAAATCTGCGCTTGTGCCCACGAGGGCAAAGCCAGGATCCCCAGAGCCAACAAAACAACGACTCGTCGTCCCATAGCTGCACACTCCTGCGATACTAAGACAAGCCTCAACAAAGTAGACTCACAACGAATTGAAGAAAACCAAAGCTGATACACAATAAAAAAACAAAGAGCACAATCTGGCAGCTTCCCTACTGAAACTCGAAGCCAAAAGACTGTGCTCTCCTTCCCATCACATTCCGCAGCTTCGCACTTGCGTGCGGTCTGTCACTTGATTGATTCGGATCGTTAGACGGACCCCAACTTCCCTAGGAAACGGCAACTACCTGAGGCCCCATGGTAAGAAAGCTCACCGTAAATACAACCGACTCATTGCGAAAAACCGTTTTTTTCTTACATAATAGACTCCTCTGTTAAGCCCTCTTAGCCACCGACTCATGCCGATGATTCAGTCTCTGGACAATTGGACGACCGTCGCTGTACTGCGAACGGTGAACATGTTGTTCTCTCGGCAAGAAATCGAGCGACCAACGGAAGCGACCCTCACCCGGGTGCGGAAGCACTCCGTTGGGGCGCGGCCCTGCCACCATGTGTCTGTAGTACGGTCGAACGGAAATCGGCACCGATTGTCCTTTGCGCTCATCGCTTTCGCCACCGCGATTCTAATCGGTTGCGATCGCGCGCCCGAAGCGTCCATTGCGCCAACACGGACGGAAGGTCCAAAGACGGAGACCTCACCGTTTCACGGAAACTCAATCCTGGCCGATATCACAGCGGAATCGCGATTGCGTTTTCGGCACCGAGCTGAACATCGCGACCCGTTCTTCATGCCGCTCAGTATCGGGTCTGGCGTTGCACTTCTTGATTATGACGATGACGGCCGACTGGACATCTACTTGATTCAAGACGCAGGTCCTGGCTCGGGCGCTAAGAATCAACTCTTTCGACAGGATTCCGATGGCTCTTTTGTCAATGTCAGTGATGGATCGGGGCTGGATGTTGATGGCTATGGGATGGGAGCGGCGGTTGGAGACGTGAATAATGACGGAAGAGTTGACGTCGTCGTGACGGACTATGCACAGATCCGTCTGTATCTGAACGAAAGTGAGGGGGCGCAGCCGAAGTTTGTTGATGCCACGGGATCATCGGGACTCGATAATCCATCCTGGGCGACGTCGGCGAGTTTTTTTGATTACGACCGTGATGGGTGGCTTGACTTGGTTGTGGTGAATTACGTCGACTACGATCCGGCGCGCCGATGTAGCGACGCTGGTGGTCGACTCGATTTCTGTGGTCCTCGCGCGTTTGGTCCGTTAGTCGCTCGACTGTTTCGTAACCTGGGGACTCAGTCTAGCAATAACGAGAAGGAATCGAAGGCGTCGGTTCGATTCGAGGATGTCACGCTGCGATCGGGACTAGCGAATCAACTGGGCACGGGGCTCGGAGTGTACTGCGGCGATTTTAATGGCGATCGATGGCCCGACATTCTCGTGGCGAATGATGCGCGCCCGAACCATCTATGGATCAACCAGCAAGACGGGACCTTTATTGACGAGGCTCCCCAGCGCGGCTTGGCCTACAACGGCATGGGTGAGGCAGAATCAGACATGGGAATCGCGGTGGGAGATATCGAGGGAGATGGAGACTCGGATGTGTTCATCGCCCACCGTAATTTCGAAACGCATACGTTATGGCGGCAGGAGTTCCCCGGAGTATTCGTTGACTGTACCGCCACGGCGGGAATCCTGGGAATCGGCTGGCGGGGAACGGCGTTTGGCACGACCTTCGCAGATCTGGATAATGACGGAGACCTGGATCTGCTCCTGGCCAACGGTGATATTCTGCAGACGCGAGGCCCGATTCCCCCTGTCTCCGCCGAGCTCGACAAGTTCTGGCATCCTTATGTCCAGCGAGATCAGCTGCTGTTGAATGACGGGAGCGGTGTTTTTCGGGACGCGAGCTACGAGAACTCGGACTTCAGTGCGGTGGCCGCGGTCTCCCGCGGGCTGGCCTGTGGCGACTTGGATAATGATGGCCGTTTGGATGTTGTCGTCAACTGCACGGCGGAGTCGGCACGTCTGTTTCGAAATGTGGCAGAAAACAAAGGAAACTGGCTCACGATTCGTGCGCTCGACCCGACGCTCTATCGTGACGCATACGGAGCGGAAGTTCGGGTGACGGTAGGATCGCGGACATGGCTGCGCGTGATCAATCCCGGGTACAGTTTCTTGTCGTCGAATGATCCGCGCGCTCACTTCGGTTTGGGAAGCGCGACGCAATTCGATTCCGTCAACGTAATTTGGCCCGACGGATCGGAAGAGAGCTTCCCTGGCGGCGCAACCAATCGTCTGTTGCTCCTGCGACGCGGTGAAGGAACTGCGATTCAAGGAACCTCCTCGAGCGATGCAAAAGAGTCCTAGATGATTACGAATCCTCTTCCCGGACAAACTCCCGGAAACTTTCACATCGGGCTCTGCGGCCCTCGGCGCCTCTGCGGTCTTTGCGCTTTTCATTTTCAACGCAGAGACCGCGGAGGCGCCATGGAGTGCGGCGAGCCATCGCCGCTTTGGATG
>CAZFWV010000012.1:0-34249 GCA_964522605.1 uncultured Pirellulaceae bacterium
GGGTGATCCGATAAATGACCACACCGCCTCGCACGGTTCGGTTGTCCACCGTATTCATCGTGGCAAGCCTGATTCTCTGTCTGCTGGCGATCGCTGCTTTAGGGACGATGCCGCCGTTCGGCGCAACGCAGTTGATGGATGCCATCAACTCGGCCGGACACTTCCTCGTTTTTGGCATGCTGGCCCTCTTGATCGCTCTGGTCGCAGCCTGCCTACCGGTCCTACAGAATCGCTCGAAGTGGCTGGCCCTGCTGATCGGTCTGTTCGGCGCGATCGGGATTGGGGGTGCGCTGGAAGCTGTGCAGATGTGGATCCCCAGCCGTTCGGCCAGCCGAGAAGATCTTCTGCAAGACTCGCTGGGTGCCATCGCCGCGAGCTGCTTGTTGTACCTGGTCGGATGGATCCGACATCGTGACCGGAACGCGCCCCCATTTCGCTGGCTGGCTGCCCTGCTGCTTCTGGGAACCATCACGCTTGGTGCTGTTCCTCTGACAAACTGCCTGATGGACTATCGTGATCGAAATCGCGCGGCTCCCCTGCTGGTCGATTTTCGTGCGCATTGGACACGGCGTTTCCTCAAGTTTGACGATACGGTCCGAATCCAACCCACCGGTTCACCTCCGGCATGGCCCGCCAGTGCGGGTACGAACGTCGCCCAGGTGCAGATCGGCGTCGGCGAACGATTTGCAGGATGGGGGATGAGTGAACCGTATCCGCGGTGGCCTGCCGATGCCGAATTCGTGATGGATGTGCTCCTGTCATCACCTGAGCAATTGACCTTGATCATGCGCGTGCATGATGTGCAGCACAACGATGAATATTACGACCGATTCCATCGCGAATTCGCGTTGACTCGTGGCTATCAGCAATTGCGCATTCCGATCGAGGACATCCGTCAGGGGCCGAGAACTCGGGAGATCGACTTGGATCACATCCAAGGCTTCAAATTCTTCGTGATCGAGCCATCGGGACCGATCGACTTGACGGTCGGCAATGTCCGTTTTGAGCGGAAGACCAATCATGAGTCGCGCTAGTCGCTGAGCTTCGCGTACCCGCTGCCGTAATAAATCAACGGCTTTCCGTCGCGATAGCCGCCGTCGAGGATCTTTCCAATGAACAGGTCGTGATCTCCTCCCGGGAGCGACTCCACAATCTGGCAGTCGACCCAACCGAGTGCGTCGATCAGAATCGGCGCACCCGTGACGGCGGTCTTCGTCTCCAACTCAGAGAAATCCTTCGGCCCGGGCGACGAAAAGCGGATCGACAGGTGCTGTTGATCCTCGTCGAGAATATTTAGCGCGAAGCACTGCCCACGAATGAACATCTGGTGTGAAGGCGTTCCGCGGACAACAGCCAGTAAGACGAGGGGTGGATCAAGCGATAAAGATGCCACGGCGTTGGCGGTCATTCCCCAGGTTTCTCCATCGGCTACCGTGCTGGCCACCGTGACTCCGGTCGCGAACCGGCTCATGATTTTTCGCTGTTGCTGCGAATCAAACATTCGAATGATCTCCTCCTCGCGTTCTTTATAGTCGGTGAAGTGCAATTCTCGTAGGTCTCTTAGGGACCACGCACGAGCTGATCGCTGGGTATTGACCGCAGGCTCGAGGCGGCGTAGGAAGGGGGTAACTTCACGATCCGTTCGTCCGTAGCCACGCGGTCTCTATCGGGGTTCGATGCATGTCAATCCGCTGCTTCCGTCGCGCAGTGCTGTACGTTCTGTGCCATGTGATGTGGTTGCCTGCTGCAACATCAGAACCAACAAACGAACAGCTCGATTTCTTTGAGTCGCGAATTCGCCCGGTGTTGGTGGAGCACTGCTATGCGTGTCATTCGGCCGAGGCCGAGGAGCCGCAAGCCGGCTTGCGACTCGACCTTCGTTCGGGCTGGGCGCAAGGAGGCGATTCGGGACCGGCAATTCAGCCACAGGATCCGGATGGCAGCCTGTTGCTGAAGGCGATCCGGTATGAAGACGATGCGTCGCCGATGCCCCCGGAACGGAAGCTTCCCGATGCGGTCGTTCAGGATTTCGCTCAATGGATCCGCGACGGAGCGGCCGACCCACGCACCGACGACGCTTCAAGCTCCCCATCGAAGGACACTCCGTCGACTTCGCTTGCGGAGGATCACTGGGCATTTCGTGCACCGACGATCGTGCCCCCTGGACCGGATCCCGAAATGTGGTCGAGAAACGGTCTGGATCGCTATGTTCGTGATGCTCAGCGTCAAGTAGGACTTGAACCTTCGCCTTCGGCCAACCGTCGAACTCTGATTCGCCGGGCGTACTTCGATCTGTGGGGGATTCCCCCGAGCTACGCCGAAACCGAGGCGTTTGTCGCGAATCCCGCGTCGAGCGCATTCACGCAACTGATCGACCAGTTACTCGCCTCACCCCGATTTGGGGAGCGTTGGGCTCGGCATTGGTTGGATGTCTCCCGCTTTGCCGACACGAAGGGATACGTCTTCCAGGAAGATCGTAATTATCCCGAGGCCTATCGTTACCGTGACTGGGTCATTCGCGCCTTGAACGAGGATCTGCCCTACGACGAGTTTTTGCGGTATCAGTTGGCCGCTGACTCGATCGCCCAAGATCGTCCCGAAGAGTTGGTGGCAATGGGCTACTTGACGCTGGGACGGAGATTTCTGAACAATCGTCACGACATCATCGACGATCGAATTGACGTGGTGACGCGCGGCCTGATGGCACTGACAGTGACCTGTGCACGGTGCCACGACCATAAATACGACCCGATCCCGATGGCCGATTACTACTCTCTCTATGGGGTCTTCGCCAGCAGTGATGAGCCGGGGGGAGAACCGACTGCCCTGCGGTTAGTCGATCGCGCGGAACCTCGCAACGCGCACGTGTTCTTGCGTGGCAACCCGCAAAACCGAGGTCCGGAGGTGCCGCGGCAGTTCCTGGAGCTGCTGTCCGGTCCAAATCGGCAGCCATTTCATGACGGAAGTGGTCGTCGCGAAATGGCTGAAGCGATTGCGAGCGAGGACAATCCACTCACGGCCCGCGTCTTCGTAAATCGTGTTTGGGGAATTCTCCTCGGCAGCTACCTCGTGGACACACCGAGTGACTTTGGCACGCGAAGCGACCCACCTCTGCTTTTGCCCGTATTAGATCATTTGGCGATTGAATTCATTCGAAACGATTGGTCGGTGAAGTGGCTAGTCCGCGAAATCGTGACGTCGTCGACGTACCAACAAGGATCGTGCGAGAAACAGGCGGCCATCGCGATCGATCCGGAGAATCGGACCTATTGGCGAATGAATCGGCGACGGCTCGATTTTGAGGCCCTACGCGATGCGGTTCTGGCGGCCAGTGGCCAACTGCAAGCCGAGTCGGTCGGCGGTCCATCGGCACCGATCACCGGCGAAACGTATTCGAGACGGCGGACGCTCTATGCGTTCCTTGATCGACAAAATCTCCCCGGCTTGTTCCGCGTCTTTGATGTCGCCAACCCCGACACACACTCCCCGAAGAGGTTTGAAACCACGGTGCCGCAACAGGCCTTGTTCTTGATGAACAGTCCCTTCCTGCTGGATCAATCTCAAGCGGCCGCGGTCCGAGCACTCGCGGAGGCCGCACCGGACACCGCGCCGCGGATCACCGCCTTGTACCGCCAGATCCTGGGACGCGACCCGACGTCGGAGGAATTCGAGCTGAGCTCGCAGTTCATTGGCGAGTCACCGACTCAAGAAATTCCCGAATCCACGCCCTGGTCCCAACTGGCCCAGGTCCTGCTCTTGTCCAACGAGTTCCTCTTTTTGGACTGAATCGATGCCCACGACTCGTTTCCCAATTTCCCGACGCGAGCTGCTGCAACGCAGCGGGTTAGGTCTTGGCGCTTTGGCTCTGGGTTCGTTGCTGGACGCACCAGCGGCTGCGGTCGAGGGCGCGAATCCATTGGCTCCGCGCGCTCCCCACTTCACGCCGAAAGCCCGTCGTGTCATTCATCTATTTATGAATGGCGGGCCTTCTCACGTCGACACGTTTGACCCCAAGCCGGCACTCACAAAATACGCGGGGCAAGAACTTCCGGGGGGGAATCTCGCGACCGAGCGCAAGACGGGCGCGGCGTTTCCGTCGCCTTACAAGTTTCACCAACATGGCCAGAGTGGGATTCCCGTCAGTGAGATCTTTCCCCATGTCGCGCGATGCGTGGATGACCTGGCGGTGATCCGTTCGATGCATGCCGACGTTCCCAATCACGAACCATCGCTGCTGCTGATGAACTGCGGCAACGCACGGCTGATTCGGCCCAGCATGGGTTCCTGGTTGACGTATGGTCTGGGCACCGAAAACCAGAATCTGCCCGCCTTTATTGCGATGTGTCCGGGCGGCTACCCCATCCAGGAATCGCAGAACTGGCAGGCGGGGTTCTTGCCGGGCGTCTACCAGGGAACCTACATCGACACGCAACACGAACAAGTCGAACAGCTGATCGAGAACATCCGGAACGAGCGGACCTCCGGCGAAGATCAACGCCGGCAATTGGACTTGCTGCAACAGCTGAACCGCATCCATCAGCAAGCGCGTGACCAGGATCCACAACTCGAGACCCGAATTCAGTCGTTCGAACTCGCCTACCGGATGCAACATGCGGCCGCCGAGGCATTCGATGTCTCGCGCGAGCCGCAGTACATCCGCGACATGTACGGTCCGGGCGTCCAGGCCAGACAGATCCTGATTGCACGACGCCTTCTGGAACGAGGGGTGCGCTTCGTGCAGGTCTGGCACGGCGCGGGACAGCCGTGGGACAATCACGATGATCTGGAGGTCAATCATCGGCGGTTAGCGCGCGAGTGTGATCAAGCCATCGGCGCACTTCTTGGGGATCTGAAGCAGCGCGGCATGCTCGAGGACACGCTGGTCATCTGGGGTGGTGAGTTCGGACGCACGCCGACGGTGGAGCTTCCGAAAGCGGGCTCGAATGCCGGGAAGATCAACGGCCGAGACCACAATCATCACGGCTTCACGATGTGGCTTGCCGGCGGAGGCGTGAAGGGCGGAACGATTCATGGAATGACGGACGACTTTGGATTTCGCGCCGTGGAAAACCGCGTCCACGTCCACGATCTTCACGCCACAATCCTGAAGCTAATGGGCTTCGACCATGAACGCTTTACCTTCCGCTACGCCGGACGCGATTTTCGCCTGACCGACGTGCACGGACGCATTGTCGACGAACTCATCGCTTGATGGGTTCCTCCCCGTGTCGCGTCCATCGTTCGACGTCCGATTGCTCACTCCTTTATCACTTGGCCGTCGGTTGCTCCGAGCATTGCCCAGATCATCTCCGGCGACACGTCACTGCTCAGAAACCGGACACTCCCATCACAGAACAGCACCAGGGTACCGGGTCCATGTGCGCGCCCCAGACCTTCCGTCGGTGCGTCGGATCGCACGGTGACATCCTGCGGCCGCGTCCATTCCACCGCCTTGTCCTGTGCCACCTCAACCACCATCACCGTATTGCTCGTGCCGTCGGTAATTTCGCGAAAGGACAATGGTTGCTCGCCCCCCCACACCGTCCCGTCACCGATCGGCAAAACATACGTGGTCTTGCCATGCTCAATTCCCGCGGTCTCGGGACAAACAAACATGCGAGGCATCTGCGAGATGAGTTTGCGGTTGTGCTCGCTGTCCCAGGGCTCGTCCAGATGAAACTGATCGTACAGAGCTTGCAATCCAAGTTGCGGCAGCAGGTGCACTCGCCAGCTAAGCAGCGGGCGTCCTTGTTCGTCACGGGAAGCAGCCGGTGGGAACGTCTTGTGTTGCTCGTAGTAGTTGTGCATCGCCAAGCCGATTTGCTTGAGGTTGTTCATGCACTGCTGACGCTTGGCAGCTTGTCGTGCTGCCGTCAGCGGCTGTCCGACGATTTGCAATAGAGAAGCCTGAAATGCATCGTTTTTCAGAAGAACCTGCACTTTTCGGTCGGCAACCTGTGGACGCAATGACTTCGCCAGGAGCTGCGCCTGGGGATACTGCTTTTGCACCTGGGGCAATTGCGTTACAAATTCGAGTCCCTTTTGGATCGCGGCCGATACTAGCTGGGCATCGGCGCCGGACCGTGTTTCGAGGGCGATCTGAAGAACCACTTCGGCCCGCGGATCCAGCCTCACCGACAACCCTCGAATCCCATCCGCCAACAGCTCTCCATTGATGTCCTGCCAGGGTTCGGGAAGTTCGGGGAACATCTCTCGCAGGACGCGTCGCTGATCTGAACTCAGGTGTACCAGACCAACCACCGGCTGGGGCTCTAGGGCGGCAAGCGCCGCTTGAAACTCCGGTCTTTCGACCGGTTTCTGCGCGCGGACTCGCTGCAGAGTCGTGGGGGAACCCATCAGCCAGGTCGTCGGATCGTGCTGCACGACCTCCAGATTGCCCGCCTCCTGGGTCGAGCACAACCACTTCAACCAAGCCGTCAGTTCTTTCGCCGCGTTGTCCGATTGACCACGAACGATGATCAACGGTGAGCCCATGGGAAAATCCGCTACACTCAACACACACCAGACCTCTCGACCGCCGGCCTGCGAGAACTCCTGGCCCAACTGGCGGGCTCGTTCAACAATCGCCTTGGCGACCTCAACTTGTTCCGCTTCAAGCTTCGCCTGTTCCGCGAATTGCTGAACGAGGTCGGGAGTGACCGTTTCGAGTAACCGTTCGACGTCGACGCGGATCACGGCGACTGCATCGCGATCAATCCATGTCGACATGTCCGCAGCCTCGGACTGCGCACTTACGCATTTCGCGGCTAAGAAGCCGGACACCAACAGCCCAATCAGGGAGGCACAGATGATTTGGTTTCGATTCATCATGGGACGGTTCTCCGTCTACGAATTCTTTCCGATATGCTCGCGCACCCGTTCCAACCGTATCCATGCGGCACACGGTTCACGGCTCCCGCGATTCACTGATTAGCGAACCAGCTCCAAGACATACCGTTGGGCCGGAAGCCTGGGAATATCAGGCACGAATTGAATCATCAGTTCCGCACGCTCGCCTTGAGTTTGCAGGCTAAAGAACTGGCCCGTAATGGGATCCATCGGCACGGGAGTCTGTCGTACCTCGTGCAGTTCAGTTGGAAAGGCTCCATCATGTGTCGCCAAGTGGGCGCGCACTCCTTCGATCGTCCGCAAGACAGCGACATCCCGCTGAAATCTTCCCTCGGCATACATGGCCGGCCGGACAGACGGCATCAGCATGCTGGCCAACGGGACGATCTGCCGCGTGGGAATTCCGCTGGTGAGATATCCCTCTTCCCGCAACCGGTCTTCCGTGGCGCGCGACTCCTCAACACTCTGCCAGACGGGCAAGTAACACCACTTGAACGTGTGCTGGTAAATATGGCGGTGCACGCGAGCTGCTTGAATCGCCAGCACCTGTCCAACGGGCATTGCCGCAACGCGTTCGGGATCCATGCCACTTTCGATCAGCGCCGCGCGGGCCTGTGGATAGTTCGCCATCAGCCAGCCGACCGATGCGATCTGCAGGAGCAGCTTCCGGCCGCCTTGATGACCAAGACCCGAAAAGGGGTCGCCCGTGACCTCGGTCATCTGCTCAATCCCCTTGGCGAATTCATCCCGCCACCGCTCTTCGCTCCAATCTTTCGTTTCCGGATCTTCGAGAAAAGGCAGAAACTGCAAGGGCAGGTTCATTTCCTGTTGTAGCGCATTTCGCAGATCGACCAAGGGAGCCGGCAACATCGTCAGGGCCCAGTAGAGATTTGGCCCCCCCGCATCAATCCAATCAATGACCGATTCATTCAAATTCGAGGCGATAGCGATACCGACCAATCCGTGAATTAACGTTGGTGCTCTTCCGATGTCGCGTGCGAGACAGAACCCGAGCTGCATCGTCTGGATTGCGTCCTCGAAACGCCCCTGGGCGATCTCCAATCGGGATTTGATTCGCAGCATACGGCCCAGCCGACGAGTGTCCTGCAGTTCCGGCAGCAGGAACCCAATCGCGTCGCGACCATCGAGTTCTCGAAGATTCAGACCCCAATCGCAGGACTCACAGAGCGATGCTCGCTGAAGTTCGGTCAGGGAGCCGGTGTAATTCCTGAGCCATTTCACGATCTCATCCTGGGGCAGTTCCGTCAGGGGAAGTTCCAACCAGGCCTCTTGGGTTTCCCCCAACTGAAATTCCTGTTCGCGCGGGATCAGCAGCAAGGCACGATAGTGGAAAATGGCCGCATTACCCGGCTTCAGCTTGGCAAAGGGCGGTAACAGAGAGTACTGGAGAGGCGGTTCGGGTTCCGCCGCCGGATGCAGGCGCACGGAAATCGTCTCGATCTCACGAGCACTCGCCGAAACTGCGTTGGGATCCTGCACAGCACTCTCGGCCGCCGGAACGCGGACCGCTGGCAGCACGAGGGCAACGCACAGCACCGAGGACCACGACACCGTTAACCCGTTTGTTTTTCGCAATGCGTTCATGATGAACCTCCGTTGAATCCCGGCAGCGGCTCGACGGATTGCTCGACCCCGCCCCGACGTGATTCCGCGAACGGCAGATCGCCGTCAACTATTCCCGATCGCCAGTCACCGTAACGCAACGGCGGAGGGTTTCCATTGCTTGCCACCGCCCCTGCTGTCGGAAGCGAATCGACTCCGAATTCGAGCGCCAGCCACCGAATGGACAGATAGCCCAAGTTCGAACGTCGTTCGGGTTTCTCCTCCGCCACCCAATCACGATCGGAAGAGATCGATGCTCGGTAGTCCGGCACAACGCGTTCGGCAGAGGTGTCGTCGACGTTCTCTTCCGGCACCACAATCGACCGATCAACCTCTGCAATTCGCGGTTCAGCCCGGCGGACAACCGTGGCCGTCGTGACCACCGAGATCAGGACGCAGGCCGCTGTCACGAGTGGCCAGGCGATTCGCCACCGCGTCTGGTGACGCTTCGCCGATTCTTGTCCCGCACGAAACAGGGTTTCCGCCACATTCAGCCGC
Source organism: uncultured Pirellulaceae bacterium (assembly GCA_964522605.1). Lineage (GTDB taxonomy): Bacteria > Planctomycetota > Planctomycetia > Pirellulales > Pirellulaceae > CAVZLD01. The sequence continues at coordinate 8,971 of CAZFWV010000012.1, forward strand.
GCATCGCGCGGTGACAAGGCTTTCAAACGACGTTCAACGTCGCCTATTCGTGGATCGAACGAATCGAGGTCTGACATGGCTGCTCCAGTTTTCGTCGTACGGCTGCCAGCCCGTCCTGATATCGGCGGTAAGTCGTACTGAGAGACACATCGAGGGCGGAACTGATCTCCTCGAACGTCAATCCACCCCAAATCCGTGCCACGATAATCTCCCGCAATTCCACCGGCAGACTCTGCAAGGCTGCCGTCAGATCCAGGATCTCTTCCGGCGAGCAATTCGACGAGTGGAACCAGGGCATCCGAGTCTCCGCAAACTCGGCTTCGCGCCGCTGCCGTCGCCACCGCGACCGTTGCATGCTGATCGCGCGATTGCGCACGACGCGATAGAGCCAGGGAACCACACGATCGGGCACCGAAGGCTGCCGAACCAACTGCAGGAAGGCTTCCTGAACACAGTCTTCCGGCGCCGCAGTCCACTGGGACGCAAATAACTCCAAAGCCGCCGCATGCTGCTGCATCAGTTGCTCGAGTTGTTTGCCATCCAGATGGTCACTCATGGGATACGGCTCATCCTCGGGTGCCTTCATCCTTAGAACGCCACCGCGACCGCCATTTTTCCACATTTCTTTGTCAGAAAATTACCGTTTCAACGGCACGGCTCCCTCGGGGATCGGTGGCGGGGGAGGCAGTTCCTCGAACGGCTCTTCCTCCGCAGGCGTCAAGTCCTTGTCCTTGCGCTTAAAGGGATTATCACGGAAGAAGTCAAACAGAGGCAATTTGACCTCATTCTGGTCCGGCTTGGTCTGCCGCTGCAAGTCGACGGTCGAGTAAGCAATCACTCGATCATCAAGCATCAGGACATCCGCTTCCATTCCACGAAACCATTGTAATAACGGAGACGTGAACTCCGGCGCCGATACCGCATCGCCGTCCGACGTAGCGGGTGCTTCGGACCAGGCCGTGGAAACCCAATAGGGGGATTCACCGGTTCCATCCTGCAACTGGTACTCGCCACCAAGCGTGCAGATCAGGTCAACTCCCAGGATCGCTTCCGCGACGTCTTTCGCCTGAGCGGGTGGAACGCCCAATTGCTGTGAGATCGTTTGGAACAGGCGTGTGTTTCCGACTGAGGTGTCGTACGACCGCTGATAACGAAGAGCATTGAGCCACGGCCGAATTTTCGCCTGCGAAAGATCGCCGATCCGGATGCGTATTTGCGCATGATGGTCCGATCGTTCCAGGGCGAGCTGCGGCACGGTCGATTCGAGAATCGCGGGATCGAACGAAAGGACGGAAAATCCCTCCGCAGTCTGGCGGCGCCAAAGACCTAACGGGTATTGCGAATATCCTTGTGCGTCGATCGGACTTCCCAGCGGCAGCAGGTCCAGCAGGCCCAACTGCGGCCAGGCCCCAAGATAAGCGGGGGCCATCCGCACGAGCATCAGGTTGCGTAGCAGCGAAGGCCGGCCGAGGCTCAGCGGTACCTCCGTATCGCGCAGCCCGAGGAATACCAGGTGTGGCTCGACATTCGGCTGCAGTAAACCGCCTTGCACGAGAAGTTGAACGCTCAAGATATCCTGCTCTGCTGGCCGCAATTGAATTTGCGATGCGGGCCCAACCAACGAGGTCACCAGACCGTATTTCCTTCGATCGAAGGGCACCATCCGCGCTTCGATGCGCAATCGTTCGCGACTCGGTTCCTCGACTGTGAATCGTTTCAATGCAATCATCAACGGATCCATCTGGTCCCACTGCGCCTGATGGAAGTTCACTGTGGCCTGGTAAGTTGCCCGCTCCCGCGCGGTAACCTTTTCGAGCGGTACATCGGGAATCGGTAGAAAAGCACCGCGGGCACCGCGCAGCGAGTCGACCCACTGACCCCGCCGCTCGATCGGACGGCTTCCATCGGAACGCGATTCCACATCGGCCGGCAGCAAGCCGGCCCGAACCAGTTCGGACAGACTTTCATCTCGCTGTTCGACTCGGGCGACCCATCGTGCCATTTCAAAGACTTCCAAGTCGGTCACTGCACGCAATCGCCGGCGGAGTTCAATCTGGTACTGAGGTGCCATCAGCCCTTGAAAGAAGGCGGGGGACAGGTAAACGAAGACGGTATCCTCCCGGCTCAACGGCATGGTCTGCCGAGCCAATCGAAACTCGGGCGTTTGCGTAAGCGGCCGAATTCCCTGACCGGTTTCCAGAAAGCGTTCGACCAACGCGCGAGAATTCGTGACCAAGTGGTAGTCTTCGTGAGCCGCATAGAACGAACGCAAACGGTTATCGGGCGTGGCCGCCAGAGAAACGGTTTGACCACCGACCTCCACTTGCCGGATCTCCGCACCGTTGTCGGCAACGCGCTCCGTCGCTTCCCGGCGCTGCCTTTGAAGGTCGTTTTCGAGCAGGCTACGATTGCGAGACTCAAACAGAATCCCGATCGCCGCTCCTTCCTGCACGTAGGGATCGCGACCGATGATGGCCACGTCGGAGATAACTTGCCCGCCAAACAGTTTTGCCAGTGCGGTCTCCTTCAGTCCAAGTTGATCTTCCAGACGTTGACTCAAACGTGCGTCATGCCCACGTGCCGTGACCATGCGACTGATGTCCCCACCATACTCGTCCATCAACCCGCGGAGCCAAAGGTAGTTGTCGAAGCTGCCAAACCGAACGTAGAAACACTCCTCGGGCACATGCCGAGCAATCGGCTCTAGATCGATGCCCTCCACCGCGGCAGAGATCTCCGACTTCGACCAAGCAATCTCGTCGGGCACCGGAAGATCTGCCGTTTCGCGATCCGAAGCTGTCCTCTTGAGCGATTCGCGTAGCGATTCCGTCCGCAGCGACTCGACGTTCAGCAACAGGCGCAACGATGGATTGCCGATCAGCCCTGGAGATTCTGAGCTAAGCAACCGCCCCAGCAAAGGCGGATCGAGCCCCAACCTTTGACCGAGAACGGTCGTCAGATACGTTTCGACCAAGGGCGGATAGTCGCTCCGCTGGGTCTGTTGCTGCGCGGCCGTGGAGTAATTGCGCCACCAGGCGCGCAGCAGACGCGTGTGGCCGCGAGGGAACCGCTCCGGGCGGATCCGGAGCGATGTCGTGTCGGAGGCGGTCACGCGAAGTTCCAGTGGTTCTTCGCCGCGAAAAAGAAAGTACAACGTGAGCGGACCACCACCGGAAGTCCCGTCCGCGCCAAGCGCTCGCCGCAATAACCCCGAAGCAACACCCGATGTGAAGACCGGGTAGAGAGCGCGCTGGTCCTTCTCGGATAATCCAAAGCCGTTCGTCAGCACGCGTGTCGAGTCGTCATCCTGCCGACGCGGAATCACTATTCGCGCCACCCCAAAGGGCTCACCCACATAGGCTTCGTTTCGGAGGATTTGTGCCGACACGGGATCAGCCGAAATCAGTACCAACAAACCCAAACATGCGATGATCCCTGCTCCAATCCGCATTCGTCACATCCTTTCGGAAATTCGCCCAAATCCACCGATACCAACAGGGTTCCGCATTATATGCAACCGAAACCGTCGGAGCGGAAGTGACGCAGCTACCACGGCAGCTGCCACCGGAATCGAAAACCTCGACCGCGAGAACCAAGCGACCGGGAGACGGGTTGGACTTGCAGGAAATTCACAGGATAATCTGTTGACCGTGACGGGATTCGGTCCTCTGGAACGAAGCTGCACCGAGCTTGTCACACGGAGAAATTAGGCTTTGCCGCAATCGCCACGGACAACTTAGGCCGACTTGCCTCAAGTCGGCGAACATGCCGGAATTGCCGACTTGAGACAAGTCGGCCCACCGTTTGGAGACAGAACTCGGTGTTCCCGATGCGGCCGAAGTGCCACTCCACTCAATCGAAAGTCGAGATGCGCAGATGATGAGCGACGGAACCTCCGGGTTGGTTCTGCTGGGAATCATCCTGTCGGCTGTCCTACTCGTGGGACTGGTGTTCTGGAGTCTCTACCTGATTCGGAGGAAGGTCGGCGGCGACCCGGGTGCCTGGCTCCGACTCGCGGACCATTTCGGAACCACGGAAGAACCCCGCGGGACAATCCTGACGAAGCAAACGGTGAAGATTGGAAGTGTCGTCTACCGCAATTGTGCGACCGTCGGGATCACCCACGACGGGCTTTATCTCACGACATGGCGGAAAGGCGTTTTGATCCCTTGGCAAGAGTTCGGCGAAGTGACCCAGGGGCGGCTGTTCTGGGAACGTGTTCCCGTCTTCTCGATTGGCCAGCCTTCCATCGCAACGTTAGCCGTGCCACGATCCGTCTTGGGCCAGTTCCGCGCCTCCCTTCCGCCACAGATCCAACAAAAGCTGTGAGTCGATCGGGCAAGCGCTGCCAGAAAGTCAACGGCGGACCGAATCACGACGAGCCAAAGATGCGGCGAGAGTCGGCCCGCTGAAACCTCGCCCGCCCAATGCGGGTTGCGAAATGGGGCCAATTTCTGGCGGAAACCACAGCCCGAAGAGGATCTATCTGTGGGGCCCGAAAACCGCGCAACTGGAGGGTCGCCCGAGTTGGGATCGGATCATCAATTCGAGGAGCAGGAAAGCGGTGACCGGCTGATGGGTTTCGCGAGATTGGACCCTACTGAGGCAAAAAGGCAGACCGGACCAGGAGTCGAACGATGAATTTCGCGAAGAGGGATGAACCCCCCATCGTCATGATTGCAATTCTCGCTGTGATCCTCGCGGCCAAGGCGCACGCCGAATTTACCGAGCTCGAGACCTTTGATTCCCTTGTCCTGGGCGAAATCAACAACCAGTCGTCCTGGTCGGCAAGCCTGGGGAATGGAGCGGTTGTGGTCGACCCGAGCGAACCGGCAAATCAGGTCCTGCAACTGGCACCCTCGCCCGGCGTCCTGTCGCGTGAAGCGCTGATTGCCCAGGGAACCCAGCGGATGCTCTTCCTACGATTTCGTTTCCAGGACCAACAAAACCTCTCGTTCGGAATGTCCCACTTGTCGTCACCGACGGAGTTCAGCGATTTCGGCACCGAGTTGCGCCGCAGCGACGCGACGAACGACTTCAAGATCCATGATGGGAAAAACTACGAACGGCTAACCTCCCTCGAGCCCGATACCTGGTACAACCTCTGGGCGTGGATCGACAGCCAGGAAGACCAAACGCGCGTTTGGCTGCACCATCGAGATGGAGAACCGGCCTTCGCGACGGACCAGCTGACATCCAGGGATCAAGACGAATTTGGTTTTCGCACACCGACAAACACCGACTTAATTCGTTTCTACATCAAGAGCTCCAGCGGAGGAGGTAAGTCCGGTCCGTTCTGGTTCGATGACTTGTACCTCGAGGATTCAAGTCTGCTGAACTTAACGAATCCGACCCTTCCTTACCCGCTGGGCGACTTCAATCGGGACCAGATCGTCGACGTTCACGACGTTAATCTGCTGTCTGAAGCCATCGCCGCCAACTCCGACGATTTGCACTTTGATCTGGACGCTTCGCAGTCCGTGGACCTCGGCGACCTGAATCAGATGATCCACGAGGTGATGAGAACATCGATGGGAGATGCAAATCTCGATGGCGAGTTCAACACGAGAGACCTCGTGATGGTTCTCGAAGCCGGAAAGTATGAAACGCAACTCGACGCTGGCTGGAGTCACGGGGACTGGACGGCGGACCTGCGTTTTGGCACCGCCGACCTTGTCGCCGCGCTGATGGAGGGAACCTACGAGCAGGGACCGCAGCCTTCCTCGGCCGCCGTCCCCGAGCCCAACGGCAGCATTTTGGCGCTGGCGGCCATTCTGGTCTGCAGCAGCCGATTCGGGAACCGACGTCGCCGCTAGGGTGTGTCAAGGCTTGGATTTAGGGTTGGGTGCCACTGGGCTACGCCAGTGCCAGAGCTTGCTGACTTGAACCATCGTCGTACGGGCGAAGCTAGTGGCACCCTCATTCCTAGACTGGACATCGCACTCGGGTCTGTCTCATCAGCGACGGACAACGTAGGCCGCCTTGTCTCAAGTCGGCAAAGGCACCCCGAACGGCCGGTTTTTCTCAATTTCGCGGAACTGGCGGGCGGTGCCGACTTGAGACAAGTCGGCCTACCGAAGCCGGCGCACAATCTCTAAATCCTCCCATGGACGTTTTGACCCCCGACCCGGATCGGCAGAAGCGGGCATGCAACCGCGGACCGATTCCAGAACGAGCCGCCCTGGTCTCCACACCGGGAACGCGGTAGGATTCTCTCTCCGAAGTTTGTGGGCTCGATGGAATTGAGAACCGTTTCTGGGCTTGCTGCGTACGATTTGCCGATGGCCGCCATCTGCTTTCGAACTGTCGTTCTGTGCAATGCACTTTTCCTGGCCCTGCCCCCCGGCTGGTGCTGTCGTGTCTCACTTTGTCAACATCGGGGTGGGTCGGACGCTTCCGCTTCCACGACTTCCAAGTGCTGTCACCGTCCCCAGAATGAGCCGTGCTCACCGCAACCCAAGGACCCGCCTCCGACGTCGGAAACCCCCTGTTGCTGTGCTCGCGAGGCCACTCTCCCAGACCGGGTCCTCCCGCCATCCACCGCGGTCGACGCGATCGCGTCACGACTACCGTTCGATCTGTTATGTGGTGACCTGCAGCCGTTGACGCTGGCAGGTGGCGACGCTCTACCTCACTCGTCTTGCCGGTCGCACGTTCTGTATTGTGTATGGCGGTGTTAAAATTCCGCCCTCGACGACACACAAAGGCGTTTCTTTTTCTTGTAAATAAGGCGGGGCATCTGCCGATATCAATCGGCCAAAGCTACCTGCCCGTATTCCTGAGAAAAAAAATGGAGAACTCCACATGTTAGGTCATCTAATCCCGAGCTCCGCTCTGTTAGCCGTGGTCGTGGCCGCGGGAATTGCCATCAATCAGTCGACGTCGAAGGTCGATACCGAAAACCCCACCTGCTGCCAGCAGACCGAGTCCTGCTGTCAGCAAGCTGAGGCGTGTTGTCCAGCTACACCTCCGGCAGAACAGGAAACCGCGGCAACCACGCATGGGGTCCACGGCATGTGTCCGGCCGGGATGGCGGACATGACGAAGATGGTTTCCGCCGAGGGTGCGAAATGTCCGGCTTCCGCGATGCATTCCGAGAGCGATTGCTCATGCGAGGCCAAGTGCTGTGAAGGCGATGCCTGCTGCTGTGCGGAAGGCGAATGCGACACCGCGTGCGAAGCGAAATGCCCTGCCGGCGAGGCTAAGTGCTGTGAAGGCGATGCCTGCTGCTGCGCCGACGGCGAATGTGCTACCCCTTGCGAAACCGGTTGCGCCCAGAACACCGATGGGGAACATCCCCTGCCGTGCTGCCACGCGGGCGACAGCGAAGAGTGACACACCCGCACCGATCGCCCCCCGTCGTAATTCTCGGTGCGAGGGCGAGTAAACCGTTCGCGGTGCGTTTCGATTGATTCTTGCAGCCCTCACCGGACTCTGTCTCCGGTGAGGGCTTGTTTCGTCATCAGCAACAAAAGGCAGGCAGATGTCCGAGGCACTGGTTCCCGCTCTGGCAGTGGTTGCGGGATTGGTCCTGCTGGTGATGGGCGGCGAATTGCTCGTGCGCGGCGCTTCGGCCCTGGCGATCGCGGCCCGCATCTCTCCGCTGGTCGTCGGGTTAACCGTGGTCGCTTACGGAACAAGTTCTCCCGAACTCGCGGTCAGCGTCCAGGCGAGTTTCGCGGGACAAGCGGATATCGCCATTGGCAACGTGGTTGGCAGCAACATCTGCAATGTCCTGTTGATTCTTGGGTCATCGGCGATGATCTGTCCCCTGATTGTCCACAGTCAACTCGTCCGATTCGATGTACCGTTGATGATCCTGGTGTCAATCCTGCTGATCGTGTTCGGCTGGAACCACTCGATCGGTCGCGGGGAAGGTCTGTTGCTGTTCGGAGGCGCTCTGGCATACACCGGATGGGCGATCGTGCAGAGTCGCCGCGAATCGAAAAGTGTGCAGGAGGAGTTCAACGAACACTTGCCGGGCGGTCGCTCGCTCCAGCTGCAGCACCTTGGTATCCAAGTCGCATTGATCCTGCTCGGATTGCTCCTGTTGGGCGCAGGGTCTCACTGGCTAATCGAAGGCTCCGTGAGTATCGCCCGGATGTTAGGCATCAGCGAGCTGATCATCGGCCTGACGATCGTCGCGGTCGGAACCTCGTTACCCGAGATGGTCACGTCCATCGTGGCAGCAATCCGCGGAGCGCGTGACATTGCGGTGGGCAACATTGTCGGTAGCAACATCTTCAACATCCTGGCTGTCCTGGGGCTGTCCGCCGCGGTGGCTCCGAACGGAGTGCAGGTTTCGGCAACGGCGCTGCGCTTTGATATTCCAGTGATGATTGTCGTCGCCATCGCGTGTTTGCCGGTGTTTGTCACGGGGAATCGAATCGCACGTTGGGAGGGGTTCTTCTTCCTCGCTTACTATCTCGCCTATGTCACCTTTCTGGTCTTCGATGCGATTCAGGTTCCCCACACACGAACCGTCGCGGCTGGAATCATGGGATTCGTGCTTCCAATTACTGTCGTCACCGTGGCGGTTTCTTTGGCGCGTCATCGGAAGGGCCAGAGCAGCGACCCTCCGGTTTGAGTCGAGGGGCAAGTCGGTCGACAAGCTCTCTGGCAGTCTGAACCCGCCGCCTTTAGAATCAAGGATTCGAAGCCACATGCCGCGTAGCTCAATAACGACTCCCACGGGGGAGACTAGTGCTGTGTCAAGGCTTGGATTTCGGGTTGGGTGCCACTGGCTACGCCAGTGCCCGAGCTTGCTGACTGGAACAATCGTCGCACTGGCAGAGCCAGTGGCACCCTAATTCCTAGACTGGACACAGCACTAGGATCAGGACGAGAATTGTGCGTGACGTGTGAGAGAGGCATCAAGGAGAACAATGACCGGCAGCGCGTTGATCGAGAAGGCCAAGGTCCATTTTCGGCTGATCTTTGACACCGAGGCTTCGGGTCAGCTGATCCTCTTCAGTCCGTTGGTCGGTATTGTGGCAGGCCTGGGTGCGGCCGGTTTTTTCTACGTCCTGAACCTGACGCAGTCGCTGACGTTGGGCCACATCGAAGGGTATTACCCGCCTGCAGCGGGCAGCGAACCGGCGCTCCACGCACCCCAGATGCCAACCCATTGGTGGGCCGTCGTCCTGGTCCCTACGGTCGGTGGTCTGCTGTGTGGAATCTTGGTCTATGGACTGGCTCCCGAGGCGGAGGGACATGGCACGGATGCGATGGTGAAGGCCTTTCACCGTCTGGGCGGCAAGATCCGCGGACGCGTTCCTCTGGTCAAAGCTTTGGCATCGATCATCACCATCGGCAGCGGAGGTTCGGCCGGTCGTGAGGGGCCGATCGCGCAGATCGGCGCGGGTTTCGGCTCCTTTTTGGCGCGGAAAGCCGGGCTCAGCGAACGAGAACGTCGGCTGTTGGTCTTGGCCGGAGCTGCCGGCGGGATCGGTGCCATTTTCCGGGCGCCGTTGGGGGGAGCTCTGTTCGTCAGCGAAGTGCTGTACAGTTCGACGGCGTTGGAGTTTGCCGCCGTCATCCCCGCTTTCATTGCGTCCATCACCGCGTACACGGTCTTTGCCGCGATTTACGGTCAGGGGCTCGCGTTCATCACGCCCAGTCAGCTCGCTTTCCATCGCATCAGTGAATTGCCGTTCTACCTGGTCTTCGCCATCGTGTGCTCGTTGGTCGGCTACGTCTATGTGCGTGTTTTCTACGGTCTTCGGGACCGTTTTTTCCGTCCGATGCCGATCGCCAATTTTTTGAAGCCTGCCGTGGGCGGTCTGATGATGGGGATCTTGGCTCTCTGGCTGCCCCAGTTGATGTGTGGCGGCTATGGCTGGATACAACAGGCGATTGATGGAGTGCCCGAGATGTCGATGGCGATGCTGGCCATTCTGTGTCTCGGCAAAATTATCGCCACCTCGTTCACGATTTCATCGGGAGGCAGTGGCGGCGTGTTCGCTCCTTCGCTGTTTATTGGCGCGATGCTCGGCGGCGCCTACGGCATGGCCTGCGACCGGCTCTTTCCCGGAGTCATCGAACACCATGAAGCCTTCGTACTGGTTGGCATGGGCGGTTTCTTTGCGGGTGTCGCCAAGGTGCCTTTGACGGCAATCCTGATGGTTTGCGAGATGAGCGGCTCCTACGATCTGCTCGTCCCCCTGATGCTCGTCAGCATTGTCAACGTCGCGTTGATGTCCTCCCGTAACACGCTGTACGAGGAGCAAGTCAATGCGATGATCGACAGCCCGGCGCACCAGGGAGATTTCGTGATCGACGTGCTGGAACAGATGCACGTCCGCGATGTGATCGATGTGAAGCGAAAAATCGACGTTGTCCCGGAAGACATGCCGCTGGAACGAATCCTGCACCTGGCGGCATCGTCGGAGAACAACTATTTTCCGGTCGTGGACCAGGAGAATCGACTCGTCGGCATCTTCTCCCTGCGCGATCTCCGGGCGGTGCTGACCGGAGATCGCGACGGACGACTGGTCCTGGCGACGGATATTGCGACGCAACCGGTGCTGACCGTCACGCCCGATGACGACCTGCACACCGCCCTCCGCCGCTTCACGCGGAAGAATATCGAAGACATTCCCGTCGTCGAGACGTCCGAACCCCGGCGAATCATCGGCATGCTCAGTCGCCGCCACTTGATCTCCGCCTATCACGATCGCGTCAGCGAACTGCAGGGTCTGACGGAAACTCCAGCGGATTGAGTCCGCCTGATGGTGGCCCCCGCTGGAGGACGCTCGAGAAAGGTCCGGCACGATCCATATCCGACCTCCTGGCCGTCCCTGCAGGAATTCGACGCCGACGGCTGCACGCGTTTCGCTTTTTTTACACCTTTTTTGAGAAAAATGGCTTCAGACACTCCAAGATCTCTCTTAAGATGGGCAGCGTTCGAATGTGGGAATCCTTTGGATATTGCTTCCGCTGACCGTGTGGTGGGTTGTCGCGAATTCCGCCCAGTTTGTTCACACGCGGGCTACGCGGCAACCGTGATTGGATTGATGAGGTTCACACCATGAGAAGTCTCCGAAAGACGTTTGTCTGGGCATCGCTGATCGCGATGTGTGCACTGTTGCTCACGCCGCCCGTAATGGCCGACTGGGTGAGTGAAATCACCGCGGCAAATCCGCTACATTGGTTCCGCTTCGAAGAAACGTCGGGAGCCACTGCGGATGACCAAGGCTCAGCCGATGCAAACGGCACGTATGTGGGTGGCGTCACGCTCGCGACCCCAGGACTTGTGGGAAACGCCGCCAGCTTCGACGGAGCGGGACACGTCTTGATCGGAGGCCCCAACTTGGCAACCGATTGGACGCTCGAGGCGATCTTTAGTGCGGATATCGAAAACGGGGGCGTGTCGCAGGGCCTGATCGGTGCGGATTTCGCATCGGCCGACGCACGTACCGCAATCAAAGCCGAGCAGTGGAACGAGACGGGACAGCTTGGTTACACCGCATTCGGTGTCGTCGACGTGACGTTCACCGACGCGGCGGCCGCGACGCCCGCCGACTTCACCCACGTGGTCATGGTCGGGGATAGCGCCGGCGTGACGCTGTACGTCAATGGCGCAAGTGCCGGAACGGGTGCCACCTCAGCCGTTTTATCGCGTCACGCGATTGGCACCGGTGCCGTCCGAGCTGACGGAACCTTGGTGGACGGCTTGACCGGTGCAATCGATGAGTTGGTGATTTACGACCGAGCGCTCGACGCAGCGGAGATTGGAGCTCATTACGCATCCATTCCCGAGCCTTCATCCTGGGTCTTGCTCGTCTTCGGGTTCGCCGCCCTGATTCGTCGACGACGTCGATGAGGCCCTTCCGGGCTGCCAAGAACAGACTGTGAACATGGAAACCGAGGCGAGGACTTGTCCTCGCCTTATTTTTTGACTGAGTGAGTGAATCTGTTTCTTATTCTGTCGATCGAACGGGAGGATCCGCCTATCAAGCAAACGGAGGAAGCTGGCAGTGAATCGGTGGGATGTCGATCTTCATTTCCCCAGCTTCATGGATTGGAGTAATGGGTCCAGAGAAGAGCAGCGACTGAGTGCCGTGGGTGGTCTTACTGAGACCGCCAAGCGGATGGCAGTAATGGCACGCGATGAAAGGACCCAGGATCATGATGAGATCGAGAAAATTCTGCCTATTCTGGTGCTGGATCACAATTCTGGCAGCAACCGACTTCACTCGGGGCCAGGATTACGCGATTCAGCGGACAGGCACACCACCTGTGATTGACGGACTCGGCGACGACGCGGTGTGGTCCAATGCCGTGGTCCACGGATTCAACGAATTTAACCTGGTCGACAACGCCGGCGGTCCCCTCGATGGCCCGAATGACTTGTCCGCCTATTGGTTAGGACTCTGGGACGACAACAATCTGTATTTGTACGTCGAAGTCACGGACGACACCATCGTCACCGAAGACAGCTGTGACTGGCAGGATGACAGCATCGAATTCTACATCGATGCGCAGGATCTGAATGTCGTGGATTATCGGCCCGATCAGGTTCCAGGCATCCCCGCCTATCAGTTCACGGCGATTGCCGGGAATAATATCGAGACTTACTGCGGTTCGCTGCGCATTCCGGAGGATTCCACATCGATCTTCACCTACGGCATCAACTCGTACAATGAAGCGGATGACGTATCGCAATATCCGCAGGGATCCGATGTCAGTGTGAGCGTGATCCGAGATGAGAACCATTACACGTTGGAAGTTGCATTTCCCTGGGAAGCGCTGGAGGAGACTCCGGGAAACATCGTCGCTCGCGGCGCGATGGGCTTCGGTGTGGCGGTCAACGATGACGACACGACGGGCGGACGCGATACCCAGGCGATGTGGGCAACCGCTCAGACGGACCTGTGGATGAGATCCGATCAGTTTCCCTCCGTCCAGCTGGTGGGCGAAGTCATCCCGCCACTCTTCATCGGTGGTCAGGGAACGATCGGAACTCGAACCGAAACCGGCACGAAAGAAAACCCAACCTACGGCCCACCGACGGAAGGAAAGGGCTTGAAGCAGGAGTGGTTTTCGGCCACGAATCCGGGAAATAAGGACGCGATCGACGCGATCTTTGAATCCCAGGATCCGATCGTGGATCCGTTCCGCGCCCAGCATGGAACGACGTGGTGGACCGGGAATGCGGCCGCGTTTGGCGACCTCGTCCGCTATCCCGCGGAAGTCCAGCCGCCGCTGAATGGCACGGACAATAACGACTACGTCGTGCGCGCAACCGGAGAAATCTTCATCCCCGAGTCGGGCGATTATCAGTTCGCCGACGGGGTCGACGACTACACCTACTTCGCCATTGACTTGGACAATAGCGGTGTTGCCGGCGATGATCCGATCGAAATCCTCATCGATGATAACACGTGGACCAGTCCGCTCCGCGATCAGAATGGCGGCGGCGGCGGTTGGAATGAAATCGAAATCGATGTGGCCGACGGCGGAGAATGGCTCGCGGTGGAGTTCAATATGGGGGAAGCCGGAGGCGGAGACTCCGGCGTGGTGTACTGGGACTACAATCCAAACGCTCCGGAGGGAGAACGTCTGGGGGGCGGCGTCGGTTTTCCGGACATCGCCGATGCGATCACGGTCGAGAATGCGCCCGATCTTGTGATTCCAGATACTCACCTGCGGTCGACCGCCCGAGGTTTAATCGCGGCTGACCTCGTCGCAACGATCACCACGCCCCGTGTTCTGGAATTCGATGTCAACGGCGATACAGACATGGCGGATCAGATTATCGTCGAGAATCCCGATCCCGAGGTCTTCACAACGATCCTGGATGTGGAGGGCGCCTCATTCCAAATCAATCCGCTCGGCTCGATCATCAATGGCGACTCCTTCCAAATCGTCGTTGCGGACGAGATTGTGGGGATGCCGTTGATCACTTCGACCATACCCGGACAGACATGGACCTTCGATGCCCTGTCAGGTTCCGTCATCTTCGGCACCGGGGTCCTACGCGGCGATTTCAACGGCAACGGGGAGATTGACCTGGGCGACCTCGACAACCTGACTTTGGTCTCGGCGGGCAACACGGATCCCCTGGAATACGACCTGACGGGAGACGGCAAAGTCGACGGGGCCGACGTCACGGAGTGGATCAAGGCCAAGGACATCGGCTACTCGTGGATCGGCGATGCGAATTTCGATGGCCAGTTCAATACGGGCGATTTTGTGCAGGTACTGGGCATCGGCAAGTATGAACAACCGGGGGCCTCGGCCGTCTGGTCGGAAGGCGACTGGAATGGCGACGGGGTCTTCGGGACGGGCGACCTCGTGGCCGCGCTCTCCGATGGCGGGTACGAAATTGGACCACGCACGGATGTGGCTGCGGTGCCCGAGCCCAGCTCGGTGCTGTTGATCGTCGTGGGACTGTGGGCCTTTGTCGGCACCGTACGACGTCGCTGATCGGCGATGGACCGATCCGCCTGCAAACCATCCAAGGGCCCACCGAATCTCGGGGGCCCTTGTTCCTGCGCAGCCCGATGCAACCACCTCTTCTCCAGCGCTCCATGAAGCGATTTTCTGTGTTACCCAGGCCTTCTCGATCGACAGGAGGATCGGTTCGACCCATCCTGCGGTGGCTCGTCCCCATCGTAATCGCGTTGACGATCCGTCACGATGTCAGCCTTGTCGCCCAAACCGGCAATCCCCCCGATTGTTCCATTCTCCTCCGCGACGTCACCAACAAGGTACGACTTGGATTTCGGCACAACGACGGCAGCGGGGGCCGATACTACATTGTCGAATCGATGAGCGCCGGCGTTGCGTTGTTCGACTATGACAACGATGGGGACGTTGATCTGTTCTTCTTGAACGGTGCTCCCATGCGACACACGCCCGCGGAGGCGCCGCTGCGAGACGCACTTTATCGGAACGATGGCAATTGGAGATTCACCGACGTGACTCAGCAGGCAGGCGTCGACGACAACGGACACGGACTTGGTGTATGTGTCGGGGATTATGACAACGACGGGGATTCCGATCTCTATCTCAACAACTTTGGCCCAAATGTTCTGTATCGCAACAACGGAGATGGAACGTTCACTGACGTCACCAAGTCGGCCGGCGTTCAAAATGGAAACCGAGTCGGCGCCGGAGCAAGTTTCTTGGACATCGACGGGGACGGGGATCTGGATCTCTATGTCGGCAACTACCTTAAATTCACGTTCGATGTTCACGTACCCCGCACAAAGCAAGGCTACGCGGTGTACGGCAGCCCCATCGACTACGAACCCGATGCCGATTCACTCTTTCGGAATAACGGAGATGGGACCTTCACCGACGTGAGTATTCCTTCGGGGATTGGCAAGTACGCCGGACCCAGCATGGGTTTGGTGAGCTGCGACTACGATGAAGACGGCGACACCGATGTGTTCATCGCGAATGACGGCCAACCGAATTATCTATTCCAGAATGACGGTCAGGGAAACTTCCGCGAAGTCGGTCTCTTGAGTGGCTTTGCCTATGATGCATCGGGAAAAGTACACGCCAGTATGGGGGTCGATTGCGGCGACGCAAACAACGATGCTCACCTGGACTTCTACGTGACTTCGTTTCAACAGGAGCAGGCCACACTCTACCTGAATCGAGGCCAGGGTGTGCTGGAGGACGATACGGTCCGGACGGGGGCAGGAGCCGGAACTCGACCGCCTGTTACCTGGGGCAACGGATTCGCTGACTTCGACAATGATGGTGACCGCGACCTGTTTGTCGCCTGCGGACACCTCTATGACCAACTCGAACAATTCGACCAAACGACAAGCTATGAAGCACCCAATGTGCTGCTCGAAAACCTCGGACAGGGACGGTTCCGCGACGTCTCGAGTTGCTCGGGAGATGGCATGGCCGTCGCGCGAAGCAGTCGCGGGATCGGGCTGGACGATTTGGATAATGACGGCGATGTTGATGTCGTCGTCCTCAATTCACGCCGCGAACCCACGTTGCTCAAGAACGAATCTCGCTGTGGCAACTGGCTGCAAATCCGATTGCGGGGAGTTCGCACGAATCGCGATGCCGTCGGAGCGCGTGTCGAAGTGATTGCCGGCGATCTGACTCTCGTCGACGAAGTCCACAGCGGCCGCGGTTACCAGAGTCACCATGGAACGCGGTTGCATTTTGGCTTGGGAACCCGAACGCGCGTGGATCGAGTGCGCGTACAATGGCTGGGAGGTGGAACGGACGAGTGGAAGAATCTGCCGGTGAATCGCCGAATCCAGTTGATCGAGCGGCCGGAGATGCCCGGAACGACACCATGACGAAAAATCCTTTCGCACGACGCGTCCGCACTCGAGCTGCCGTTCGATCTTCGATCGGGCCGAGGGTGATCCTCGGGTGTACCCTGTTGATCTCGGTCTCCCCTCTGCGGGCAGCTAATCCGGAGGATGCTCCCTCACCGGAGGCCGCCGTCGAAATCACAGCGACGGAAGCGGCGGTACTGAAGCAGGAACAATATGCGATTGCCCAGAAACTGAATGAGGATTTTCCCAACGACTTCGAAGCCTTGCGGATTCTGGGCTTTGTGCACAGTTGCCACGGTAATTTGGAGGAGATGTTCAAGTGCTGGCAGGAATGCTGCAAATTGGATCCTGATCGAGCGGATGTCTATGACCAACTTGCGCGCCATTCCGTTCAGTTAGAGCGATACGAAGACGCGGTGGACTACTGGCGGACAGCGTTGAAGGTCAACCCGAACCTGCCCGGTGCCCATTTGGGGATCGGTTCCGCCTGGCAACATCTTGGACGAATCGACGAGTCCATTGCGGAACTCCAGGAAGAACTCCGCTTGTCCCCGAGGAACGGCCAAGCTCATTACAGCCTCGCGGAGGCACTGTTCCAGCAACAAGAGTTCGCCGAGGCAAAAACGAGTTATCAGAAGGCGGTCGAGTTTGAGCCGCAGAATGCACGAGCCTATTATGGCTTGTTCAAGACATGTAGTCGATTAGGGCAGAAAGAGGAAGCAGATCGATACGCGCAAGAATTCCAGCGGATCGAAGCGGCGATCAATCAAGCCGATCAAGAGATACGACGCCAATACGATGATCTCCAGCAGATGCGTGCGCGTCTGGCGATGACTTGTGTCGACGCCGCACGTTATTATGCAAAACGGCAAAATTTGTCGTCGGCAGAAAGGCTGTGGATCCGAGCGATTGAGGTCGACAATCGTCATCTCGATGCGAGAACCGAACTCGCTGCCCTCTACGCAACCCAACGCAAACTGCCCGAGGCGGTTCGCCTGTACGAAGAGCTTGTGCAACTCGAGCCGGACAATGCGGACCATTTTCAGCAGCTCGGCTTTCTCCAGGCGCGCGGGGGAAACTTGCAAGCAGCGGAGGCATCGCTTCGGCAGGCGATTCGGATCGCTCCGGGCCAGGCCGCCGGCTATCGCTCGTTGGCGAAACTCTTTTTGAACACGAACCAAGAGACCAAAACCGCGCGAGAACTCTCGATCGTCGCCGTCAAGTTGGAACCGGTGGCGGAGAGCTATTTCGTGCTCAGCTGGGCATGTGCAAAGAGTGGTCAACGCGGCGATGCTCTTTCGGCGATTCAACAGGCGATTCGCCTGGATCCCGAGAATGCAACCTACCGCCAGCTCTTGGAGGCCATCCAGAAACAACCGCAGTGACAATCATGGGACTCCATCGATCGCTCAAGGCACCCTCACATCGTCATCCCGGCAATCTGATGATCACGAGCCGACCAAGTCGCTACCGCGTGCCACCAACCATTCGACGCGCATTCCTGCTCGTTTGTTTCCTCGGGGGAACCCCCGCGTTGACTCAATCCGCCGATCCGATGATTCAACTGCACGACGTGACCGATCAGAGCGGAATCAATTTCGTGCACACGGACGGCAGCCGGGGCCAGTATTTTATCGTTGAATACGTCTGCGCCGGACTTGCGCTGTTCGACTATGACCTCGACGGAGATATCGACATCTATTTTCTGAACGGTGCCGCTCCCCCGGGTGCGAAAGAACAACAGCCATCGAGAAATGCCCTCTACCGAAACGATGGGAACTGGAAATTCACCGATGTGACCGAGCCAGCTGGCGTTGGCGATACCGGCCACGGACTGGGGGTCACGGTGGGCGATTACGACAACGATGGAGACCCTGATCTCTACTTGAACAATTCGGGCGCCAACGTATTGTACCGCAACAACGGAAACGGCACGTTTACTGATGTGACGCGTGAAGCAGGTGTGGCAAACGGAAACCGTGTCGGAGCGGGCACCTGTTTTCTTGATATCGATGCGGATGGGGATCTGGATTTGTACGTCGCCAATTACATTCGATTCTCCTACAGCATGATCGTGTCGCGGACGATCCAAGGGTATCCGGTCTACCCGGGTCCGCGCGACTTTGCTGCGGATACCCACACACTCTACCGAAACAACGCCGATGGAACGTTTACGGATGTCAGTCAGGAGTCCGGAGTCGGGGCTCACGCAGCTCCCGGCATGGGCATGGTGTGCGCAGATTACGACGATGACGGTGATACCGATATCCTGGTCGGCAACGACGCCTCGGCGAATTTCCTCTTCCGCAACGACGGAACGGGGCACTTCGAAGAGGTGGGACTTCTGAGTGGCTTTGCCTACGATGGGCGGGGCGCGGTCCAAGGCACCATGGGTGTCGAGTGTGCCGACTACGACAACGACGGCCGCCTGGATGTTCACGTCACGTCTTACCAGAACGAACGGGCCGTGCTCTATCGCAATCTTGGACAGGGGATCTTCGAGGATGTGACGTCGAGCAGTGGTGTGGGCCAGGGGACGAGCAATCAGGTTAAGTGGGGCAACGGATTCGTCGACTTCGACAACGACGGGGACCGTGATCTGTTCATCGCATGTGGACATCTGTATGATCACGTCGACCGTTTCGACGATAGCACGTCTTACCTCGCGCGGAACCTGCTGTTCGCGAACTTGGGCGATGGCAAATTTGTCGACATCACCGATCAGGCCGGCGAGGGAATGCAGGTCCGACTCAGCAGTCGCGGTGCCGGGTTTGAAGATATGGATAACGACGGCGACATCGACGCGGTGATCCTCAATTCGCGCGCCCGGCCCACGCTGCTTCGTAACGATTCACCGGCGGGAAATCATTGGATCCAATTGCTGCTGCAAGGCAGTCCATCGAATCGCGACGGCGTCGGCGCCCGCGTGAAAGTCGTCGTCGGGGATCAGATGCAGGTCGCGGAAATCCACAGCGGTCGCGCGTACCAGGGACACTACGGAACACGACTCCATTTCGGACTGGGCTCAAGCCGACAGATCGACCGAATTCACATTCGGTGGTGCGGGGGGAAAACCCAGATCCTGGAGAATATAACAGCCGACCGCATCCTTCGGATTCGGGAACGCTGATTCGGCAACCCAACAGCCAGCAGTACAACCAAACCCCAGGACGATCGACCGGAATCTGGGAATCCTCAGATCTGTGGCGTAGACCGCGGCCGTTTGGCCGAAACACGGGAAATGGAAGCTGAGTTCGGATATCGGATGAGTCAACGATCGCCCACGATGCTCCGTCAGATCCTGCTCGTGCTCGTTCTTGCCGCGCTGGGAACGACGTTCTGCTGCATCACCAACACAGATCTACGTCCTCTCTGGCCGCCAGTCGTCGCCTTGAGTGTGATCTTGCTGACACGTCACGCGCTCCTGGGACTGTTGGCCGGGGGCCTAACCGGCGGTTTGTTACTCGCGAGCGGAAATCCGGCCACCGCGGCGTACTCCGTGGCGATAGAGCATCTAGCACCGAGCCTCCAAGATCCCTGGAAGCAGGGGGCCATCGTTTTCACACTCGTGCTGGGTGGCTTTGCCGCGATCTTGGAAGCTGGCGGAGGGTTCCGCACTTTGCTGCTGCGACTGACTCGTCCGGGCTCCGACCGAGTCCGACCGATGGAAACCGCCGCGGCAATGCTTGGCCTGCTTTGTTTCTTCGATGGGCTGGCAAACGGGTTGGTTGTGGGACGCGTCGGACGCGACTTGGCCGACCGGTGCGGCGTGGCGCGCGTGAAGTTAGCCTACATTGCGGACACAACCTCTTCGGCGGTTGCCTGTGTCGCATTTATCTCGACCTGGATCGCCTTCCAATTGTCGATGATCGGTGAGGCATATCGGTTGGCGGGTCGAGATGTGAATCCTTATTCGATCTTTTTGTCCTCCCTGCCCTTCAACTTCTATTGCTGGTTCAGCCTGGTCCTGCTGTTCATTGCAATTCGCCGAAGGTTTCATCCCGGACCGATGCAGGACTTCGTCCATGAGGCGGAACCGAGTGAGGCAGTACAGCCGGAGATCAGGCCGAGTGGCCCCGTACGCTCGGCCTTGATCCCACTCGGCGTCCTACTGACATCCTTCTTCGTCTACTTTATTGCCTTGGGCAGTCCGAGACCCATTTTTCCCCTGGATCGAGAGAAGCTCGTCGCCGCTTTCGGTTCCGATGCAGGTCCCCGAGTCTTGGTGCTGGCCGGAGTCACATCGACGCTCGCAGCATGGATTCTCTTTCCCCCTCAGGCGACAGGACGTCTGCGACCGGTCGCTGCGGCGTTTGTCGGTGGAGTCCGTGCGATGATCGGTCCGGTACTGATTCTGGTGGCCGCTTGGATCTTCGGCAGCGTCCTCGAAGATCTCGGTACTGCGGAACTCATCACAGAACAAGCCGCTCGCGCCGGTTCGCCGGGACTGTTTCCGACGTTGGTGTTTCTGACGGGTGCCGCGGTTTCGTTCTCGACGGGTACCTCGTGGGGCACGATGGGACTACTCTTTCCGCTGGCCGTTCCCGTCGCCATTCAGTTGGGTACACCGGAGAGCCAGTTACCTCTTACCGTAGCGGCCGTGTTCAGCGGCGCGGTGTTCGGAGATCACTGCTCCCCCTTCAGTGATACAACGATCGTCACCTCGATCTCCTGCGGTGTTGAACCACACGACCATGTGCGGACCCAGATTCCCTACGCAGTGATTGGCGCCGTCGTCGCGATCGGACTGGGCTTCCTGCCCGCGGCCTATGGCACACCGGCCGTTGTCTGTCTGATCTTGGGAACCATCGCCCTGCTACTCCTGCCAACAGGAATGCAACACATGAACGGAATGCTCTTCCGGGAGAACGAGCGTTCCTGAGCCGTTTGCCGCCTAATCCATCAGGAAGACAAGAAACAGAGAACCTTCCGCCGGCCGACGCGCCGCAATCAGGAGACCGGACATCGCTGCACCATCGCCGATTCGATAAACGCGCAACTCCGCGACTTGCGGATCGTCAAATGCGTTGGCAAGAGCTTGGTGGGCTTTCGCGGGCGGGTCCGTATTATCCAGAATCATCGACGCGGAAAGACGCACGTCGTTCTCGGGGATGGACCGCAGTTCGGTGACGATGTCGCGTTTGGCTCCTTCCTGTCGCGCGTAAACTTGCTTCCAGGTCGCCAACCAATTGGCCTCCCCAAACCGCTGCCAGATCTCGCCGCAGAAATGCTGGTACTTCGCCCGCGCGGCTGGCTCAAGGTCCTGCTCCGCTCCCGTCGTATCCACCGGATCGAAAAAAACCGCGCTGCCAAAACCAGCTTGGCTCGGTACTCCATAGATCGCTTCCAAAGCGGTCACATAGGCCGGTAGTTTTCGAGCTTCTTCTGACGCCATGGTTTGCCTTTCGCAATGGATTTTACAAGTGGTTTCAAAACCGTTACGGACCGAGTTTGTGAGCCGACGGCGAAATGCGTTTGCTGAACCCCGTGCTGTGTCACAGCTTAGGATTGGGGTACCACGGTCCGTCAGTCCGTTGGTGCCAATTATATGCCAACGGGCGGGAAGTCCGTCGTACAAGCGTCACGCAACCCGAATTCTTGGCTGTGACAAGGCACTAGCCCGAGAGAAGCCAGACATGCGAGTTGGCCACAAACCGGGCGAAAGACGCAAACGGCACGAAATGACGAGAACGCGGGAAGCTGGCACGCGCACCGACGATGTCGTAGACTCATGGCGGCCGCCCAACTTCCATCTTGGCGGCTTCAGGTCGATCACCCCATTGACTTCCCGATCAGGAATCCACAATGAATCGAAGACATGTCGTCAGACTTACGCTCCTCGCCATCTGTCTGCTGGCCACCCTCACACGTAGCACCCTTTGTGCAGATCCGCTTCCTTCTTGGAATGACACCGGCCCCAAGCAAGCGATTCTCGCTTTCGTAGAGAAGACGACATCTCCCGATTCTCCTGACTTCGTGCCTCCCTCACAAAGGATCGCCGTCTTCGACAACGACGGCACATTGTGGCCAGAGAACCCCTTACCCTTTCAGTTAGCATTCGCCCTGGACTCTCTCACACAACAGATCGCAGCTCAGCCCAAGTTGAATGACGATCCGTACGTGAAGGCAGCCTTGGACGGTGATCTTGCGAAGCTCTTGGCCGACAATCACAAGGGACTCTTCCGGATCGTTGGCCTGACCCATGCGGGGATGACCACGGAGGAGTTCGCCCGTCGCGTCGACGGTTGGATCAAGACAGCCAAGCATCCTCGCTTCAATCGCACTTACGACGAATGCGTGTACCAGCCGATGCTCGAATTGCTGGCGTACTTGCGTGCGAATGGGTTCAGAACGTTTATCGTATCCGGCGGTGGTGCAGACTTCATGCGAGTCTGGAGCGAGCGAGTCTATGGCATCACGCCAGATCAAGTTGTTGGTTCCACGGGCAAAGTCAAGTTCGAAATGGTGGATGGACAGCCGGTCCTGATCAAAACGCTCGATGAGGTTTTTGTCGACGATAAGGAAGGCAAACCCGTGGGAATTCATCAATACATTGGTCTTCGCCCGATCATGTGTTTTGGGAATAGCGACGGCGATAAGGCGATGATGGAGTACACAACGATTGGGAATCCTCGCCCCAGTTTTGGGCTGATTGTTCATCACACGGATGCGGACCGCGAGTATGCGTACGACGCAAATCCAAAGAGCAGCGGGAAGCTGATTGCGGCACTCGACGACGCTCCCAAGCGAGGCTGGCACGTCGTGGATATGCGAAACGATTGGAAAACGGTCCTTCGCAATGAATAGTTCACTACCATCGACCTCCTGCTCGAACCGGACCAGTTCACGTTTGACCGAGCCGCAGTGAACGAATTCCGAGATGGCAATTCGGGACTCGCAACTGCAAATTCTTGATAGGATTCGCACGGCGCCAACCAAGCTTCCCCAGAGAATCCCTTGGGGGGCCCAATCAGTCTTTCCATGGGCAGAAGTTACAGGAAACGTTTACCGAGACGTTGATCGGCCACCGCGTGACATCCCAAGGGATGGACGTGCGTTTTCCAGGTCATGTCGTTCCCAACCCAACGGGCTGAAATCATGCGGATGGAATCGCTCTCTTTTCCCGCGCACGATGGCGAGCGTCGCAGTCTCTGACGCATTAGGCGTATGGCATAAGGAACCTGCGGCGAATTCGCAGCTTTCTCGTAAACGGCATGGTGTTTACGAGGGTGAGAGCTCACTTCGTGTGCTTTGGGGACACTCTTACTCAATGAGGAAAAGATGATGAAAACGATGATTTCCTGTGGCGCCTTCGTTTTCGTGACACTGCTAAGCGGTGTTTGCGGGGCGTTGGAACAAGAGTCTATTCGGGCCACGCCAGCGACGCCGCTTGACATGAATCAAGCCGAGGAAGAGGTCAGGAAGCACTATGCCGCGGCCCATCCTGAGATCCGGGAGTATATCTTATGGACAGCAAGGACATTTGGCCATAACGGGCTGTGGCTCAATGAAGATGCATTTGCCAGCTTGCCTACCGAAGAATCTCAGCAACTGATCGGATACCTCGCCACATTGCTGGACGAGAGTGAATATGGTCGCCACCTTTGCCAAGGACTGGCGAAGGCGAGTGCCCTCAAGGACGAACGTCTTGTGCCCGGTCTCATGAAGGTCGCTGGCTACCATCGAGAAGAAGGGGATTACGATTGCCGCCCGAAATGGATGGCGGTCGCAGCGTTGGCCCGGCAGGAATCTGATGTCGCTGTGCCGCTGCTGATCAGCCTTGTTGACCACGGGAATCAAAACACTCGCAAGTGGGCCCGCGCCGCATTGTCGCGAAAAACAGGACAGGACTTCAACGAGGATAAACAGGCCTGGGCCGAATGGTGGAAGGCACAGGGACACGAGCCAATCGACGATGAACTGCTCAAACCCTGGAAAGCGCCATCGGAAAACGCCAAGTGATTGGCGGAACGATCAATCGTGGAGTGGGATAAGCGGCATTGGAGTTAAGCGATCACACATACAACGTCGTCACGCGAGGCCGATGAAAAGGTGTTAGGTACCGATCGTTACAGGGATCTCGGGCAAGCGATGTGGGCGGGCGGATCGCGGCCAAGCTGGACAAGTGTGACCGGTCACGGTTGGCCGATTCTGAAGGTCGGCGGATCGCCGTAACCCAGTGGCCGAGGCGGGGTTCGAACCCGCACGAGGGTTACCCCTCACGGGATTTTAAGTCCCGTGCGTCTGCCAGTTCCGCCACTCGGCCAGGGTGTGAAGTCTCCATCGTACAGAGACGGTCAAGACGTGACAATCCAGGTCCCAAGGTGCCAAAGCCGTTGCCTGGACAAGAGTTGCGGCAACTCTTGTCGACACTCGTCGGAGCCACTGCATGGAAAGATTCGGTAGGTCAGGAGGCGACTCCGAAAAACAACAGGTGTCAGGTACCATCATAGGGATTCCGAGGTGCCCGATTGAACGGACGATTGGCGACATCCGCAATCTTCCCCTGGAGCTCGCCATTCGGCCTCCTCCGCGAGTGAAGAGGTCGGCCATTCGGGACACGTCACGGAAAGCAAGCGGCTGACCATGAAAACATGTTGCTACCGTCGGTAGGTGGGGCACTTCTGTTGAACCTCCAACTACTCGCCAAGATCACAACACGTTCCCCGTTCCGCGGACAAAAACTCCTATGAGATGCTTGTTGACCTTGATTCTGTTCCTGGACTGCCTTGGGCTATCAAGCGGCCCCGCCCAAGCAACCATCCGACGACCCAACGTGGTGATCATCTACGCCGACGATCTCGGCTACGGTGATGTTCAATGTTACAACCCCGAGCGAGGCAAGATTCCCACCCCAAACCTCGATCGATTGGCCGCCGAGGGAATTCGCTTCACCGATGCGCATTCCAGCTCCGGCGTCTGCTCGCCGTCGCGGTATACGCTGTTGACCGGTCGCTATCATTGGCGGACTCGGCTGCAATCTGGCATCGTGAACAAGTGGGGTAAACCGCTGATTG
>CAZFWV010000012.1:34349-40715 GCA_964522605.1 uncultured Pirellulaceae bacterium
GCCGATCACACACTGGTGGTTTTCACGAGCGACAATGGGTGTGCTCCCTACATTGGCGCGGCGGACTTGGAGCAGCAGGGCCACTACCCGAGCGGCCCGCTGCGCGGATACAAGTCGGATGTTTGGGAGGGCGGCCACCGGGTACCCTTCCTCGTCCGTTGGCCCGACGTTACCGCACGGGGAGGCATCTGCGACCAATTAGTCCATCAGGCCGACCTGATGGCGACGCTGGCGGAAATCCTGGAAACTCCCCTACCCGAAAACGCGGGTGAAGACAGCTTCAGCCTGCTTCCGCTGCTTCGTGGTGAGGATCGAACCGTTCGCGAAATCGGCGTTAGTCAATCGGCACGCGGCCTGCTCTCGATTCGCCGCGGACCGTGGAAACTGATCTTCGGCAAGGGCTCGGGGGGTTGGAGTCCAGGCGAAGACACCCAGCCTGCCCAGCTCTATCACCTGAAAAATGATTTGGCCGAAGCTCACAACCTGTATGCCGATAGACCCGAGATCGTCTCGCAGCTCAACCAGGCCATGGAGCGACTGGTGGTAAACGGGCGAAGCACACCGGGGCCGACGCAGGCGAACGATGTGCCAGTCCAGTGGACACCACTGCCGTGACGTGATCTCCCCATCACGAGTCGACTCCGCTCGCGTTCGCTGTTCCCCTGTTTTTTGGGAGATCAACGATCATGCGGCAATCGTCGAGTTACGGTGCGGCTGCTTTCGAAGAGCCAGATCACACAAACGCTCCAGCGGCGGGCGTGGACGCTGCCCCCGACGATCGGATAAGATTCGTTCGGGCCTCGAAGCTTCGCTTCGCCCGAGGCGGTCGGATTCCGCTCGCTGTAAATCGTATCCCAAATCGTGAGACTGGAAAGATGAATCAATTGGGACGGGCGATTGGGGTTACCCGAACGCAACATCGCCGTCATCTAATCCGAGGCATCGGTTGCATCTGTCTGGCGGTCTTCTTTGCTGCCGCTCGCGTCGGCGACGCACGCTCCGAAGATCAAGCAACGGCCGAATCAGCCAGTCATGAACAACTCAGTGCCCAGATTCAGGTTGCGATCCAGCGAGCGAAGCCGGCGTGCGTTGCCGTGGTTCGGCGTCGCGGCCCGAATGTGCGAACCGCGTTCAGTGCGGTGATTGTGTCGGCGGAGGGACACATCCTGACCGCGGGCCACTGCATCGACGCAGGTGCGGCGTACGACGTGATCCTGGACGACGGCCGAACGCTCCGCGCCCAAGCACTCGGCCGCTCCGCCTTCCTCGATTGCGGCCTGATGAAGATCACCGAAGATGCCGAGTTTCCACACGCGGAAATGGGAACATCCATCGGTCTGGGGCGCAATCAGCCCTGCTTGAGCATCAGCCATCCGGGAGGTTTTGATCGCGATCGCGGACTGGTTGTTCGGTTGGGTCGGGTCGTCAGCACAAACTCACGCGGACACATCCACAACACGTGCCTGATGGAACCGGGCGATTCAGGCGGCGGACTTTTCGATCTCGAGGGTCGCGTGATTGGAATTCACGCCTACATCGCGCGAGATCTGGACGACAATTTTGACATTCCCGTCGATCTCTTTCGAACGCACTGGGACCAGCTTTGTCAGTCGGGCGAATTCACTCCGCCTTACGCCGTTCCCCAGTTCGGAATCCGACTGCAATCGGATCAGGCGATGGCTGGAGGAGTCGAAGTGGCGGAGGTGCTGCAGGCCTCACCGGCGGCCGAGGCAGGTCTCTTGGCCGGCGATGTGATTGCCTCGGTCAACGACACCGAGCTGACGGAAGGATTCCGGATCGATCGCACGCTGCGACGTTCGATGCGGCGATGGAACCGTCCTCTGAGGTTGATTGTTCGTCGGCAGGATCAAACGCACACGATCGAGGTTCAGCGAAAGGTCCCCACCTACGCGTCGATCCGCGACGAGCCCACGGCCGACGACAACCGACTGACAGGACTCGTGAAAGAACTGACTGCGTTGGAAGACGCCGTCGACGACACAACGGTTCAAGTTTTCAGTCAGGAAGCCGCAGAGCAGAAGGTTGCATCGCTGGGGACGGTCGTCGACTCGGCGGGTCAGATCCTCGGCAAGAGTTCCCGGGTTGGAGAATCGCCGACCGTGGTCGACTGCCGCGGCCAGTCGTTGATCGCCCGCGTCCTCGCACGGGACCCCGACAACGATTTGGTCTTACTTTCCGTTTCCGGTGAACTGCCCGCATCGATTGATCTCGATTCATCGGCGGATGCGGCGGTCGGCGCTCTGCTGTTGTCTCCGCGACCGCATGACACGCTCGGTCTGGTCAGCGTGGTGGGATCACGACCGTTTCGGTCGCCGAAACAGCCTTCCGCTGGATTCCTCGGGGTGATGCTTGAACTGCGGGAAAATCGAGTCGCAATCCGCGAGACGACAGAAGGTCCCGCGAGGAAGGCCGGACTGAAGCCAAACGACATCGTCTTGAAGATTGGAGACAAATCCATTCAGACCGTTCCGCAGATGATTGCAACCATCCAATCGTATGAACCGGGGGAAGTTGTTCGCCTGATGATTCAGCGAGGCGAGCAAGAACAGGATTTCGACATCACACTCGACCGCCGTCCCGACGGTTCGCGCGGTCACGTCGCAGATCTGTTCGCCGGCGGCCCCAGCCTTCGCAAGACCGGTTTTGAATCGGTGTTTTGCCACGATGCGCATGCCGAGCCTCAGGAATGTGGCGGGCCGGTCTTCGATCTTTCTGGAAAGTTTGTCGGAATCAACGTCGCTCGCTTCAGCCGGACCCGCAGCTACGCGCTTCCCGCTCAAGTTGTGCGGGATGCCGTCCAGCGCATGCAGCGACAGGCGGACCGCGCGGCGATCTCTTCCGACACGAAAGAGGAACGAGAATCCAGCGATTCCACTACTCCGGAGAGGTCGACTGCAGCAGCATCCCAGGAGTAACCGCGACCCCCTTCTTGCGTTTGCCCACGATCCGATGCGGGAGGTAACCGATGCAACACGGCAAGCGACTCCGAGTTCTGTGCTTGATTGTCTCGTTCCTCACGGCGGGTGTCGCGGCACTGCCACCGACGCGCGCACAAGATGGAATGTGGTCGAACGGATTGCCACCCGGCGACGACTTTTTTCCGATCGCCGTCTGGCTGCAAGCACCGCGAAACGCGGAAAAATACCGAGACGCAGGAATCAATGTCTACGTCGGACTCTGGAAAGGCCCAACGGAAGAACAACTTGCCGACCTCGCCGCGGCCAATATGCTCGTCATTTGTGACCAGAACGAGGTTGGCCTGAATTCCAAGAATGCCCATATGATCGTGGGATGGATGCATGGCGATGAACCGGACAATGCGCAGCCTCGACGTGACGGCGAAGGATACGGTCCACCGATTGAACCCGCCAAAATCGAGGCAGACTATCGGCGAATTCGCGAGCGCGACCCATCGCGTCCGGTGCTCCTGAATCTTGGCCAGGGTGTTGCCTACGACCAATACATTGGCCGCGGCGTACGCCGCAACCACCCGGAGGATTATCCCGAGTACTTGCGGGGCTGCGACATCGCCTCATTCGACATCTATCCGGCTGTGCATCGAGATGCGGAGGTGGCGGGCAAGCTGGAGTTCGTTGCTCGCGGCGTGACGCGTCTGCGTCAGTGGACGAACGACCAGAAGATCGTCTGGAACTGCATCGAATGCAGTCGAATCGGGAACCGCGAAGTCAAACCGACTCCGCACCAGATTCGCGCCGAGGTCTGGATGTCGTTGATCCATGGCTCTCGCGGCTTGATCTATTTCGTGCATCAATTCGAGCCGGTCTTTCGTGAGGCATCGCTGCTGGATGACGCGGAACTTCTGCCCGCTGTGACGGCAATCAACCGTCAAATTCATGAACTGGCTCCGATCCTCAATGGTCCATCCCTCGAGGGTGCGGTGACGATTACCAGTTCCAATGAACGAGCGCCAATCGCATCCCTGGTCAAGCAGCAGGGAAAGGCGATCTATATCTTCGCCGTCGGGATGCGAGACGAAGTGACGACCGCAACAATCCGGTTGCCCGACGTGGGCGAGTCCGTCACGGTGGACGTCCTTGGCGAAGGGCGAGGCATCGAGGCCACGGACGGTCGATTCACCGACTTCTTCGCCCCCTACGACGTCCACTTGTACCACATCTCCATGCCGTGAAGCCGCGTTGGGCGTCGACGTGCGGGATGCGATCATCGCCATCAGCACGGATCTGGCCCATCTCGATATCACACAAACAAGTCGATCAAAATCCTCGTTTAACCGCGTGCCCAGCGGGCCGCGCGAGACAGGCGCGCGAGACAGGCCGCGCGTGATCAGACGGCACGGAGTTGAGAGAGAGGCACGATGGGCAGGTATGCGTGAGGTGTGTCGGCCAGCCCGAGCGGTCGGACGCGCGGGGCGTTGCCCACGCGGTTAAACGAGTGGGCGGCGTTGGCACCCGTGACTTGCGATTGCCTTACGGATCGGCATCTGACGTGGCCGCAAGGCCCGCTTTCCACTCTTGCCCGAGCTCCTCCAGCGTGTGACCGGTTCGATCTTTCCACATGGACTCGGAGTAGCGACCTTCTCGCGCCGCCGCGTTGAGCGCCGAGACCAATCCCGGATCGTATTTCTGCGTCACCCAATTCAGAAAATTAGCGCTGACTCGATAGCTCGCATCGTATCGGACTCGCGACAGATCACGGCCGGAGATCTCCGCACCCCGAGTTTCCGGTTCGTAGAGGAACCAGCGAATGTAGTCGGCAATCCCTTCGACCAACCAACCGGGCGGACGGGTCGCATTGCGGCTCGATCTTGAAACGCGACCGTATTGCTGAACGACGTGAACCAGTTCGTGCACAACCGCCCCCTTTGCTTCGCCGCGAAGGTTCTCTCGAAACCAACTCGCAGCACACTGCACACTCGTTCCCCCGGTCGCAGCAACTCCGCGCATCCCCTGACGAAAATTGATGGTGACGCGTTGGGGAGCTTCGTATCCGTCACTCGGAAGCAGGGCGACAATCTTGGGATACCACTGGACCAGCACAGGTACCAGTTCTCCCTCCACCCAAGCTTGGAGATCGGGCGTTTCGGAAGTATCAACGATCAATCGATACCGTCCGTCCGCGATTTCGAACACGCGTCGGCCGGGTCGCTCGCGGGGCGCAACCACCTCGGGCGGGGTAACGGCGTCCACAATATCAATCTCACTGAAGAAGGTGTTTCCGAACGCATCCTCGGCTTCGGTACGGAAGATGTCGAACAACACGTATCGATAGGTTCCAACCAGACCTTCGGAATTGGAGACGCTGACCCCGTACTGGCCCCCAGGTCGACCTTGGTCGGATCGCGTGTCGACAGATGCCAACAGTTCCCAGCCGCAGCTTACCGGGTCGATGTCGCGCTTTGGCTGCGGATCGAACTCGGATGCCGCTCCCGTGCTGGCGTACAGACGATAGACCTGTGGCCCTCGGTCCGCCGGATGCCACGAGTAGGAATTGATCTGCTTGATTTCGATGGATCGTCCCAGATCCACAAGTAACCTCCCACCGTCACTGCCCGCGCGAAAGAAGAAATTCTCGCGTGGTTCATCGTCCTCGGTCGGCAGAAACCCATCGTTCAACTTCTGCAGATCGCCGCCGTTTCGATCCGGACTTCCGTCGACGAGGGCAAACGTTGCTTGCGATCCCGCATCATTGCGCGACGGTTGCGGGATGTCGGAGAATCGATAATCCGCGGTCGCCGATGCCGAATCGTTGCGCTGGAAGTGGACGGTGATTTCGGCGGAGACAGGCGTTCCCCATAACAGAAGTTGACCTGCAAGGAGCACAGCGAGTCGGAAGTCTAGTCTCATGTTCGTTTCCCTTGCATAGGTGGTCACGTGTGTATGTAAGGTTTATACTCAGACCTCACGCTGAAATCGATAACCTTCCCCGAGGATTGCCGATGAGTATTCCGCTCCAGATCGCAGCCGTGGGCGAAGTTCTCTGGGACGTATTTCCCGATGGACCACGATTTGGCGGAGCGCCTGCCAATTTCGCGTGTCACGCGGCGGCCCTAGGCGCCAAATCAACGATCATCAGTTGCGTCGGGAGCGATGAACTCGGGACGACCGCCGCACATTTCCTGCAACAGCAGGGCGTCGACACGACGCAGCTGCAGGTTTCGACAGATCACCCCACGGGTACGGTCCAAGTTCAACTGGACGATCAGGGCCGCCCAGAATTTGAGATCGCCCAAAACGTGGCTTGGGATTTCGTGGAATGGACACCGCCCCTGGCGACCGTCGCCTCCCAGCTGCAGGCAATTTGTTTTGGCTCCCTGGGGCAGCGAAGCCCGAAGTCGCGAGAGACGATTCAGCGGTGCGTTGCCGC
>CAZFWV010000012.1:40815-45942 GCA_964522605.1 uncultured Pirellulaceae bacterium
ACGGTTGGCGCGGGAGATTCGTTTACGGCAGCGCTGATTGTGGGCCTGCTCCGTGGCCTGTCGCTCGACGCGGTCCATGAGCGAGCCGCGAGAATTGCAGCGTACGTCTGTACGCAAGCCGGTGCTGTTCCTGCCTTGCCGGCCGACCTGCGACAGGGCTGATCGGCCGTTGGAACGCTAATTCGAGGGACAAGTCGCGCCGCCGCGAGAGCGACGAGCGTGGAGCGACCAAAGTGTGTTGGTCTACGTAACGCTCAATTCTCCGCCAGAGGCTCTTTCTTCTCGGTGATCACGGGGCACTTGGCCGCCATCTCCGCATTCAGTTCCTTAAACGGCTGCCATTCTTCCGGCAGGTTATCTTCGTGGAAGATCGCCTCAACCGGGCATTCCGGAACACAGGCTTCGCAGTCGATGCACTCGTCCGGATGAATGTAGAGCATCTTGTCGCCTTCGTAAAAACATTCGACTGGGCACACAACCACACAGTCGGTGTACTTGCAGTTGAAACACGGCTGGGCAACTACGTGGGTCATCGGAACAAATCTCCTAATCTCCCCAAGTTCGACAGGTCCGCGGCAACCGGGACCGTTCAGAAAGATGACATCCAATCGTCTCCGGTCGGCGGAATCGCACGCTTCGATCCGCTCCGCCGACAGGGCCAACCCACCGCAGTAAGCGAACAGCGGGAACGGGGTTATCGAAGGCCAAGGTCGGCCGGCGACCGATTTCTCGAAATCTAGTGGTGGTGGTTGCTTATGTCAAGGGTCGCTGTGAGCGGATCGACTTGCCTCGCTGAGCAGGTCCACTTAGAATCGACCGAAGAGGGAGGATCGCGCGGCAGCGCAGTGCGCGGGTCCGCCGGATGCCAGGGACGGAGCCGTACTCCTGGGGCTGGAAGGGAAATCACGGGTGGTGCTCTCCGACATAGACCGGCGACTCCTCGAAGGCTGTCTTCATCGGACACCCCAGTCGTGGGAGCGATTTGTCGATCGCTTCCTCGGCTTGGTGCTGCATGTCGTCAATCACACCGCCCAGGCGCGATCGATGTCCCTCACCGAGGCCGATCGCGAGGACCTGGCCGCCGAAGTCTTTGCGGTGATCGTGCAGGATGATTTCGCCGTGCTCCGTCGCTTTCGCGGCCAAAGTAGCCTCGCGACTTATTTGACCGTCGTCGCTCGGCGTGTCGTGGTGCGCCAGATGGCCACGCGGCCCGGACCATCCAGCCTGCAATCCGTGCGTGATTGGATGTTATCCGATCCGACGCATGAAGCGGGCCCCGAGCAACGGATCAGCGATCGGGAAGAGGTGGAACGCCTGCTCGCTCGACTGAACGGGACGGAGGCCGAAGTGGTGCGGATGTACCACCTGGAAGGCAAGAGCTACCGCGAGATCAGCGCCCAAGTCGGCATGCCCGAGAACAGCATCGGGCCCACACTCAGTCGGGCGCGTTCCAAGCTGCGTCATGCAAGCGGTGAGATGCACGGATAGAGAATGCTTCGCACTGGCTTCGCGCAGGCGTTTCCGAGTTCATCGCAGACGATCAAACGGCGGAAGCCGGCGAATCGCGGAATTCCGCTGATCGGCGTAACGACGCTCGTAGCGTGTCACCGGCTCGACCGCCAATGGTTGCTCGACACTGGCTGCCGGGACAACGCCCGGCGCCGCCAAGTTCACGTACTGGAAGCCGCTGATCTGGGGCATCGTCCACAATTGTGCCGGGTCGCCTGCCAACTGGTTCAGCAAATGCTGTTCGGTCTTCAACGTGAAACTCAGCTCCGCCGCGGGAAGCTGAATCTGAACCTGGCGGGGCAGCGAGACGCCCAAGTGCGGAACGTACTGAAAGCCCGTCGCAAAGGCCGACGCAACCGGCTGATTGGCCGCATCATATAAGTGCTGTTCGAGAATCCAGCCGCGTGTATCGTCGATGACCGTTACCTTGGTCAGAGGACCGGCGGGCGTGCGGACGTAGGTTCGCACTTCGAGTTGTCCAGGACGACTCTGAACCGGCCCTTCGTGTTGACCGGTCGGGTCCAGTTGAACAATTCCCAACGCTTCAATCAGCCAATCGGGCGGTACCGGAAGAATCTCTCGCGCTGCGCTCTGGTAGAACTGGTCGTGTCGCCCCCAATAGACGGCCGGTCGATCGGTTCGCTTGACCCACATCCAGAAGATCTCGTCGTTGCTGCCCAAATCAAGCTCCGGTCCAAACGCCGTCTCGGCGCGAAGCCGAAATCGTTTTGGGCGCTCGAGTGCATAGGATGCATCCAGGGGCGGCATTCCTTCGACCGTCAGTGTCGCGCCGGTGGACTGGACCTGCTGAATCTGCGCACTGTTTGCGTTGACCACGCGAATGAGATCTTCGAGTGAGGCCTGTGGTGAAAGAACGATGGGAGCCTGATCGTTGACGATCTGCCGGCTGCGAGGACAGCTTGCTCCCCCTGCTGAAAACAGCACGGTCACTACAATCAGTGCGTGGAATGATTTCGAATTCACCGGCGCATCCCTGCTGGAGGTGATGACGGCGTCGCCGCCTCCGTTCGATTCAGCTTCCTTGTGCGAATAACAACTGGGCCAGTTCCTCCTGGATCTGGACAATCTGATTCGGGTTCGGCACCTCAACGGGCACACGATACTCGTGCTCTTTCCGCGGACAATAAACGATCATCACCTCCTGCCCTGAATCGTCCTGTTCCGTCGCTTCCAGTTTGAAGATCCGCCGCCGGATCATGAGCAGTGCCAGCACATAACGCAAACCCCGCTTCAGCTCCTGACCCTCCAACTGTTCGAAATAGTGCAACATGACGTCGTTCGGCGCCCAACTGATCTGGCGCGCCTTCGGGTCCGGAACTTCGGATCTCCACCATCCCAACGCATCCTCTGGCGGCCCTTGCCAGGCGTCGACCGCATAATCCTGTCGCACAACTTCGGCCCCCCGAGGAACCAAAACCGAATAGAAGCGTTCGCCCGGTTGGAACTCGCGGTCGGATGCGGCGCATCGGCGACTAAACTTGGGGATTTCAAAATCAACCACGGATTGCACGATTTCCGGGGGGACGAAACGGGCACTGCCCTGGATGGCGGGCGAATAGTACGAAAAGGGGCGATCAGCGGCAAGGCGAAGCCGGGCGCGGACTGCGGACGCGAAAAATCGCTCTTGTTGACCGAACCTGAGGGCCGAGATAGACTTCTGAAGTAGTTGGCGTCCCCAAAAACAAAAACACTCAGCTGAGGAAAACCGGATGCGTACCCCCCTGCGACTACTGGCACTGCAGTTGTTGCTTGCTGCTGGCAGGCAGTAGGGGTGTTTCCCGGTCCTCCGGTTCCTTGTGAAATCACGCCCCGAGACCTGTCGAATGAGGTCACGGGGCTTTTTTGTTGGACTTGTCGAGCCTGATGGAATTCGATCCGATGTTCGCGTGTGCTCTCTTCACCACTCCGGTGCACCGACTCCGCGGTACGCGGCGAACGCAGTTGACGCGAGCCGTCCTGTACCTTCCCGGCCGGCGCTAGGCCGGCCCGCCGTTTCGAGAGACTCTGGGGAGATCAACACACGCTAGCTAAGGCAACCTTCATCATGTCAAACGCACGGACCATTCGGATTTTCGACACCACGCTGCGGGATGGGGAGCAATCCCCGGGCGCCAGCATGAACTTAGACGAGAAGATGAAAATCGCTCATGCCCTGGTCGACCTGGGCGTGGATATCATTGAAGCAGGATTCCCGATCGCTTCACCGGGAGACTTCGAGGCGGTGCTGGAAATCTCGCGCAATATTCGCGATGCCACCGTCTGCGGGCTGGCGCGCTGCAACGATGCCGATATCGATCGTGCCTGGGAGGCGCTGCAGCACGCTCATCATCCGCGCATTCACGTTTTCCTGGCAACCAGCGCCATCCACCGCGAATTCAAGCTGAAGATGACCCCCGAGGAGATTGTGCAGCGTGCGGTGGCGGGAGTTCAACGCGCCGCAGGATACTGTGATGATATCGAGTTTTCGCCGGAAGATGCGGCACGCACCGAAATCGATTTTCTCTGCCGCGTTGTGGAAGCAGCGATCGAAGCCGGTGCGACCACCGTCAACATTCCCGACACCGTCGGATACGCGACGCCGATTCAGATGGGAAACACGATCGCCGCTTTGGTCAATCGGGTTCCGAATATCGACCGAGCCGTAATCAGTGTCCATTGTCACAACGACCTGGGCTTGGCTGTCGCCAACAGTCTGTCCGCCGTCGAAAACGGGGCCGGACAGATCGAATGCACGATCAACGGAATCGGTGAGCGTGCCGGCAACTGTGCCCTGGAAGAAGTGGTCATGGCGTTACGCACGCGATCGGACTACTACCACGCCGACACGCGGGTCCATTCGCAACGTCTGGTTCCCACCAGTCGGCTCGTCTCGGGCATCACGGGGCTGCAGGTGCAGCGCAATAAGGCAATCGTCGGCCGAAATGCGTTCGCACACGAGGCAGGAATCCATCAGGATGGGATGCTCAAAGAACCCACAACGTATGAAATCATGCGGCCGGAGGACGTCGGTCTGTTGCGAACCGAATTGGTGCTCGGCAAACATAGCGGCCGCGCGGCATTAGCCGATCGGGCACGGGCAATGGGTTTTCACTTGACCGCCGCGCAATTGCAGACGGTTTTCGAGGAGTTCAAGACGCTGGCAGACAAGAAGAAGGAGATCTACGACGGCGACATCGCGGCATTGATTAAGAAAACGATTCACGATGTTCACGTAGACGACGAATGGAATCTGGTCTCGTTTCAACTCAAGTCCGGCACCGGCCAGAAGCCGAACATCCGGCTGACGCTGCGACGTGGCGATCAGGATCATACGGAAGAACTGACGGCCGGCGACGGCCCCGTCGACGCGGCATTCTTGGCAACTGAGAAGATCACCGGAATTCGACTCGTCTGCAAAGATTTCCAAGTTCGGAGCGCAACGCTCGGACGGGACGCTCAGGGCGAGGTCAGCCTTGAAGTGGAGTACGAGGGCCAAGCGTATCGCGGGCGCGGTGTCTCGACGGATTCTGTTGAGGCGAGCATTCTGGCGATCCTGAACACGGTCAATCGAATTGCCAGCGAGCGATCCGCGCCGGAGGTTCCCTCCCCCTGAGGACA
>CAZFWV010000012.1:46042-48280 GCA_964522605.1 uncultured Pirellulaceae bacterium
AATCTCACTGCATGAGCGTAATCAGCACCGGCGCGAGGATGCTCATCATGATCAGCGCCAGGGGATAAACCGTCGCGTAACTCGTGATCGGGATGTGCGATTCCACTTTGGATGTCAGCGCCCCGAGTCCCGGCGTGGAGGTCATCGCCCCGCAGATGCACCCCAGTGCTTGCAGTGCCCCCACGCCCAGAAAGCGTCTTGTCAGGAGAACACCAACGACCAGCGGAACCGCCGTGATGACGATCGAGCCTGCGCAGATCGACCAGCCATGGGTCTGAATCACGTTCAGCAGCTCCGCCCCTGCCTGCACACCCGCATCCGCCAGAAACATCGCGAGCCCCACTTCGGTCAGCAGCATGCGGGAAGCACGCGGAAAATGGCCTACCAACGGCCCAATGCGACCGAAATGCCCCATCAGCAGCCCGACCAGCAAGGGTCCTCCCGCCATACCGAGGGAAATCGTATTCTCGCCCAACTGGAAGCGGACTTTTCCCAGAAGAACGCCGAGGAAGAGACCGCAGCTCAGCGAAATCAAATCCGTTTCGTCGAACGATCGTTCTCGATGCCCTGCAAATTGGACGAATCGTTCGAGCGAATCCGACTCTCCCACCGCCGTCAAGGCGTCTCCGAACTGAATCACCTGGGCAGCATCCGGGACAAACTCGAGATCATGGCGCGTAATCCTCGTAATCGTGACGCCAAAACGAGACCGCAGGTGAAGTTGCTCGAGAGAGTGTCCTACGATTTCGCGCGACGCTGCCACGACGCGCCGGCGATGACGCTCCGTGTCTAAGTGGTAATCGGTGCGTGTGCTGCGCTGGCCCAAGAGATCGACCACCAGCGCGACATTCAACCGTGTGCCGATGATCAACAGTTGCTGACCCGTCTGCAGCGTGAAATCGGGAGGCAGCGGACGCATCTGATCCCCGACCAGGATCCGCGAAATCTGGCAATTTGACTTCGCCAACAGGGGTAACTGACTGAGACGTTTACCAACCACCGTCGGGTTGAGGACTTCCACAAGCTCGCGCGTAATCTCCGCCGATTTCCTGGACGTCTCGGTCTCGGCGACTTCGGCCGAAAACCCACCTAACCAACGCGGTGCGAGTTGCACAAACAACACCACCCCCAAGGCACCAAACGCGTAGGCAATGCCGAATCCGACGGCAAGCTGAGAGTCGCCAGGCAAGACCTCCAACGACGCGGCGAGCGCCGGCGTACTGGTCAAGGCACCTGCGAACATGCCGGCCGTCAGATCGGCTGGCAAATGCGTCAGTCGAGCGAACAACCACGTCCCCGCGGCGGCGGCAAGGATCATCGCAGCGCCGACGAGCGCCAGCGACGATCCCTGCTGGCCAAACACGCGAAAGAAGCTCGGGCCCGCACTGATTCCCAGACAATAGAGAAAGGACACCAGTCCTAAGACGCCGGCAACGCGCGGAACTTCATAGCCCAAATGGCCGGCAATCAGGGCAACGAACAGGACCGCGGAGGTTCCCAGGCTGAAGCCGCGCCATGTGAGCCTCCCCAGCGCCGCGCCCAAAGTCACGATCAGAAACAGACTCAACACTTGATCGCTCACCGACACCACTCCAACGCCAAACAATCAGGCCACAAAGGCAAGCCAATAGAAAAGCCAGCCGGTAAGCGACGTCAGGATCATTTCGATGCCTGCCAGCCGTCCCCAGATTCGGTGTGAACCACTATGCTCCCCCGGCCTGGGAGGATTCGGGAAGCACCGAAGAGCCTGGAAAATCACCCACGCCCACAATAGCGCCGCGGGAATGGCACACGCCAGGTGCAGAACCAAGCTATAGTCCACCCAGTCGTTCCAGCGTCCGGGTCGCCAGAACCGGGAGGGCGCGGCACGGTCCGCCCATCCGTGGAGGCGGATATCGAGTTCAAAGATCGATACAGCCACCAGGAGCAGAATCCCCAGACTCAGCTGGGTCCGGCGATGGGTTCGGTAGTCTCGCCGACGCCGAACTCGATAGATACTCCATCCCATCACGGGGACAACGGCGAACATGGTCAAAAAGACCAAATCCAGCATGAAGGACCCGCGGGTCCCCAGGAAGCCGTCGATCCCCGAATAAACTGCAGAGAACAGGGAGGCACACACCATAGCCAAGGACACTTGCAAAACATCGCGGCGCGATGAAAACGGCCTATTTTATCCGACGTGCCAAACTCGGCTAGCGGGCTGCGAGGAGGCTGGAGGCTAAAGGCTGGAGGCTG
>CAZFWV010000012.1:48380-50628 GCA_964522605.1 uncultured Pirellulaceae bacterium
CTCCAGCCTCCAGCCTCCAGCCTCCCGCCTATTGTCGCGGCTGCCACCCGCAGGCGACCTGTTCTTCGGCTGGGGGCCGTGCTGCCAGATGTTCACTCAGAATCCTCGCGACTTCGGCCACCGTTTCGGGTCGACGGTGGACTTGCGTGTGCGTCGCATCGACGAAGAACTCACTTTCCGCTCCCGAAAGTCGCGCACTTTGGACCGAGACGACGCCGTCCGCCGGGCGACCACACATGGGACGTCCCGTCCCGATCACGGAGTGATAGCGGACATGCGGGGGGATCGAGATGCGATGGATCGCCTGCAGCAACTGGCTGTCGCTGTTGAGCATATCCACACTCGACGGCAGACGCCGACTCACCTCGTCCGAGAAGACACCGGGATTTGCCTCCACCACTTGCTGCAAATGAACGGACTCTTCCGAATCTCGCTGCACGAGACACGCCGCCATGCGTCCCAGAGGCCGGGCAGCCCACGAGGAACCCTGGTGCGGCGTCGCGACGAAAACGACACGACTCACATTCGAAACCGGTTCGAAAAAGACCCCCTTACCCAGCGTCCGCCCTAGCAATGGATCGGTCGCGAATCGCTCAAAGGGCTGATTCGCAATGGATCTCCAAAGACGGTCGCCGCTGGAAATCACTTGCAGCTTGCACACCAAACCGCCCATGCTGTGTCCAACCAGGACGATCCGCTGCATCGCCGGGTTCGACGTCGCCGGATCGACCGTCGAGACGGCGCAGCGGAGGTCACGACGCAATCGAGCGGCTGATTCCAGGAACCCTCGTCCCGTCGCATAGCGAAACGCCCACACTTGATAGTGGTCAGAGAACCCGGGCGTAGCGCGAAGATCATTCGCCATATCCAGCCAGGTTCTCGGTTCGGACACGAGTCCATGCACGAAGATGATTGGGATCTTCTTGGGTTGGAACGGCTCAATGAAGAACAACCCCTCGCCTGCGACTTCGTCCGGTTCGAGGAACCACAGCAGCGGATTGACCGGGTCGGTGCTATCCACGACCGACCAGGCGAACGGAGCCGACAGGTCGGCGGCCAGCTGCGTATGCACTCCTCCGGTCTCGATCGTCGTGACACGTTGTGGGTCATAGGCCTCCAAGACGGCCGAGCCGATGTCGCCCGTCAACCAGCGGTCCACTTCCGGGCGCAGAATGATCGTGGCCGCGAAGGTCATGTTGGGCGGTAGAAATGCCTCTTCGCGGTATCGTCCCGACGCAACAACGCGACGAGCGACGGCCGGCACTCCCCAGCCGCGACGCGTGTGTTTCCGCGAGAGCAAGTCCGTCGCATATTCGCCGACCGGATGGATGTCCTGAAAGTCCTCGATCTTCCAGGCAAAACCATGGATCGTGAGCGGCACTGGGGCGGATGCGCTGACGGATGGAACAAATAGCCCCTGAGGAAGGACGAGACTTCCATCCTGCCGCGCGACGACCAACAGCCGAGCGAGGGTCGCGTGGTAGATTTCCCGAGCCCGACATAACGTGGTCGGGCAGCCGGCCGCCTGTTCTGCGGCCACCCAACTGTAACCGGCCGCCCGGTAGTACAGTTCCGTTGCCGGAGCGCCTTCTTGCTCGCTCCACACGGCCCAGCCCTGGTAGAGATCGGCCAGTCGGAGGGCCGTCTGGGCGTCGTGACTTTCGGCCAGTGCTTGGCGAAGGAGGGCGATTTCGTCGGACGGCACCCCACAGTTGCCAGCAGTGGGCCCCTTCCACGCGGAAATCGGAACGGTCGCGGGCTGCGGAATCGGCGGATCGCGCCAGTACTTTCGGGGACAGCAACAGCCCCCGGTGGAAAGCGCAACCGCAGCGCAGGCAAGTCCGAGAATGAGAGACGTCCGGAACACGAATGGCCAGCAGCGAAGGAACTCTGTCGTCAATCCATGGCCGCCCTGCCCCGTTGATGACATCCTGTCTCCCTTCATCGTCGACCCGTTCAGCCAACGAAATGAAGAGCGGGACCCGTAATCATGTCAGGCGGCGGTGGCTCGGACGCTCGACGTTCCGTCTTCGTCACGTTTGATCTTGAGCGAATCCCTGCCCGATGTTCGGGCTGCGGGAGAATCTCGGACCGGGTAAGCTTTGCGGTGGGCCGACCAGTGGTTTAAGGTGGAGCGTGCAGTCCTGGATTAGGCTCTTTCTCGAAGACTGTAGGCCGACTTGAGACAAGTCGGCGAATATTCCGGAATTGCCGACTTGAGACAAGTCGGCCTACGTTGACCGTCGCT
>CAZFWV010000013.1:0-50513 GCA_964522605.1 uncultured Pirellulaceae bacterium
AAAACAGAGCTTTTCCTGAGTTATTTCCTCAAAGGGAGGCAGAGTTGCTTCCGGCAGAGCTTTTCCTGAGTTATTTCCTCAAAGGGAGGCAGAGTTGCTTCCGGC
The DNA here is from genome assembly GCA_964522605.1 of uncultured Pirellulaceae bacterium. GTDB lineage: Bacteria > Planctomycetota > Planctomycetia > Pirellulales > Pirellulaceae > CAVZLD01. The sequence continues at coordinate 106 of CAZFWV010000013.1, forward strand.
CGGGAAGGGAGGCAGAGTTGCTTCCGACAGGCGACTGGGTTTGCCAGCTTCGCTGGGCAAACAAAAACCGCCGCAACCAATTTGATTGCGGCGGTCTTGATGGTTAACGAATGCGACGCAGCACGACTACTTACGTCGACGTCGCATGAGACCCAACATCGCCAGTCCGAATCCCGCCAGAGCCAGGCTCGTGGGTTCGGGGACGAGAGTCATACCCGGAAGCGCCGGAACGGTGTCGTACAGTTCACTGCTCGTGCTGAGCGGATAGAACAAGTTGGCGTTGAAACTACCAACATGGTCGCCGCTGGCACCCCAGACTTGGAAATACGATCCGCCGCCACCTTCGAACTGAACACCCTCAATACCCACTTGGCCAGCAGGCAGGTCGATGAGAGCGGTCAGGTTCGAATTGCCGGTGTAGAAGTCGGCATGAGCTTCGCCATCAACAATCGAGGTGCGATTGCCAACTGCGCCGCTGATTTCCGTAAAGGGAATCGTCTCTTCCGTTGTCAGATCGAAGAACCTTATCGCAATGCCATCGTCTGCGATGCCAGCGATCGTGTACTGGCCAGCTTCGGCCACCTCGACAACTCCAGCGAAAGCCGACACATAATTGTCCACCCCGCCGGTAGCGGCGATGCCAGGCATCTGGTGCGTTGTGCCGATCGAAGGATCGGGCAATGGCGGACCATCGCCAGCACCTGGAGCACCACAGCAAATGCCGCCGGCCGATCCATCGGCACCCTCGACCAGAATGAGCGTCGTCACTTCGCCGGAATACAGCTCAAGCTGACTCGGATTATTGACGATCTGGTCCTGCGCAAAAACCGTGCCGATCAAGTTGGCGGGATTTCCGTCGATGGCAACGTTGTTGTCAATCGCCGGAGGTTGCGCATACGCGTTAATGACCGTAGCCGGTCCGGCAAGCGTCAAGTTTCGCGGCGGCGGTAGAATCTCTGCCAGACCCGCGTTCGACGAAACTAGTTGCCACTGAGTCGTGCCCGGGTCGTCGATCCCGTAGGACAACTCAACCGCGGCACCGCCACCACCTTCGTGGTACGTAAAGTACAAGTCATGGACGCCTGCTTCGAGGCTCACCCGGCCAATGGTTGCTGCCGTTCCTCGACCACCGAAGAACTCCAGCGCAGTACCTTCCTCGAACACCGCAAGACCGCCGCCCCCCGACACGTGGCTAAAATTCTTGCCCACAATCAGGGTTCGGAAACCGTCGTCGCTGTCCGTTCGGAACAGGTAGTCGCCCGGTGTCGTAATTTCGATCTGGGCGTGAGCCATGATCGCGATATTATCCGTCCGGTCCGCACCGTCGGGCCAGTTGGGACCCCGGGAGATCCCCGCCTGCAGCTTTTGAACATCGGTTTCGAATAGCCCACCACCAGGGATAACACCTTCGCCACCATTTTCGTTGATGTTGATGCCCGGTGCGCTGTAGGGAACACGAACGCCACCACCGTTGGCCATCGAATTTAGCGCTTGGTTCTGGTCACCGCAGCAGCCTGGGTTGTTCGTGACTTCCAATACGCCGAACGTATCCATGCCAACCGCCGGCAGATCGTCCGGCACACTGGCCAGGAACGAGGGCAGCAGAGGCGCTGGCAGCGTGTTGTCATACGGACCCAAGCTCCAGTTGTCCGCATTCCAGGTATTCATGCGCGGCATCGAGTGCGATTGGTGGGCCAGACCGACCGTTAAAGGACCGGTCAGAGCCGATGTCGCCACTCGAAACGCAGCCGGGCTCCAGGCGCCTGGATTGCCGGCACCGTCATCGAGCGCCCAGTGGCCGATCAACAGATTGTCCTTGCGGCTGAGTGCCATCCAGACGGGCACGCCGGCCGCCGCACTCGCTCCACCGGAGTCAGGAAAATCGCCATTCACACCACCACGATCGGTGTCGCTGCCGTTGCCATTGCGACCTTGGAACACCATGCCGGTGCCGCCGCCACTCTTCTGCGTGGTCATTACGTTCGCCGCGTTGGCTGCCGAGCCGTCGTCGGCACGCGCCATCGGACCCGAACGGCCCCATTCGCCGGCCAGTGGATCAGGACCGCCAAAGGACACACTACGTACAATCGCAGTGAAGTCGCCGTCCGTCGTCACTCCCGCTTCGTGAATAAACACGCCCGTGTCGCTGGTACCCCAGAAATCGGATCCGCCCGCGGTGATCGTATATTCGCCGGGTGCGGGGTTTGTGAAACTGGCCTCCGTCACGGACCCATCCGCACTTGGCCCGTTGCCATTACCATACGCTCGCAGCGTATCGAGCTCCGCTCGTGCGAGCGGTGCACTCAAGAGAAGCATCAGGACACCAAACAGTGGTGCCCGCCAGAATCGAGTTGTCATCAATTGGTCCTCTCAGTTGAAAATCTTGCAAGTCTCACAGTTTATGTTCATCTCTGTCTCAGCCGGAGAAGACGCGGGCACTCTCCCCCTGAATTCGTGCTGCCTCTACGACAAACACAAACGCCAACAGCCATCCCTCTGCTCCAGTGTGAAAACACATGATGGGACGATTGTTGGCGCTACACTAAACATCAGCGGCGTCTTTCCTCGACAGGAAGTCTCAACTGAAGATCATTAGTTCACCCCCAGAGTAACCGCACCTGCTACGGGATTTGGAAGCTCTAGACATCCTAGGTAAACCGCAGCGTCAGAGTAATCGCAAATATCGATATGTCAATCAGAAGATCTGAGAAATGAAGACGCCGGAGCACAACGTGGCCCAGATGGGCATCAGCCAAAGTTTCGAATCTTTAACCTGCGACTCGCGAGGCCATCGGTCCTGATGTATCAATGTCTTAGCCTCACGGGAGTTTCAACGCGAAATTCCGCATATGAAAAGCGCCGCAGTGCCGACCGCATAGGCAATCCTCCGCCGTTAAGCCGCCAAGAGGGCAAGGACCCGCGTGTGGACGACGGGAAGAAATTTTTTTTCGTTTGCAGTGCGGAGGAGGCCACTTCGTCGAAAAACCAGCAAAGATCCTACAAAGATGCTGGTTTTCGCCGATTGGCGGAGGTCCCCAAGCATTTCGGCGAAGTAGTTTTGTGGGGAGATCTTCTCATGCGCCGGCTCAAGCCATTCCCTTGGAAACAAACGCATTCCCGGTAGATCCGTACTGGAAAGAAACAGATCGACTCCGGTGAATTGCTGAGGAAGCGAGTGATGCTGACATTGCAGTCCGTCTGTCACGGTTGCTGCAAAGCGTGGATGAAATCCAAGGCGCAATGAGAAGGCTTGCGGATGAGACGAGGCGCGAGTGGTCACAGCCTCCTGGGCTCACAACAATGATTTGTCGAACGCATTTCAAAACCGTCATTTGGGAGGGCGTGGCTCCTGCCGAGCCTGGACTTGCCGCGTCTTTGGCTCGGCAGAAACCTCGCCCTCTCCGTTGTGAAACCGGTTCTAGAGATTCGCGTGATTCGGTGGCTCATTCCCGTGCGTAAGCGATCCCAACAGGAACGTAGTCGCTCTTCCAGGCGGAGACTCTTTACCTCGGTGCTGATTCTCTGCGTTGTCTCCACCTTGTTCATCCTGCTGTTTGTCTGGAATCGGCAGACACCGCCCGATCGCAAACCTACGACCGCAGCTCACCCACCAACGGCGCAGCCGAGCCAAGCGGCCGGGGATCGGCCGCGCGTGATTGTCGATCCGTCTACCTTTGAAGTTCCGGCAACCCTGAATGCCGACCAGCAACAAGCGGCGCGCGAGGCCATTCGTCTGCACTCGATGGCTCTCGCGGCTTATTGGCAGGATGACTTAAAGGAGTTTGCACGGATCGCCAGCATGGCACTGGACAAGTATCGGGAAGCAGGCTGGATCTTCGAAGAACTCGGTCCGTTCCACGATCTGCTCGTGAACGTGTGGTTTCAGTCCGGCGAATCGTCCCGAGCGTTACGTGAAGGGCGAGAATGGCTCGACCGTTTCCCTGACTCGGCCGACCATCTGCAGACCGTCGGCCGACTTGAGTTCGTGGCGGGCCATTACGCAGAGTCGGCCAAGTACCTTAAGGCATTTGCCGAACAGCGTCCCGACTCGCTCGTGACTAGCCGGCAACTTGCGCGAGTCTTTTCGGCCATGGGCGACAAGGAAAGCGCGCTGGCCGCCGTCGAGCGAAGCCTGGAGCTGATCGGGTTCTTTGATGGTCAGCACGAGAGTCACGCGGAAGTTGATGCGACGCTGCTCACCGCCATCGAGGTCACGCACCGATTCTACGATTACGAACAACTGCGCGATCTGACCACAGCCTATCTGAAACTCCACCCTGAGCATGCTCAGTCGCACATGGCGCTGGGCGTCGCGCAACGACAACTGGGAAATTATCCAGAGGCCGAGCGGCATCTTCGTCGATTCCTCGAGCTGGCCGACGCGGGCTCGGCGAACCGAAACCCTGTTCGGCACGACTTGGCCCTGACTCTCATGAGGCAGCACCAATACCGGGCGGCGGCCGATATCCTGGCCGAGTTGTTGTTGGACGACCCTCGCTACGTCCAAGCCTATTTTCAGATGGGGCAATGTCTATCCAGGCTTCAGCGTCCGGAGCTCGCGGAGGCGTTCACTGACCATTCGCGGTCACTGGCGCCGAGTGAACGAGAGCAACGTCGCGATTTCGAGTTGCGAGGCTCCGGGCAGCCGTTACTGGCCGCTCGGGCTCGCAGTCTGGCAAAACGATTCGCAGGGGACTTCGCCGGCGCGGAACGCGAACTACGCCTGGCTCTTGCGGAGCATCCAGAGGAATTGCTACTGCGAGTCTTCTTGGCCGACCATTATCTGGAATGCCACCAGATCAAACGGGCATGCGCGGAAATCGACGTCCTCGCAAGTCGACTGACGGAAGAGCATCCTGACGTTCGTGGTTGGCGGGCCACTTGCTTGGCGGCGGAGCAGCCTGCGGGGGCCGCGGACATTCTGAAGGACGTCTGCTCGCGCGATGATGCGTTGCCCGCATGGGGACTCAAATTGGCGCGGATTCAATTGGAGCAGCTGCGAGAGCCAGCCCAGGCGCAAGGGACCCTCGAGCGTCTCTTGCAGCAAGGGCCAAATCCGACTGCGAAAATCCTGCTCGGCCGGGCACTGTGTGAACAGGGTGAATGGGAACGAGCACGCGACGAACTGATGCAGTTGTCGCCCTCAGACCATGAATGGTTTGTCGATGCCGGCGGCGTATGGCTGGCGCGGGCTCGAATCAAGTTGGAATCGGATGGAGCAACGGCGGCGCGTGATCTTCAGGCTGTTAGTGACACAGCGAGATATCGCAGCGAGTACTACCAGGCCGTTACCGAGTGGATTGAACGATATGGCACTCAACTTCCATTTGAACCCCTCACTGCCGATCAGGCCCGAGATCGTTATGAATCACTGAAGTCACTAGAGGCACGCGAACGGGAGATGATGACCCAGGCGGTTCGTTCGGAAGGAGCGGAAGCGGCCACACACATTCTGGAGGCGGCGCGGATTCGCATGCAGCGAGCGGACCGTACCGAGGCCTTGCGGCTGGCACGTATGGCCGCCTACGCCGCCTCCTCCGTCTCGGCGCCATGGGAGCAACTGCAGACGTGGCTTGACCAGCCCGATGAAATATTCCTCAAAGCCGAGGTGCAAGCCAAGCTACGGACTCCGGGTGAGGAAATCCAAGTGAGGCCAGCGTGCCAACAGATCGTGGATGACCTGCTCAGGCAAGTGGAGCCGGAGCAACGTGGGGAATAAGAACTTGTTGGCCGAACATCGTCACCCGTTGCCGAGTCACGGCTGTCTGTGGTTTGAGCAGAACCGACAGTCCAGTGGCGGGGCTGCACCCTCATCGGACCTGCGGCCATGTTCTCGCCCGCGCCGGGAACGGACGCACTGCCAAAGCGTCTGCTGTGTTCACTCCAGAATCGCACGAGGTGCGGTTCTTCTGATCATCATGCTCGCCGGATGTGGCGATGACCCGGCCACTCCGGAGGATCCGCAAGTCCTGTCGCCAAATCCAACGATCTCCGACGACTTCTGTTTTGAGGACGTCACGGAGGACAGCGGCGTGAAGTTTCATACGGTCTGCGGCGGATCCGAGAAAGACTACGTTCTCGAAGTGAACGGTTGCGGCGTTGCGCTGCTGGATTATGACAGTGACGGCGACCTGGACCTGTTTTTCGTGAACGGATCACGACTGCCGCCACCCTACGGCGACGGCCCGCCGTCTCCCCCCCCCAGTGATGCACTTTATCGAAACCTGGGTGATATGAAATTCGAGGACGTCACGCGCGAGGCTGGTTTGGTCGAGTCCGACTGGGGCTGTGGAGTTGCAGTGGGCGACTACAACAACGACGGTCATCCGGACATCTTCGTGGCGAATTACGGACCAGACCGGCTTTGGAAGAATAACGGCGACGGCACGTTTACGGACGTTTCGCTTCAGGCTGGCACGGTTGATCCACGATGGGGATCCAGTTGCACATTTTTGGACTACGACCGAGACGGGTATCTCGACCTGTTCGTGGTGAATTACCTTGAGTTCGACCCGGCATCCGTTAAACGTCGTGGTGACGATCCAAATTGCCAATACAAGGGAGTTCCGATCCTCTGCGGGCCGATTGGCCTGCCGCCCGCTCCCTGTACACTGTACCGCAATCGCCAAGACGGAACTTTCGAAGATGTGAGTGACTCATGTGGCATACGCGATCTTGAATTGAGGAACGCCACCTACGGTCTCGGCGTTATCGCACTAGATTACGACAACAATGGATGGCCCGATCTGTACGTAACAAACGACACGTGCCGGAATCTGTTGTTTCACAATCGCGGTGACGGAACGTTTGACGAACGTGGCATGTCGGTCGGCATCGCCTTCAACGAAATGGGCATCGCTCAGGCGGGAATGGGAGTGGATTCGATCTTCATGGAGGACCGCGAATTCGAGGACCTGTTCGTCGTAAACTACGAAGACGATAACAACACCTTTTATCGAAACGACGGCCAAACGGACGGAAACATTTACTTTACGGAGATGACCTCGCCCATGGGCCTGGCATCCCCCTGCTTCAAGTATCTTGGCTGGGGCGTGTTCTTCCTGGACGTTGATTTGGACAGCCATCTCGATCTCTTTATCGCGCAGGGTCATGTCGTTCCTCAAGCGGACGAAATCCCGTCTTCTCCCGGTTATCGGCAACCCAACAAGCTGTTTCGGTGGACGGGGGACCGTCGCTACCGAGACGTAACGGACGACGCCGGACCGGGAATGCTCGTGAAAAAGTCATCTCGCGGTGCCGCTTGTGGTGACCTGGACGGCGACGGTGATCTCGATCTGGTCATCAACAACATTGACGATCGAGCCACGATCCTGGAAAACACGACGCCGCGACAAGGCAACTGGTTGGCGGTGAAGACTGTTGGGTCTACATCCAATCGTGATGGGGTCGGTGGCGTCGTCACGGTCTCCGCCGGTGGGAAGACTTGGAGAAAGAGGATTCGCAGCGCGGCGAGCTATGCGTCGCAAAGCGAGCCCTACGCCCGTTTCGGACTCGGGCCGGCAACGAAGGTGGACCAGTTGCGCGTTTTGTGGCCCACGGGGCGTGAAGAGACCTATCCTGTTTCCGCGGTGAATCAAATGGTCATCGTAAGGGAAACGCGATCCGAGTGAACGGGTATCCTCCTCCTAAGCGGACCAGAACGGGTTCTCAAGTCACCGTGTTGTCACGGCCTCGCGTCCCGTTCGACCGGTATCGTTCCTATTCGATACGACCGGCAGGAACCACCCTTTGCGCGGATTGCGGGACGAAGGCACGGCCTGGGTAGCACTTCCGTGGAGGAAAACGGTTCACGGAAATCGTACGGGGAGACAGAATAGACTGCAGGGACCGGACACCATCGATCTCACAGGCCCCGAAGGCCATGGGCCAACCCCCATTTGGCTGCACCCAATGAATATCTGTCGTTGCCACTTGCCGCCCCATCGCCGCTGTCCTCGCCTTGGGCCAATCCAGTGTCTGATCGGCCTGGTGACGTTCGGCGCATGCTGGATGGGCTGTGGCAGGGAACCGGCTGTCCGTGACTTGCCCGAGCAGGTTCCCGCGGCGCCGTCCGCAACGCTCCCTTCGGTGACGTTCCCCCCGGTTCCCGAAGAAATCGAGGATTTGTACACGCACAGTGTAGCCGTGGCTGAGCGAGCGGTGGCTGAATCTAAACAGGCTGCACAGCCGCTTTTCGATTTAGCTGCCACGCATCAGCGCTTCGGTTTTGACCGGGAGGCGGTGGCTGCCTATCGCCGCGGATTAAAGATCGATGCGAACCGATCTGACATTTACATGGAGATCGGCTTCCTATTGTCACAGAAGGCCGAGTCGGTAGAGGACGCGGCAGCCGATTTTCAGGAGGCGTTGGAGGCTTACCGTGCCGCGTTGCGACTGAATCCACACGCGGTTGGTGCTCGGACGCGCATCGGAATGATCTACGCGCACCAGGGTCAGCTGGACGAAGCCATCACGGAGTACCAGCAGGAAATCGAGCAGCAGACGTCCAGTACCGATACCTTCTATCATCTGGGACAAGCCCTGTTGCTCAAGGAGGACTTTGCGGCGGCGGAAGAGGCTTTTCGTGCCTGCTTGCAGCGCGAGCCCCAGCACCGAAACGCCCTTTATGGCCTTTTCCAGGCGTTGCGTAACCAGGGACGAGAAGACGAGAGTCGGCAGTTTCTCGACAGCTGGAAGTCGTTGCGCGCCGCGGAAAAAGAAAGAATCGATTTCCCTCCTCCACGGGGGAACCAAGATCAACGTTCCGTGGCCGAAACCTATTTTCGAATCGCGCTGACTCATCTGGGCGCCGATCGTGTCGACGAGGCATTGCAGCACTTTGAAGCCGCACTACGGTTCGACGCGACACACGAACTGGCGGCGACGAACTGGGTAAATGTGTTGCGTCAAATGGGCCGAATAGACGAGGCGATGAAGCTAGGATTGCGGCTCCTGGAGCCGCAGCCCGACAATGTAACGTTGTTGTATCTGGTGGCCGGACTGGCTGCCGAGCAAGGTGACGTCCAACTCGCGTCGGAACTGTTGGAACGGGTCCTCAAGATTCAACCTCAGCACGCAAATGCCAATCGCGAATTAGCTCGTCTGATCCTTCGAAGGCAACTGCGGGGACCTAACTCGGCAGACGAATCGCTGCAATACGCCCGACTGGCTGTGCAACAGGAACGGAGTGCGCCCAATCTGGATGTGTTGGCCTATGCGCTGTTCATGTCAGGACGTCGCACAGAGGCCGTCGACGCGCTCGAGGAAGCCGTTCGACTGGCGCCGGACAATCAGGAGCTTCGCCAGCGACTGGAAAAAGCTCGGCAACGCTAATTCGTGTCAAACTCTGAGAAGCAATCTGTGTTGACCTCGGCCAACCCAACAAACAGCCGCGACGACCAAGGAGCCGGTAAGCGGCTGAGTGAATTCGTCTGCAAGGCGATCCGAAGCTGCACGAACTTTGCTGTGTTGGCCGTGCTTTTCTGTGCGGCCTGCCGTCAGGAGGATCCGCGGAGAAAAGAGACTGCCGCACCCACGGCGGAGCAGAGATCCGATCATTCCGTACCGCAGTACGTGGATCGTGCCGCAGAACTGGGAGTGCAGCATGTGCACACAGACGGAAGTTCAGGCAGGTACTTCATTGGGGAAACATTGGCATCGGGTGTCGGTCTCTTCGACTACGACGGAGATGGGCGTCTGGATCTCTATTTTCCCAACGGCAGAATGCTTCCACCAGGAGCCCCGCCGGCTGGCAGTGTGGTCCGTGCCCACGCGGGGCACGTTCTGTACCGGCAGCGCGAAGACGGAACGTTTGTGGATGTCACGCAGACCGCGGGCGTGGCGGGCACCGCGTTCGCGGTGGGTTGCTGCGTGGGTGACTATGACGCCGACGGCGACCTGGATCTGTACGTGACGCAGTACGGTCCCAACATCCTCTATCGCAACAATGGCGACGGCACGTTCGTCGATGTGGCCGAACAGGCAGGCGTCGGCGATCCCGGCCTGGGAGTGGGTGCCGCTTTCTTCGATTACGACTCCGATGGTGACCTGGATTTGTACGCAGCGAATTATTGCCTGATGGACTTCGAGAATGACAAACCGCGCTGGCAAAACAACGTACCAAGGTACCGAGCACCGGAGTCCTTTCCGGCCGAACCGGACCGGCTGTTTCGTAATGAGGGAAATGGTCGGTTTACCGACGTCAGCGACGAGGCAGGGATCCATGCATCGCCCGCCGGACGTGGTATGGGTGTCATCGCAACCGATGTCAATGGCGATGGGCGATTGGATTTGTTCGTGGCCAATGATGCGAGCGAGAACTTTTTGTTCATCAATCAGGGCGATGGCACGTTCCAGGAAAACGCTCTGATGACCGGCGTGGCGTTGGACGTCAATGGCGATCAACAAGGATGCATGGGCGTCGATATTGCGGATTGCGACTCAGATGGCCGACCCGATCTGATGGTGACAAATTATCAGAAGCAAGCCAATGTCTTGTATCGCATGAAACCCACCGGTTACTTCGTCGATGAAGCACAGACCGCCGGTGTGGCTTCAGATTCACTTCCCTGGGTTGGCTGGGGAACACGGTTCTTCGACTGCGACAACGATGGGTTCCTGGATGTGTTTATCGCCAATGGTCACCTGGAGGATACGATCGAATCCTTCGACCAATCGTCGACCTATAAGCAGCCGAATCAACTGCTGCGCAATACGGGCGGCGGCAAGTTTCAGGATATCAGCCGGCAGGCGGGGCCCGGTTTGAGGATCATCAGTTCGTCGCGAGGCGCCGCGTTCGGCGATCTCGATAACGATGGCGATATTGACATTGTGGTCTGCAATTCGCGCGAAAAGCCGAATGTCTTGATCAACGACAGCCCACCCCAGAATCACTGGCTCGGTCTGACATTGCGCGGCAAGCACGACCGGTTTGCCTTGAATGCGCAGGCCACGGTCTACGTGAAGGGGAAGGCACAGTGTCGAGAAGTCCGATCGGGCGCCAGCTACGCCTCGCAGAACGATCTGCGTCTCCACTTCGGTCTGGGTTCCGCCACGCAAGTGGACAAGGTCGAAATCCGGTGGCCCGACGGCCAGACACAAACGCTCACCGATCTACCGATTGATCGCTACACGACGGTCGAGCAGGCAGATTGAGCGGGAAGTCTCGGAAAAACGGAAAAACGAACTCTGCCTCCCTTTTTGGAAAAACGAACTCTGCCTCCCTTTTTGAATCAACGGCTTTCACCTGCCTTTTTCGAGAGGTTTGGGCGACGTGCGACGACATCGGTGTGTTGCAGAGCTTGTGCTGTTTCACTTCCGGGAGATGCACGGGGCGCCCTCTGGCGCGCAACATGTTGGCGAATTCCTATGCTCGGCGGTCAGACGGACGCATCCGGGATCGCCCTGGGTGCCCTCGTTGAATGCTCGAGCGGATCGCATGTCGCTTCTGGAATTGGCGGGGAGCTGATTCACGAACTGCGTCCAGTCGCCCAGTTGCTCGTCTCGCAGAAGGGGAAGCAGAGTTTTTCCTGAGTTATTTCCTCAAAGGGAGGCAGAGTTGCTTCCTCGTGAATTGGCGGGCCCGAAAAAGCTGGCATTCCCAGGGTCGGGGAGTAAAATCGATGGTCGCTTGCCCGCTGGCGTTGATTCTGTGAGTTTCTTTCACATACCGATTCGGCTGGAGGGCTAGAGATGAGATTGCCTGGGTTTCGTTTGGCGATCGTCGTGGCAGCCTGTCTGTTTGGGCACCCCACGGCACAGGCCGATTTGCTGGCCTTGTACACGTTTGATGATGGTTCCGCCGCGGACTCGAGCGGGCATGAGAACCATGGGATCATCGTTGGTGTGCCGGATTTCTCGGGAAGCGGAGGGGCGGTGGATGACCTGGGGTACCTGACCTTTTTTGGCCTAGGACATCGGGAATTGGGCGACTATGTGCAGACGCCCCTCGACGTCAACCCGGCCACCGCTCCCCAGTTAACAATGGGTGCCTGGGCACGTGTCTCGGATGGGATCAGCTCCGGTGTTCGCCAGATCTTGGCGCATGACAACGGCGGTTGGGACCGCGGCATCGGGACCGACAATCGAGGCGACGCCGACGGGGGTGGCGACGCGACATTTCGCTGGACTGGGTTTACCGGCAACGGACCACTGGGATTCACGACGCCGGTGGCGGGAACCGAAGATGAATGGGTGTTTATCGCGGCGGTCTATGACACCGTGGCCTCCAGCACAACGATCTATATTGATGATGAGTTCTTCGAGGGACAGGCCGTTCACGGATACAGTTGGCACAATTTGACGATCGCGGCCAATCCGGGATTTAATGCGGAGGGTTGGGACGGCGACATTGACAACGTCTTCGTATTTGACCAAGCCCTTTCGGATGCAGAGATTGAAGCGGTCCGCTTGGGAGGGCCTGACGCCATTCTCGAACTCGGCGCCGAACCACGTACGCTGCTGAGGACGTGGGATTTCGAGGAGGGAGATCTCGATGACTTTGATTTCGTCGAAGGAACAGCCTTCGACACCCAACCGACCTATGGCGACAATCCTTTGGTCCGCCGAGCCGGGGCCGTCGTCCCCTTCGGAACGGGATTTCACGGTGACTACTTCATCGGAACCTTCGAAAATCGGCCGACGGAGGATGATCCAGAGGGCGGTGCGCAAGGTGACGGACCCGTCGGTGTCATTGAGTCGGCTTCGTTCGTCCTGGAGACGGGCGCCCAGTTCGACCTGTTAGTCGGAGGTGGCAATCACCCGTGGGATGCAAGCTGGGATCCTGACTCCACTCCCATTGGGGAGAATGGTCCAACCACGGTCAACCTGGAACGGCAGGTTGGGGCCGATGAGTGGGAGGTGATCCGTTGGGCAACGGGCTCCATGAACAACGAAGCCTTGCACTTCGTCCATTGGGATGCGAGCCCCTATGCGGGCGATACCGTTCGCTTGCGCATCTACGACAATAACACCGGCGGCTGGGGACATATCAATCTGGACTACATCCGTTACTTCGGCTCCGACGCGGGAATCCGTGGCGACTTCAACGGCAACGGGGAGATTGACGTGGAAGACATCAACCTCCTGACGGCGGCGTCAGCGGGCACCGACATTCCTCCCGAGTACGATCTTACGGGTGACGGATTGGTGAACCAGGCAGACGTCACGGAGTGGGCCAAAGCCAAGGACATCGGCTACACGTGGATCGGGGATGCAAACTTCGATGGCGAGTTCAACACGGGCGATTTTGTCCAGGTGCTCGGCATCGGGAAGTACGAGTTGCCAGGTGCCACGGCCGTATGGTCGGAAGGCGATTGGAATGGCGACGGCGTCTTCGGGACCGGCGACCTTGTAGCGGCTCTCGGAGACGGCGGTTATGAAATGGGACCGCGCAGCGATGTGGCGGCGGTGCCAGAACCATTTGGCTGGCAGCTATGTCTACTCGCCGGAGTGGCGGTGTTGTCTGTGCGCCGGCGAAGCTGACCGCGATGTAACAACTCGCGCATCGCCGAGCAGCGGTCACGATGTTCTGTCATCGTGGACAACAGCAGCCCTCGATGGCGATTCTCGTGGACTGACAAGAACTGCCAAATGACCGAGCGTGATTCTGGGACAGTCAGGCGGTTACGTCGCCGGTGTATGCTGACCCTGCAATTCTCTGCTTTTTATTCACATTCACAGCAAGTCGCGTGTGAACCGATCCACCGATATTCCCTGTGGCAACTTGTCCACGCGATCCGGGGCTCAGCCTGTGCTCAATATCTCGAAGTACTGGTTTCATCCGTGCTCACGTTCGAGATCACGACGAACTCGATGGGCTGGCAGGAGTTGGTGTTCTCCAACGCCATTGTGCCACGCGGCTGCGGGATGGGAATGCGGTGGGAATGGCCGAGCTACACGCACGCCCAAAGCCCGGGGGTTGAGCACGCACTAATTCTCGGTTCCCGCGGGGGCGATCGCGCCGCGGCCACTGATTCGACTGCCGTAAACTTCGAGCTGGCGGATCTCGCCGCGAAACTGGCGATCGTATCCGTAGCCTTTCATCGTGCTGTTGAAGTTGCCGACGGCAATCGGACCGGTTCGATTGGCGACCGATCCGACGTTATAAGAGTTCCGTCGGTCGAGGCGTAACGCGGGCTCATCGACCGGCCGGTCGAGCGGGTCGGAGAAGTACCATACAACGTTGTCGCCGTGCTTCGTGGCGTCGTAGGTGACGGTGAAGTACGTCCATTTGTCGATCACTAATTGACCGGGCGAGCTGTCATTGTGGATCGAGTCGGGCCATTCGTTGACCGACAATCGCAGCCGCCCGTCCGCGTGATGCACGAGATCGATGCCTGTAACGCTATCCCGAAGGGTAAATAGGATGCGGTTCCCACCGCTACCGACAGCCAGTTCGGTCGGCTTGAGCCAGCCACGGATGGTAAAGGAACGCAAGCCAGCGAGCATCTCCGACGCTTCATCGTCCGATTCGACGCGACCCCACGGCTCCCCGGATGGCATACGAAAAGATCCACCGGGGATCCGTTTTGCGGTGCCATGCAACGTGAATGCCGGGGAGTCCTCTTCATTTCCAAAGCCTGCTCGCAAAAGCGGTTCGGTCACCTCCTGGTCGACGAGCACAGGGATGTGTCCGCGGGCCACACTGCCGTGTTCGTCGGTGACCGTCAGGCTGACATGGTAGATGCCAGGCCGGTGAAACGTATACGATGGAGCGGCTTCGCTACTCGTCGATCCATCGCCAAAATCCCACAGCACCTGATGGGGCGAACTGCTCTGGAACGCGACCCGCAACGGCGGCGTGCCTTCCGTGACCGAGGCGGTCGGTTGTGCTGTGGGTCGTAGACGTTCACCCTTTGCGTAGCGCGTGAAACGGAACACTCGGTCCTCAGTCAACGCCGTCGCGGTAAACTCGCCTGGATTTGCCGTCCCTTCCGGCCACTCGGTCATCGTCCACGGATCGATGACATCGACTTTCCAGGGCTCGCCTTTCGGCAACTTGATGACACTGGTTTGCCCAGCGAGGCAATAAACAAGATGGTACCGGCCTGGTATGCCGAGTTGAAACTGCCCGCGATCATCGCCTAGCGGCTGAAGCTCGTGAAACGGCGGCGCATGAGCGAGGAAGTTCTTCAGCCATTCAATCCGCCGCGGACTCTCGCCCTGCAGCCTGCCACCTTTCGACCACCAAAGGACTTCCTCGTCGTTCAGATACGTCTCACCGTGGCCCACGTAGCAGCCGCTCATCGTTCCCAGCCAGAACCGCTGCGTCATTTCGCGGCCCGTCAGATTCCCCCAGCCTTGCGGAACGTTGCCTTCATATTTGCACTCGTCGAAGATCACCGGCTTCTGATATTGCTCTCGAAAGCGCACACCGCCATTCATGTCGGATGTCTGCAGACTTGCGTGCGTAACCCACGCTTTCGTGTGGTCGTACCAGATTGCACCGTTGTGGATGCCGCGCAGCCGCTGGTGTGGATCTTCTTTAGCCAAAATATCAAAGAAGCGGTCCCAGTCGTCCATGGTCTTGACGCCACGGTGACGTCCATCCAGATCGCTCATGAAATCGTATTCGTTTGCCAGCGACCACCAGACATTGCGATACGCCGATAAGCGGGCGATGCAATAACGCAGGTAGCGATCGTCAGCCGTATCGCTCATCGTCTTGAATCCCCAGCGGTCGTACGGATGCCAGAGAATAATGTCCGCCTCAATCCCGAGTTCCTGCAAATCGAGGATCCGGTTCTCGAATTGCTGCCAGAATTCCGGATCCGGTCGCTCAAAATCAAAACCTCCATCTGCCTTCCGTTGGAAGGCGAATCGCTCCGGTTCATTGCTGTTGTACACGTAGTGTTTCGGAAAAACGCAAAAACGAATCTTGTTGAAGGGGGAAGCCGCCAGAGTTTTCAGTGTCTGTTCCTGCAATTCCTGCGTCTGGTGCACCCAAGCGTAACACGTTGTGCCGAACTGATGATACGGCGTACCGTCCGCATAGCGCAAATAGAACGCATCAAACACCTCAATGGGACCATGGTTATCACGTGATGGTGATTGGACCATCACGGCACCCTTGATCCCGTCCAGCGACTTGAAGCGGCTGGCGGTCAGATACTCCCACTCGCCTTCCGCCGGTGGGCTGAAACGCACCGTAAAAAGGTCTTCACCGTCCCAGAATCCGGGAACCGTCACGGAGCGATCACCGTGACGAAATGTAGCCGTGACAGAGATGTCCATCGTGCGCGGAGCATCGCTTGAACGGAGCGTCAACTCAGCCACGCCCCACCGTTCGGCGGCGTACACACGTGGACTGATGCAAACGAATGAAGCGAAACCGCAAAGGAGCAGTGTGCTCCGAATCGCGTTCTCAATCATGGTGTCTCACCTGAAAAGTCCTTTTCGTTCTTTAAGCCGGCAATGCTCTCCAAAACAGCTCAGTGGAGCCGGAATTCGACGAACTCCCGCTGTCCATCTTGGGCCATTGGCTGCGCTGCGATCAATCAAGGCTCAGGTGACCACGAGCAGACACGTGTCTGGCCGTCGTGCGAAGTCTGTCACGGAGTTTTCAGGCTCGTGCTCAGATTATATCGCAGAGCCAACGAGCCAACCATGGACAGATCGGGGCAGCCGCTTTTTCGACTCTCCCCAAGCATTCTATAGACCGCTGTGTTGTCTATGGTTCCATGCGATCTAGCAGGATTCTCGCGCAGGGCGAATTGCGACTGTCCAACACGCAGATCACCGACGCAGGTTTTCGCGAATACCTCGCGCCCAGCCAGACGTTGCGCGAACTCGACTTGCGCGGTACCCGGGTCACAGGGGAAACGGTCGCGGCTGGCGCCAAGCTGTTCCGGGACGACAGGTGCTGCGATAACTCGTACTGCCGCCGAAAACGGTTACAGCTCGGGAGGATCCACCATGCCGCTGAACAGTTCGATTGCCGGCCACCTGCCCAACGTGCAGTTCCTTGCGCAGGCCTGCGCCCTGGCGTACTTGGATGAACCGAAGGGGCCGGCAGAATTCGAGAAGCAGTTGGGCATGTCGGCCCGTCTGATCGAGGCGGATAATACGCAAGCGTACGTAGCCCGGGATGACCAGTCGCTGACCGTCGCTTTCCGCGGTTCGGAATCCCCCAAGAGTTTGGATGGTTTTAAGGACTGGCTGCTGACGAACGCCACTAATCTGTTAATTCTGCCGGAAGATCGAATCGGCACCGATTTCGCGGCTGCCGGAGTGGGCGCCCGATTCCATCGGGGCTTCCTGGAGGCCTTGACAGAAATCTGGGAGTCGCTATTCGCTGCCGCTCAGCAGGCACTGGAGAAGCGGCAACGATTGCTTTGGGTCACCGGACATAGCCTGGGAGGAGCCTTGGCCCTGCTGGCGGCGTGGAGATTCCAAAGACAGTTTCTGGCGGTTCACGAGGTCGTGACCTTCGGCGCCCCCATGATCGGCAACGCTGCCGCTGCCGAAGCGTTCCAACGGGAATTCCCGGTCGCATTTACCGATACGTCGACGTGGAAGATCCCGTTCCTCCGCTGCCCATGGTCAGTCTGGTGGCAAACGCCTACTGCACCTGCCGAGAAGAGATCCGCCTGACCGGTCCGAACCCGCAAGCCCTGCGCACGGCCCTCGGTCAACTCGGAGAAAACGTGTCGGAAGCCATTCTGAATGCCAGCCTCGCCGACGAGATTTGGACTCGGCTCCAGCAGCGCATTCAGGCGCATCTACTTCCTAACCACCTGAAGCATCTGCAGAAGTGAAATCGGGGTCCGATCGGCCGATGGTTGTTGCTACAGCGAAACACGAGCTCTGCCCCCTTTTGAATCAACGGCTTCTAGTTGCCTATTTCGGGAGGCTTGGGCAGAGTGCGACCATATCCATGCTTTGCAGAGCGAGTGCCATTTCACTTCCGCGAGATGAAGGGGACGCCCCGTGGCGCGAAACATGTGTGCGAATCTCCAATGCTCGGCGGTCCAACGGACGCATCCGGGATCGCCCTGAGGCGCCCTCGTCGAATGCTCGAGCGGATCGCATATCGATCCCCAATTGGCGGGAGGCTGATTCACGAACCGCGTCCAGTCGCCCGTCTCGCAGAAGGGGAAGCAGAGTTTTTCCTGAGTTTTTTCCTCAAAGGGAGGCAGAGTTACTTCCTTTGAAGGTCGTGGCAGGCAGCACGTTGCAGTCACTCGGAAGTTCTATTCGGCGTCACGATCTTCGACAACACTTGCTGGGACACATGCCATCGAGACGGGTGCATAGTTGCAGGTACAACCAGCCGTGAGGTTGGGAATGTTCAGTACGCCGTTCGCCGGATACAGGTTGTTGTTTACGCCACAGCCCGGACGCACTCCCAACAGCGGCGTGATGGCGCAGCTTTCCAGGTCAATCCACGCAGAGTTGGCGCGATAACGAGTGGTCAGAAGGTGTGTGCTGGCCCGCGTACCCGTGCATCCACGGCGAGCCCAACTCAACGGCTCACCAATTCGTTCTCCCGTTGGCATTGCGTAGATGAGAAGGTTCTGTTCATCGCCCGTGAGTAGCCGATTGCCGGCGATGTATCCCGGCAGCCCCATTTCAGGCAAACCTCGTCCTTTCACGACGAACGCATCCTCTGGATGATCAGGCTGCTGTGGCAGAGGTTCGCCGTTGCTACCACGGTAGAATTTCGCAGGAGTAACCACGATATCCAGTAATGGACTGTAGCGCAGTCGAGCGCCTCCGGGCTTCTCCCAGACACGGTCGCCAGTTTTGAGGTTCAAGGCGAACATACTGCCGTCCCGGAGCATGTCCTCACCGCGCCGCGGATTGGCCAACTCGGCACAAAAAACTTTGTCGCCACCAACGGCGAGGCTTAACTCGCTACGTGTTGCTTCCACTTGCCATTGCAGCTTGCCCGTGAAGCGATCTACGCATACCAAGTTATGTCCGCTGTTACCGACCAAATAATCGCCAGACGCCCGAAGGTTTGTCCAAGGACGGTCGAGCCCGTCGGGAAGCGCGATTTGTCCCACTGACTCGCCAGTGGCTGGATCAAAGACTAGGCAACTCGATCCGGCGCTCAAGTAGATGGCGTCGGGAAGCACGACTAACTCGGCAGTCGACGGGATGCTGGGCTCGGGGCCCCACTGTCGATGTCTCGCGTACAAAACGGTTTCGCGAGCCTCCGAGTCACGAAGAGGATTGGCACCAAAGGGCACGTCCACTTCCCACAGCTGTCGACCTGTGTACACGTCGGTTGCAAGCAACACGCCTTCCTCGAACAGCACGACGCGTCCCCCTGACACGCGCACGAGGATCTGCCCCGGGTACTTGTGCCATCGTTGAGCTGCATTGAACCACAGCACGGCCATGGGCGAACGGATCAATTCGTCCTCCGACGCCCCGGTGCTGGCGGCGTTCGCCTCCGCATGGGACCAGTCGGCTGCTCCTGGAAGCGGACCCGAGCGAGTCAAAAGGACGAAATCACCGGCTTGGCGGACCAATGCTCCAGGAAATGATTCGTCCCGCACGATTTGCTCGATGCGTCCACGATCCGCTAGCGCACCCCAAGCACAGGCAACGCCTCCATAGGGACGCAGCGCATGAAACACAGCCCGGGCTAACGCTCGTTCCTCCGCCTGGGCGAAGTCATCTGCCGTTTCCGAAATGATCAAGCTGGCCAGATAAGGCGAGAAAGGGTAGGTCAGCGGATCGCCAACGACTACGCTCGTTCGCGTACCATACAGCCCCATTTCATCGAGCCGCTTTCGAACTGCGGCGACCTTCTCGGGTGCTGGATCTACCGCAATCACGTGCAGCTTGGTTTGCCGCACTAGTTCCTCGATCAAGCGTCCTGAGTCGATTCCGAGCACGAGCGCATAACCATCACGAACACCGGTTGCATCCAACACAGCCTTCGCTTTGTCGGTCCACGCGTCGGCGGCAGACGGAGGCGTCTTGGTAACGGTATGCGACTTCGGTTGACCGGGATGCGATGCGGAGAACGCAAGTATGCTCCCCTCGCGTGTTACGACGAATAGCTTATCGTCGGCGGCCAGCATCCGCTGGGGTGTACCCTCGATCGTTGTACGCCACGCGACTTTCGGTTCCTCGCCGGTCGTGTCGATGACTTCCACAATGCCCGGCCCGCCCGTGTAGAGCTTGCCACCGGCCTTGATGTGGACCTGGAGGTTCGAGGGCAGTTCCCAAAGCTTGCGAAACACGGCCCCCAAGTTGTCCGGAACTTCATCATTGGCGCGGTGCGACGGGATGTTGTCCGCGATCCGCTCCTGGAGTGTGTACTCTCTCAAGTCTCGCGCTTCGATGCTCTGGTCGCTTTCGTACATCACCTCGGGGGTCATCACGGGCTGGCTAAAACGATCCAGCTCTCGCTGGTTGGCGCGTTCGATTTCCAACCGCGTCCAGCCACCCGGATACAGCATCGGTTTGTAGTCTGTCTCGTCGGGTTTCGTGTCCTCCAGCCGCTCCTCGTTGGGACGAGTGATGTCGTACAAATCGCCGCCATGGCTCAGGTACTTTCCGACCCCTGCCACAAACCAGCAGCCCTTAGGCAACCCGAGACGTCCGCCCCAGCCCATTGTGTACTTCTGGAGCTCACCCGTTTTCAGATCGAGGAAGGCGGGCAGTTGTGTTCCGCAGGGAACAATCAGTCTGTCACCAACGATCGCGAGATAGCCTTGGGGCGTTAAACCGGAGATTTGTCCCACACCGTGATCCCAGTTACTCGCCGGAATGCGATCGACCTCGGTGTTGGACCAAACAACTTCTCCCGATTCCGCGTGCAGCGCATGTACGAACACGCCTTCGGTCGGCCACAGGCCCGCGGCGAAATAGACGATGCCGTTGGCCAGAACAGGACCACCGCGGGCCGGATAGAGCGAGACGAGTCGCCCGTGGCCGATCACCTTGCGATCCTGCTTGCCTTCAGGAAGACCGCGAAACCTCCAAAGCAGGGAGCCATCACGAGCGTTTAGACAATACAAGTAACCGTCGTCCGAGACGATGTACACCTTCCCTTCCCAGGCAACAGGAGCGAAGCGGACAGGCCCTTCGGCAAAGAACCGCCAACGCTCGGCTCCCGTTTCGGTGTCGAGCGCCGTGACGCTATCCGTCACCATCGAAGGCACAAACATGGTTTTGTCGAGCACCACCGGCTCGTAGGAAGCGTCGTAGCCAAGCCGCAGTTCATGGGGAAACGCAGGGCGAGGAGTTGGAAGCGTGCGCTTCCAGCAGAGCTGTAAGTCTGTGGGCAGGTCGTGAGGCGTCGCTGCGGTGCGTCCGACGTCGTAGCGAAACTGCGGCCAGTCGCCCGCTCGTACCTGCGCTGTCAGCATGCAAACCAAAATGAGTAGAACGAGGGGGAGTGGGCATTTCATCATCTTCATCCGAGTCGGGGGGAAGAAAAGGTGTAAGGTATTCATTTTTCTTCAGCTTCGGCCAAAGTCATCTTTGTCATGGTCGCCAGAATCTTCGGATCGGTTGTCAGGCGTCTGCAGCCCTCAAGGTGAACACGCTCCTTCCCTTCTTGATGGTAGACCGTCGTCTCGCCTGAGGGCCTTGCTTTGGCCGGTTCGTAGTCGGTCTTGGGCGGCGGCAAAAGGTCAACGAAGGACTCACCCCCGGTATTCTTGAGGTGTTCAATCAGTTTCTCCCGCATTTCGACTAGTCGGTCGTGATACGCGGGGTCTACCGCGAGATTGGTCAACTCGTCAGCATCGTTATCGATGTCGTAGAGCTCTTCAATCCGATTCGGAAAGATGTATCTGATGTATTTGTGCTGCCCATCAAGGATCATGAAATAGCAGGGGTGATAGTTGTCGCCGGGATTGGGCCCGTCTAAGCGGCCCTCCTTTCCTCCGCTGCTGAATTGAAAGCTTGACCATGATTTGGCTTTGAGCTTCTCGGCCATCGCTTCGGTCGTATAGGTGTTGCGGGTGTAGGTCATCATGGTTGGTGTCTTGTTCCATTCCGCGGCCACTGCAGCCGACTCCGGTTGTTCCAGGAGAGGCGTTATGTCCCTTCCGTGCAGAACTTGGTCGGGCTCGGCTTTGGCCATCACATGAAACGTGCGGATCAGATCCATTCCATTGACGGGCGTCTTACACACCTTTCCTTCTGGATAGCGCTTTGGACAGGAAACGATCAACGGCGACTTGATGGCTGCCGCGTAGGGCCAGATCTTTCCTTTGAGCCCATGATGGCCCCACACGTAGCCCTGATCGGAGGTGAACACGATGATCGTGTTTTCCAATTGTCCCGTTTCGTCGAGTGCCTTGATCATTTTGCCGACGCCTTCATCGATGGCTGCCACAGCTTCCGTCTGCTGCTTGGCCCAGAAGTCCAGAGACTTCCTCTTGAAAATGGGCTCTCCGTTCTCGCCCTTTTTCCAACTGCTCCCCTGCATGTGGACGGGTTTTCCCGGACGAGGCCCATAGACATCTTCGGGGATCTTCGTTGCAGGCTTGTCGGAATAGAGCCCTTGGTGTCGGTCGGCGGGGGTGTAAGGTCCGTGTACCGCCGCGTAACACAACCAATAATACCAAGGCTGGTTGGGGTTCTTCGCGCGGTCCTTGATGAATTCCAGAGTGTATTGCGTGTAGCGGTCCGTACTGTATCCTTCCAAGTCTTGCGGATCGCCCCCATTGATGATGATCTTCTGGTCGTAATAGTATCCACCGGCCGCATCATACTGCCCATGATCCCAGACCACGGACCAATCCCAAGCCGTTCCATGCTGGTGGGCCTCCGTCCCCTTCTGCCAGTGCCATTTGCCGATCATTCCTGTGTAATACCCCTTAGTCCGCAGTGCCGTTGTCCACCACTTGTATTCTGGACCTTCAGCACAGGCATACTGGAACCGACCGGTGAGCATTCCGGCGCGCGAAGGTACGCATTTGGCACCGATGTAAGCATGTTCGAAACGCACTCCCGTTTCCGCTAACCTGTCGATATTCGGAGTGTCGGCGTAATTGTAGGCTCCGGGATAACAGCTCACCGTTCTGAAGCTCTGGTCATCCGTGAAGATGAAAAGAATGTTGGGATCCTGGCCGGCAGAGATCGTCAGCGACAGGATGACCATCGCGTTGCAGAACATAATGTGTCCTCCACAAAACGAGCCGCGCAGGTATTGAATCCGCCTTATCCCCTGCACGGCGAACGGTGAAAATCTTGTTTTCTTGCCAAGGAATCGAGCGACCAACGAAAGCGACCCGTACGCGGGTGCGGAAGCACCCCGTTGGGTTGCGGCCCTGCCGCACTGCGTGTGAACCATGCGTGGATTTTCGTCGGCCCGCAGCCGCCGCCGGACCGAAGCCCGGCAGCGTAAATCCGCGAGATTAATGTTTCCATTGTGCAACGTTTGCCGCCGTCCGCCAACTGCCGGCCAGACGACCCTGCTTTTATGGTTGTGGGGGGGACCGACGGCAGTTAGACTACGTCACGGGTCGTTCCCCCCGATCGCCAAGGCTCGGGTGCGATGATGAGAGGACGATATCGTCCTTTGTGGGCGGCATCCGATGGCGCGGCAGCGACGGGTCTGTCTGCGGTCGAATGATGAGGTAAGCAGCCATGAGATGCCGACGAGCAACGCGCAGCCTGTTGATTGGGTGCCTGTCTTCCATGTGTCTGTTGATGTTCACGGCAGCGACATCAGCGCAAATCTACTTCGACGACTTTGACGGTGAGTCGACGGTGGACTTGAATGGCACGGCTCCGGACATTCGACCCGGTGACGAGACTTGGATTGCGGGCGAGAATGCCCAGCATTGGAAAGCCGATGGGTCGAAGAGCCAGAATGGACACAGCACGGCCTGGCTGCCGTTCACGCCAGAGGCCGGATTGATTTATGCGTTGTCACTCGACGTCAATCCCGATATCAGCGACAGCAATGATTGGTTCTCGATCGGCTTTAGCGAAACGAATTCGACCGATGGCTTTCACACGACCAACACGGTCTACGGCTGGATGTTGAACCGCGAAAACGACGCATCCGACTCGGTCGTGCAGACGTTTCTCGGGGCGGGCACGGCAGATGCCGCGAACCAAGATTTCGATCCGGACAAGACCGGGTTCGTCAATCTGGCCGTCGTGTTGAATACTGTAGAGGATGCCTGGACGATTGAGTGGCTGGTGGACGATGCGACGATTCGCGGGCCAATGGCTTTCGGCGACAACCCCACGATCAATTACGCCGGGATGGCGGCGTGGAACACGGCCACAGGCACAGTCGATAACTTCTCCCTCCGTGTCGTGCCCGAGCCGGCAAGTTGGCTGCTGCTCGCATTGGGTAGCCTCTGGCTCATGCTTCTTCGCAGGCGTGCGCGGTAGCGCCATTTCCCGTTCTTTCCTATTGTCTCCCGGCGATTTGCCTCCCTTCCGCGGACAGGTCGCGCGTGATGTGAGTTTCGGATTTCGAACAGAGCATCCGGGCAGACTTCCCGATTTGGGGTAGATTCTCTTTTTGAGTGCTCGAGAGATAGCATCTTGCTCCTCCTAATGGCAAAATGGGGGGACGAACGTGTTGGCACTCCGCGGAGAGGAAAGGTGGAAGCGGAGCTTCGGCAGGGGCGATATGCCTGAGCCGACGATTACTGGACGAATGCCACGCGTTCGAGAATACTAAAGACCGTGACTCTGCTGAGCGATTCTCGGCTCGGACCGTAAAAAACAAGAGAATGCGTTCCTGGCTTGCCGCGAGCGGGAGAGGATGCTCCCCTTCGATGGCTTTTTACTCACCCATCACATGGCCGGCGATGAAGATGAAACGTACCACACTTAAACGGAATGAGAAGCGTAAGTTGCGCGGCACGGGAATGGGATCGGCTGGACGCCGTCCGCATCTGGAGTTTCTGGAGACGCGTCTCCTGTTAGCGGCGGACATCTTCGAACCCAACGATTCGAGGCTCGAGGCGGCCGATTTGGGTACCTCCAACAACACGTATGCCAATTTGAGCATTGATCCGGAAGGCGATGTGGATTGGTACAAATGGACGGCACCCAATAACGGTGTTGTTCGCGTTGATGCGTTTTTCGATGCCGATGACGGCGACATCGACATGAAGCTGTACCGGGCTCCCAATTTCGAGAATCCTGTTGATACCTCCAATTCGCTGGACGACAACGAGCGAGTCCGGGCTTCGGTCACGGCGGGTGACTTGATGTACTTTCGTTTGGTTGAGTTCTCTGGCTTCTTAACTCCCGAGTACTCGCTGAAGGTTCAGTTGATCCGGCCGGACAGCATCGACGCAACCACGCCGAACAACACGTTGGGTACGGCATACAACTTGGGGACGAGCGATGCGACGCTTTCCAATTTGAACATCCACAATCCGAGCGATGTGGACTATTTTGCGTGGACGGCCACCATCGACGGCAGATTGGATGTGACGGCCGACTTCCGACATGACGACGGGGATCTGGTGTTGTCCGTCCTCACGCCGGCAGGGGCAGAACTCACTTCTGCCGACACGAAAACGGACAACGAGTCGGTGACCCTGAATGTGTATGCGGGAGAAACCTACGTATTCAAGGTGCGCGAGGCGAATGCGCTCGAGCAACCGAACTACAGCTTGCGATCGCGCTTTACTGCCTTTCCGACCATCTCGGATATCCCGCCCGTCCTCGGGCCGATCGGCGGTACGACGCTTGTTAATTTCACCGTGAACGATGCGGATACGCCGCTCAGTCTGTTGACACTCTCGGGTACTTCCTCGGAGCCGTGGCTGGTTCCCGATTCCAATATCTCGTTCATCGGTTCGGGCAGCAACCGCACTGCGGTCATTACGGGAAACCCAGGTGTCTTCGGCTTCACGGACATCACAATTACCGTCAGTGACCTCGATGGAAACAGCGCGAGCGAAACGTTTCAACTTGGGTTATGGCTGAGCAATCAGGCTCCCCAGATCTCGGACATTGGCAATATCAGTATTGCCAAGAACAGCAGCAGCGACATCATTCCCTTTACGGTGAACGACAGCCAGACGCCGGCGAGCGAGTTGGTGGTCACCGCAAGCTCCTCGAACACATCGCTGATTCCCGACGGTAACATTGTACTGGGCGGGTCGGGGACCGATCGGACGATTCGAGTCACACCTGCAACGAATCAGATTGGGACGGCGGTCATCACGGTGATCGTGACGGATGGGAGTTCTGCTTCCGCCTCCGATACATTTCTGGTGGATGTGATCAACATTGCCAGTCCGCCCACGATTTCGCCCATCAGTGATCGGACGATCAATGAGGATACCTCGACCGGCCCGATTCCGTTTACCGTGGCGGATGCCGATACGCCGGTTTCCCTGCTGACTGTCACTGCTTCTTCGAGTGATGTGTCGATCATCCCGAATTCTGGAATTGTCATTTCGGGGACGGATGCCAATCGAACGGTGAGCGTATCGCCGTCCGCCAACGCCACTGGTGGTCCTGTCACGATCACGCTGACGGTCAGTGATGGCACGGGATTTACGACGGAGACCTTTAATGTGACGGTGACGCCGGTCAACGACCCGCCTACGATCTCGGAAATCGCGGATGTGACGATCAGCGAGGATACTTCCACCGGTACGCTGATCGTTACGCTAAACGACCCCGACTCGCCGCTTTCGTCGCTTGCGCTCACGGCCACATCCAGCAATCAACAGCTCATTCCCAACAGTAACATCAGCCTGGGGGGCACTCATGGAACTCGGACGTTGACGATCACGCCGGCGGCGAATGCGTACGGAGGTCCGGCGACGATCACGCTGACTGTCAGTGATGGTTCAAGTCTGACTACCGAGACGTTCAATGTGACGGTGACGCCGGTCAACGATCCCCCCACAATTAGCGCGATCGCCGATCTGACAATCAGCGAAGACACTTCCACCGGGCCTCTGGCGTTTACGCTGAGTGATCCCGATACGCCGCTCACTGCTCTCACGGTGTCCGCCAGTTCGAGCAATCAAACGCTGATTCCGAATGCCAACATTACGCTCGTTGGAAGTGGGGCGAATTGGACGGTGACTGCGACGCCCGCGGCGAACGCGTTCGGTGGTCCGGCGACCATCACATTGACGGTTAGCGATGGCATCAATTCCTCAACGGAAACGTTTGGAGTCACGGTGCTCTTCGTCAACGATCCTCCAACGATCTCTTCGATTGACGACGTCACAATTGATGAAGACGCATCGACGGGGCCGTTGGATTTCACGTTGAGCGATCTGGACACACCGCTCTCCTTTCTGATCGTGACCGTCAATTCCAGCAATCCGTCGCTCGTGCCGCTCGGGAACATTGCACTGGCCGGTACCGGCGCGAATCGGACCGTGACGGTGACCCCGGTCGCCAACGTCAATGAAGGTTCGTCGGTTATTACGCTCTTCGTCAGTGATGGGATGGCGGTCGCAAGCGAGTCATTTACGGTGACGGTGACTCCGGTCAATGATCCTCCGACGATCTCCTCCATTGACGATGTCGCGATCAGCGAAGACACGTCGACCGGCCCATTGTCATTCACCTTGAGTGATCTCGATACGCCTCTCGATTCACTCACGTTAACGGCCAGCTCGAGTAATCAGACGCTAATTCCGAATGCCAATATCGTCTTCGGTGGGAGCGGCGCGAGCAGGACGGTGACGGTCACGCCGTCGGCAAACGCCTTCGGAGGTCCGGCGACGATTACCGTGACGGTGAGTGATGGAACGAGTTCCGTCAACGAGACGTTCCGGGTCACGGTGACTTCTGTCAACGACCCGCCCGCGATTTCCGCGATCAGCAATATCACGATCAATGAAGATACTTCTACGGGCCCCTTGGCATTTACCGTGGCAGATCTCGACACGTCCGTCGAAACGCTGACGGTCACGGCCAACTCGAGCAATCAGACACTGATTCCCAACGCCAACATTGTGCTCGGGGGCAGTGGCGCGAATCGAACGGTGACGGTCACTCCGGTCGCCAATGCGAGCGGGGGTCCAGCCACAATCACGCTGACGGTCAGCGATGGCGTGAGTTCGGCCACCGAAACGTTTGATGTGACGGTCAACCCCGTGAACGACCCTCCCACCATCTCAAGTGTGGGTGATATCACGATCAGCGAAGATACTTCAACCGGTCCCCTCGCGTTTACGCTGAATGATCCCGATACGCCGTTAAACTCGCTAACGCTGACGGCAACCTCCAGTAATCGAACCTTGATCCCGGATGCCAATGTCGTGTTCGGAGGCAGCGGAGCGAGTCGGACGGTGACCGTGACTCCGGCGGCCAATGCGAACGGTGGCCCCGCGACGATCACGCTGACCGTCAGTGACGGGGTGAATACGGTGACTGAAGTGTTCGACGTCACGGTGACCGCGGTCAATGATCCCCCGGCGATCTCCGAAGTGGGAAATCTCACGATCAGTGAGGATACTTCGACCGGCCCGCTGGCGTTCACCTTAAGCGATCCGGATACGCCCCTGACCTCGTTGACCGTGACCGCGAACTCGAATAATCAAACGCTGATTCCCTACGCCAATATCGTCCTGGGTGGCAGTGGCGCGAGTCGGACGGTAACGGTCACTCCGGCGGCCAATGCGAACGGCGGCCCGGCCACGATCACGCTGACGGTCAGTGACGGCACGAGTTCCTCCACCGAAACGTTTCAGGTGACGGTGACGGCGGTTGACGATCCCCCGTCGATTTCGCCAATCGGTGATGTCGCGATCAATGAAGACACGTCCACCGGTCCGCTGGCTTTTGCGTTGAGTGATCCTGACACGTCGCTGACGTCCCTGACGGTCACGGCCACGTCCAGTAACCAAACGTTGATTCCCGATGCGAACATCGTGCTTGGAGGGATCGGAGCGAGTCGGACCGTGCTGGTCACTCCGGCCCCGAACGCGAACGGCGGCCCAGCCACGATCACGCTGACGGTCAGTGATGGTACGAGTTCCTCCACCGAAACGTTTCAGGTGACGGTGGCGGCGATCGACGATCCTCCCACGATTTCGGCGGTCGGTGATGTCACGATCAATGAAGACACCTCCACCGGCCCGCTGGCGTTTACCTTGAGTGATCCCGACACCCCGTTGGCCTCGCTCACGGTCACGGCCACGTCGAGTAACCAGACACTGATTCCAAACGAGAATATCGTTTTCGGAGGCACGGGAGCAAATCGTACGGTCAACGTCACGCCGACCGCGAATGCGAACGGTGGACCCGCTACGATCACGCTGACGGTCAGTGATGGTACGAGTTCTGCCACTGAAACTTTTCAGGTGACGGTAGCGGCGGTCGATGATCCTCCAACCGTCTCCGCCGTGGGGGACGTTACGATCCCCGAGGACACGTCGACTGGACCCTTGTCCTTTACGGTCACGGATCCCGATACGCCTCTTAACACGCTCACTTTGACTGCCGTGTCCAGCGATCAAGCCCTCATTCCCGATGCCAATCTCGTCGTTGGAGGTGCGGGAACAGATCGCACCGTCACGGTCACTCCGGTGCCGAATTCTTTCGGAGGTCCGGTGACGGTGACCCTCTCGGTCAGCGACGGCACAACGACTTCCACAGGAACATTCTTGGTGACGGTGACACCGGTGGATGACGCTCCCACGATTTCAGCGTTGTCGGATGTGACGATTGACGAAGATACACCCACGGCTCCCTTGGCGTTCACGGTGAATGATCTCGACACGCCGCTGGAATCGTTGATCCTGACCGTCGCCTCGGACGATCAGACCTTGGTGCCGGATGCGAACATCGTCGTGGGGGGCAGCGGCGCGAATCGGACGTTGACCGTTACGCCGGCTGCCAATGCAAATGGAGGTCCGGTCACGATCACGGTTTCCGTCAGTGATGGGACCAGTTCGGCGACCGAGACCTTCGATCTGACGGTGACACCGGTCAATGATCCTCCCACGATTTCTGAGATCGGGGATCAGTCGACCTCCGAGGATACGCCCACGCCTGCCATCGCGTTCACGGTCTTTGATCTGGAGACGCCTCCGGCGGAACTCATCGTAACCGTCTTATCGAGTAATCCTTCCCTGGTGCCCGTCGAGAACATCACGCTCGGGGGAACCAATGGGAATCGGACGATCGAATTGACTCCGCTGGCGAACCAGACCGGTACCTCGACAATCACGGTTACGGTCACCGACGCGGGCAGTGCATCGGCGGCCACGACATTCGTTTTGACGGTCGGATCAACCGACGATCCTCCCGAGATATCGGCTTTGGAGGATGTGACGATTGACGAAGACACATCCACCGCACCGCTGCCGTTCACGATCGGTGATCTCGATACGCCGCTGGAATCGCTGACCTTGACGGCCAGTTCGAGTGATCCTGCGTTAGTGCCGGACGCCAACATCGTGATTGAAGGCAGTGGCGCGAATCGCACGGTAACCGTCACGCCGGTTGCCAATGCAAATGGGGGTCCGGTTACGATCACGGTTTCCGTGAGTGACGAGACCAGTTCGTCGACGGAGACCTTCAACGTGACGGTGACACCGGTGGATGACGCTCCCACGATTTCAGCGTTGTCGGATGTGACGATTGACGAAGATACACCCACGGCTCCCTTGGCGTTCACGGTGAATGATCTCGACACGCCGCTGGAATCGTTGATCCTGACCGTCGCCTCGGACGATCAGACCTTGGTGCCGGATGCGAACATCGTCGTGGGGGGCAGCGGCGCGAATCGGACGTTGACCGTTACGCCGGCTGCCAATGCAAATGGAGGTCCGGTCACGATCACGGTTTCCGTCAGTGATGGGACCAGTTCGGCGACCGAGACCTTCGATCTGACGGTGACACCGGTCAATGATCCTCCCACGATTTCTGAGATCGGGGATCAGTCGACCTCCGAGGATACGCCCACGCCTGCCATCGCGTTCACGGTCTTTGATCTGGAGACGCCTCCGGCGGAACTCATCGTAACCGTCTTATCGAGTAATCCTTCCCTGGTGCCCGTCGAGAACATCACGCTCGGGGGAACCAATGGGAATCGGACGATCGAATTGACTCCGCTGGCGAACCAGACCGGTACCTCGACAATCACGGTTACGGTCACCGACGCGGGCAGTGCATCGGCGGCCACGACATTCGTTTTGACGGTCGGATCAACCGACGATCCTCCCGAGATATCGGCTTTGGAGGATGTGACGATTGACGAAGACACATCCACCGCACCGCTGCCGTTCACGATCGGTGATCTCGATACGCCGCTGGAATCGCTGACCTTGACGGCCAGTTCGAGTGATCCTGCGTTAGTGCCGGACGCCAACATCGTGATTGAAGGCAGTGGCGCGAATCGCACGGTAACCGTCACGCCGGTTGCCAATGCAAATGGGGGTCCGGTTACGATCACGCTGTCGGTAAGCGATGGTAAGAATACCACGATCGAGACATTTCAGGTGACGGTCGCCTCCGTCAATGATCCTCCCACCATCTCTCCGATCGCGGACCAGACCGTACTGTCGGGGGCTTCGACGGGTGAGATTCCCTTTATTGTGGCCGATATCGATGACGCGTCGACAACACTGACGGTCGAGGCGACTTCGGACAACGAGGATCTGATTCCGTTGGATCGGATCGTCGTTGCGGGAGACGGTAGCGATCGCAGTGTCTCGATCACTCCGCGATCGGGCCAACCTGGCGGCTTAGTGCAGGTGACCCTTACGGTCAGCGATGGAACGGATATCGCGACCGAAAGCTTCACGGTTACGGTGACTCCCGCCGTAATCGGCGACGCCAACAATGATGGGTTGTTCAACACAGCCGACTTGGTGGCGGTCTTGACGGCTGGGGAGTATGAAGACGGCATCGAGGGCAACTCGGTTTGGGAAGAGGGTGATTGGAATGGGGACGGAGACTTCGACACGGGCGACCTGGTGTATGCCCTCCAGGCGGGAACGTACGAGCTGGGGGTCCAGCCCGCGCGTCCGTTGATCACTCCAGCTTCGACGCCCGACTCGGACCTGTCGGCCGAACTGGTCGATCTTGCGATCGCGACGGATGACGTCTGGGATCTCACCGACCTGTTTCCGTCATCGCGCAAGAAATAACCAAAACGACCTCTGCCTCCTTTCTGGGAGGCTAGGTAGATTACGGTTTTGGCGAAACGTTGTCGGGTGGATGCCGATTCACACCCGAGAGATACGGGGGCGCCCCGTGGCGCGCAACGTGTGTTCGAGTCCCAAGTGTTCGGCGGTCTGTCGGATCCACTCGGGATCCCCCAGGGGGCGCCCTCGTCGAATGCTCCTGCGGATGGCGGAAAGTTCCCGCGCTGTCAGGGGCTGATTCACAAACTCGATCCAGTCGGACGGACAATCAACCGGCCAATCGGAAAGCAGAAGATCCGGGCGATCGCGCATTCGGCTCGCCAGGCCACTCCAGGGCCAGTCTTCCGCGCGGGCGACCAAACCGGCTCGCAGCGCATTTCGCTCTACATAGCGACACAGCGAGAGGAAATGACCGTCGCTTTGGACCGGAAAACTCTTGAATCGATCTTGGTATACGTGCCCTTGACCCTGCGTACGACTGACCGCGCGAAATCGCTTGGCATGCGTTCCGGACAGATTCTGGAAAAAGGCAGACAATTCCTTGCGGTTTCGTGGACGAACCACGAAGTGCCAATGATTGGGCATCAGTTCGTATGTCAGGATCGGTAGCGGGATCCTCTGCTGGATCTCGCCCATGAGCTGTTCGAATTCGCTGTAATCCTCGTCGGTGAAGAACAGCGTCTGCCGCTGTGCAGCTCGATTCAACGCGTGATAACAGTAGCCCGGTTCGAAATACCGTCGTCGATCCACGACCACGCCGCACTCCGCCTGCTGCCATGCCCCATCCGGAAGCCGAGTCCTTCCTCACAAGAACGCAGCCTAGCAGATCCAGCAGTCAAATACCTGCGCCCGTGAGTCTTTGATCCGGTCGCCCAGTTGCCTGTCTCGCAGAAGGGCGTCAGGGTGGTTTTCGTTTTTCGTTTTTCCGCGCCGTTTTTTCTGGAAGGGAGGCAGAGTTGTTTTTCGGAGTTGTTTTTCGACAGGCGACCATGCAATGGTGGGGATTCTGTCGCAAAGGCGCACCCAATCAAATGGTTGTAGGCGTGCTCGAACATGCGTTGTTCTTCTCGGGGCTGGTTGTGATTTGCGCCAAATCGGCGGCGGTCACGGAGGAAAACAGCTGTCATGCCGAGTCCGAACCTGAATGACCGAGCGCGATTTTGACACAAGCGGGGACTGGCTCGTGTTTCGCCGCCATTGCATCGAAGCCGTATCGGAAGCTCCTGCCGGCGAAGAATAGGTCCCTGTCCCCCTGCCATCGGGCGCCCCGGAATGTGCGCTCGACGATCAAGCCGCCCACGCCAATCGAACCGGAGGCTCAGGTGCGGTTTTGTGATTCGAGGGACAATTCGGAGAAACCGAGCGGTCTTCTGTAGTGGTACTTGCCGTTGAACTTCTGGTAACCTGACCTGCACGTGTGCATCTCTCCTCGGTGTGGAGAATGAGAAGGATGATGGTTCGACTTCTCTGGGCGGGACTCGCTGTTGCCTTTTTTCTGAAATCCGCATCCGGTGCGGATGATCCTAGATTCGCGAAGCTTGAGTTTTTTGAGAAGCGGATCCGGCCCGTACTGGCGGAGCACTGTGTTGAGTGTCACGGACCGGACGCCCAGGAATCGGGCTTACGCGTCGATCACATCTCGTTTCTGACCGCGTCCGCTTCTTTCGGGCGGCCGGTGGTTGTGGGCAAACCGGAAACCAGCACGCTCTTGATCGCGCTGGAGCAGTCCGATCCGGAATTGAAGATGCCGATGGATCAGCCGAAATTGCCGCCGAATGTAATTGCTGACTTTCGGCAGTGGATTATAGAAGGAGCCGCCTGGCCCGATGAGTCGGTTCCGCGGACAGCGATCGACGAATCGGGTTTTGATCTGGCGGAACGAAAGGCTCAGCAATCGTGGTTGTGGCGAGTGCCCCAGAGCAAGTCGCCTCCGCAGACAAGTGACCCAACGTGGGCGCGCGACGACGCGGATGCCTTCGTCCTGGCGGCGTTGGAACAACAAGGCTTAAAGCCTGCGTCGGATGCGGAGGCATCTGACTGGCTGCGTCGCGTGCATTTTGCGCTGACCGGTCTGCCGCCCTCCTTGGAGCAGGTGCAGGAGTTCACCCGCGATTCTTCGTGGGAAGCTCGTGAGCAAGTGGTCGATCAGTTATTGACTTCGCCGCACTTTGGTGAACGCTGGGCACGGCATTGGATGGATCTTGTGCGATACTCCGAAAGCCGGGGACACGAGAGCGATTTCCCGATCGCCAACGCGTGGCGGTATCGCGACTACTTGATCCAGGCTTTCAATCTGGACGTGCCCTACGACCAGTTCGTGATCGAGCATCTGGCAGGCGATCTCGTCGACGAGCCGAGACGGCACCCCGTGACCGGCGCGAATCAGTCGGTGCTCGGAACCGGTTGGGTGTTCCTCGGCGAGGAAGTCCATTCACCGGTCAACGTGCGACAGGATGAATGTGATCGGACGGACAACAAGATCGATGTGCTCAGCAAGACCTTTCTCGGCTTGACGGTCGCTTGCGCAAGGTGCCACGACCACAAGTTCGATCCGATCACGCAACGCGACTACTACGGTCTTGCCGGCTTTGTCCTGAGTTCAAACTATCGGCAGGTTCGTTTCGAGTCGATGGAACACAACCGGCAGATCGCCATGGAGCTGGATGAGCTGACGAGTGTGACGCGTCGCAAGATGGCAACGGTTCTGGCAGATGCTTTGCGACCGTCGGTCAGCAGCATCGCGAAACAGATCGCCAACATGCTGGCAGACCCGGCTCGTGTCGAATCGCACCGCCGAGAGATCCTGGAGGCCGCGAAGGAATCGCCTGAAAGTCCGCTTCATTTCCTGCTCACCGTGGTCGAGAATCCATCAAAGCGCGAGGCATTTCGCGATCAATGGTCTCAGCAGCAACGTTTGTTCGAGTCGAGCAAGGATGTCACGGAAACACTCGTCGATTATTCGAATCCCGACGAACTTTGGCTGCAGGACGGGTATTCCTTCGGCCCGCGGCCGCAGCGACCCGGTGATTTGTTGATCGGAGATGCCGAGCGACCGGTCGCCGGCGTGGCCACGTACGCCGCCGCCGTGAAAAACGACTTTTGGGACGGATTAACGATCGCGGACGGTACGGAAGCGGACTCCGGCAGCCTGGCGGCCCAGCTTCGATCCGGCCGCATGATTCGTACGAGGAAAGTCGCGGCGAAAAGTGGGCGGCTGTTTTATCTGATGTCTGGGGAGGCAAACGTTTATGCGGGTGTCGACTCTCACATCATGATTGCCGGACCGCTGCACGGACATCTTGTCCGCCAAGTCGCCGGTGATTGGGCCTGGCATCAGCACGACGTTGCTGCCTCGGAAGGATCGCGCGTCTACGTACAATTCGGCGCTCAGCCGGAGAAACCCTTGGCCATCCGCAAGGTTGTCGTCGCGGATGTTGCTCCACAACTAGTCGAACCGCCAAACGCTGTGTTGCGGTCCCTCGCCGAATCGGATGAACTAGCAACGGTCGATGCGCTACTCTGGGCCTTCCAGAATGAACTGCTGATCATGCTCGACAGATTGGCCGCTGGAACCCTTACCGCCGACCAAGATGCCCGAGCGCGGGCAGAATTGCTCAGCTGGGTCCTGGCAACACCGGAACTTTTTCCCATCGACGAGGCACACGGGCAAGCTTTGAGCGATCTTGCTGCGACATACCGCACGAAGCGACAGCAGCTGCAAACTCAGGTCCACACTGTTTCCGCAACAGCAGCAGCGTGGATGGACGGCAACGGACTCAACGAAAACGTGCTGTTGCGGGGACGTGCCGCGATGCCTGACGCGGAGGCTCCGCGTCAGCTGCCGGAAGTATTCGATCCTGTAACACCCATTCGTTCGCAAACAAGTGGGCGACTGGAACTGGCGAAACAGATCGCCTCGGTGGAAAATCCACTAACAGCGCGCGTGCTCGTCAATCGGATCTGGCATCACGTCTTCGGCCGAGGCATCGTAGCCACGGTCGACAACTTTGGATATCTGGGCGAGCGGCCATCGCACCCCGAGCTGCTCGACACGCTCGCGTGGGATTTCATGCATCGGCACGCGTGGTCGATGAAGGCGCTGATCCGACGGCTCGTGCTCTCCCGCAGTTTTGCCATGAGCAGTCAGCCAGCTGGCACAGACGACGAAAGGGCAGACCCGAACAATGTTTGGCTCCATCGGATGCCAATTCGTCGACTCGAAGCCGAAGTCATCCGCGACGCGCTATTGGCAGTCAGTGGTCGCCTCGACCCGACCTTGCTGGGTCGTCCCGTCCCGGTCCAGCATACAGAATTTGTCGTGGGGCGAGGCCGGCCGGATGAGAGTGGACCCTTGGACGGAGCCGGACGGCGCACGGTCTACATTGCATCGCGGCGCAACTTTCTACCGACGCTGCTAACGACGTTCGATTTCCCCACGCCCTTCACGACCGTTGGGCGTCGCAATGTGACCAACGTGCCCGCGCAGTCGCTGGCCATGATGAACGACCCGCTCGTCGCACAACAGGCGACAGTCTGGGCGGATCGAATCCTCCGCGAAATGCCCAACGCATCACCGGAAGAACGGCTCTCGCAAATGTTCCTCGAAGCATTTGCTCGAAAACCTCAATCTGCTGAAGTCGCAATTTTGACTGCGTCCCTGCAGGAGTTTGCTAAAGTCCATGGGTGCCAGATCGATGATGCGGCGGTTTGGTCCGACCTCGCACATTCTTTATTTGGCACGAGTGAATTCATCTATCTCCGATAAATACAATTTCTTGTTCGAGCAAATTGATTGGGAGTCTCCGAAAGACTTCCTGGAAGAACATTGGAAAAGTCTCCGACACGTTCCTGCCTGTTGGCCCGAAGGTTTTCACCAATGCCCCATATGAATCTATCCAGACGCGAACTCTTGACTCGTGCGTCCTGCGGCTTCGGAGCCGCTGCGCTGGCTGCACTGCTGGCCAACGAAGCGTCACCGGCAGCCTTTCACTTGCAGCAGAGACCGCGCGTTCGCAGCGTGATATTCCTGTTCATGGAAGGAGCGGTCTCGCAGATCGATTCATTCGATTACAAATCAGATTTGGAAAAATACAACGGTCGGAATCCACAGGAAGTCATCGGAAAGTTGGAGAAGACTCAGTTCGCCGACATCGGCAAGGTGCTCGCTTCGCCGTGGAAGTTCCAGCAGTGCCGCCAATCAGGTCTGTGGGCCAGCGATCTTTTCCCTCACATCGCCGGCCGAGATGGTCGCCCCGGCATCCTGAATGAGATCTGCATGCTCAAGTCGATGACCTCCAAATTTCCGGAACACACATCGGCCAACTATTTTCTTCACAGTGGGCACGGATTGCAGGGACGTCCCAGCATGGGGGCGTGGGTCACGTATGGGTTGGGGAGTGAGAACGACAACCTGCCGGGGTTCGTGGTATTGAATGGTGGCCAGATTCCATCGGGCGGTCTGGATAACTTCTCCAGTGGATTCCTGCCGGCCGTGCATCAGGGCTCACTGCTGAACGCAATTGGTACTCCGTTGGCGAACATTCGCCCCCAACAGCAATCGCCCGCGCAGCAGCTCGCACAGCGGAACCTTGTCCGGCAACTTAATCAGCAGTCGCTGTTCAGTAGAGGGCCATCAGACGCACTCGAATCGGCGATTCGGAATTACGAACTTGCTGCACACATGCAAGTTGCCGTGCCAGAATTGATGGACATCGAAGGCGAGTCCCAGGAAACGCAACGATTGTACGGAGTCGATTCAGCCAATCCGCACACGGCGACCTATGCACGGCAGTGCTTGATTGCGAGGCGGCTGGTTGAGCGTGGTGTGCGATTCATCGAGCTGACGATTCCCATGACAGACGGCTACCAGCGGTGGGACGCCCATGGCGACCTGCGGGGCAATCACAGCCGAAACGCTCTGGCTGTGGATCAGCCGATCGCCGGGCTGATTCTCGATCTGAAACGCCGCAGTTTGCTCGATGAAACACTCGTGATCTGGGGCAGCGAGTTCGGTCGAACCCCCTTTGCGCAAGGAGCTGACGGCCGCGATCACAACGAGTTTGGATTCACCATGTGGCTAGCCGGAGGAGGAGTGAAACGAGGCTTTTCCTACGGCAGCACGGACAACTGGGGGTACAAGGCCGTCGAAAAGCCGCTCGAAATCCACGACCTGCACGCAACGATGCTGCATCTGCTGGGAATCGATCACACCGAATTGACCTATCGTTTCGGCGGTCGGGACATTCGATTGACCGACGTGCGAGGTCAGGTCATCGAAGAAATCCTGAGTTAAACGCGTCTGCGCGGGATAGGAAGCAAAGAGTGTTCCGGCAGCGGTCCTTCGCATCGTCGAAGTTCAGACATTCGTGTCTGAGATGTTGTCCCACGTCAACCCAATCTTATGCACAGCGTACTCGATCTCGCGCAGGTAATCGCCATACACCATCATCCAATGCGAATCACGTGCCTCGGGAATCAGCCTGCGCCAGTTGCCCTGGATTTCCACGTCTTGCTGGCTGCGGCAAATTGCGAAGCACGGATTGTCTCGCACGACTGCTTTGATACCAACCCAGCGCGCTGTGCTGTATTCGGGGCTGATCGCGCACACCTGCTGGCCGATCGGCATCTCGACCTTCGGCGCAGCACCAAAATCGGATTCGTAATGAGTCATGATTCGCACGGGTTCGTAGTTTTTTCGGTCCATCCGACGCGGCGCCGTACAATGGGCGCAGGTCACTATGGCCTGATGCGGAAACGTTGAATTGTGCATGAACACGGGTTTCCCAGAGATATAGTGCAGCAGGATCCCCGCCGGTACGACCACGAAATCGGATTCGCATAGAGCGATGAAGCCTTCGTCGTTGAGCCAGCTGAGAGGCATGCAGGCGGTCGTGTTGGAGACTGAGAGGATCGTCCCCATGCATTGGTTGATGGTGATCGCGGGCGCATTGTGTTCCTGAAGCCACTGCCGAAAGACCGTGTA
This sequence comes from uncultured Pirellulaceae bacterium, assembly GCA_964522605.1. Classification (GTDB taxonomy): domain Bacteria; phylum Planctomycetota; class Planctomycetia; order Pirellulales; family Pirellulaceae; genus CAVZLD01. The sequence continues at coordinate 39,106 of CAZFWV010000013.1, forward strand.
GAGTGCGAATGCCCTCGTCACGAACTCCTTCTTTGTCTCCAAACGTGTGCCGGGCATCGCCAGGTATCGATCGGTCCAGGCAATGCTTTGCTGTTGGAATTCATCATCGGCTGCCAATGCCGTGAGGCGTGCCGCCAGATCGTCGTAGCGAACGTCGACGATGTCAAGTTTGTAACGCTGGCGTGCCACATCTGGCGCTTTGGGATCCCACTTTCCCATGGGGCCGCCCAGCGCCAGAACACGCTGACCCACGAAATTCTGAAGGCCATATAACGCGCGCAGTCGCCAAAGTACCTCGTCGTAGTCGTCCACGACCACGTCATCGAGCGTCACGGGTCCGTGGTTTTCCGCATTGTTCTGGCCGAACAATGCTGGCGAAGGGACCTGGAAGTGGCGCACTCCCAAGCACTCGTAGCCATAGTACGTCGGTCCGGATTTGTGACGGACGAAGATGACCGTGTCCCGTTGCGGATCCGCCGCGCAGCACGGCCGAAATAAGGAAGCGTTCGACGCGGCATAGAGTAGGACGACATCGAATTCCGCTTGCTGGACACTTGCCGCCTGTTGGAGCGTCGTGACCTTGCGCAGCGGCAGGATTTCCAGCGGAAAATCCGCCTTGATTGAGAGCTCCTTCAACTCGCCAGATATCCGTCGCACTTCGTCGACGGCGGCTTCCTCGTTAATGATTTCACTCCATGATCGCCAGGAGGTTTTTTCACGCCGCGACATCAGCGCATGGGCGAGTACCGGCTGTACACGCAATGGGCGTCCCGTAATCCGTGGCGGTTTATCTGGATCCCAGGGCTCGATGTCGTTGGCATCAGACGCACGTCCCGCGGAAGCTGCCAGCACACTTCCTGTCAAGGCTGCCGTGCTGAGGACGCCGAATTGGCGACGATCCATACAGTGTTCGCACATAGCCAGATGCTCCATGTAACCTTGCCACGCCTCTCCGCGGAACGCGGGACAGTACTCTATTGTGCAGCTTTTTATTGTGCAGCTTTTTGAAGGCGAAATCTACTTCCGCTGAGATCAGAACACATTTTCAAAACCATCATTCGGGAGGGCGAGGCTCCTGCCGAGCCTGGATTCGTCGCGTATCTGGCTCGGCCGGAGCCTCGCACTCCCAGTTTTGAAACTGGCTCGAGTATAGTGTGGTGATCGGAGTAGGATAGTAACTCAGATGACCTGCCAAATCGCCAGGATTGGAGGGCAATGATGATTCCCGCGCGTCATGACGCAAAGTTGTGGGCCTCGGCGATCCGAGGCGACAACGAAAAACTGACCTTTCTCTCAGGAGCCCACATCGTGTGTCTTAACCGACTTGCCCAATGGTGTGTTGCAGCGATATTGACCGCCGCGACGGCCAACGCCCAGCCACCTGCCCAACTGAAGATCTACATCAACACGGACCTGGAAGGTGCCAGTGGCGTCTATCAGTTCGCCCAGACTCGCGAGCCCGGCACCGCCTTAAACCGTGAGGCCTGCGAGTATCTGATGGACGACATCGCTGCGGTTGTGAGCGGACTGCGTGACGCGGGTGTTGCCAAGATCGTCGTGCTTGACGGCCACGGGTCCGGAGCGGTAATCCCGCACCGTATGGTTCCCGGAGCAAAATACATTACCGGTAAGCCACGCCCGGGTCCGCTCACCGGTCTCGACGATACTTTCGACGGCATGATCATGCTCGGCTTCCACGCGATGATGGGTACTTCCGACGGAGTCCTCAACCACACCCAGTCGTCGAAAACGGAGAACCGTTACTGGTACAACGGAGTTGAATCGGGAGAACTTGCGCAGAACGCGGCCATTGCCGGCCACTTCGGCGTGCCAACGATTATGGTCACCGGCGACGAAGCGACCTGCCGCGAAGCGCGCACGTTTTTCGGTGAGGACTGTGTGACGGTGGCCGTCAAGCAGGGGCTCTCACGTGAGGCAGCCGTACTCCTTCCGATGGAAGAAACCCGGCAAATGCTTTACGAAGGCGCGAAGCGGGCCGTGGCTGCAATCCCGAAGTGCCATCCCTACAAACTCCAACTGCCGATTCAGGCTCGAAAGCAATATCTGCAGCTCGACTCGCCCTCTAACCCAGGTACGCTCATTACGAAGGAAGCCGAAATCCTCGACGCCTTGCATATCCTGGACCTGTAACTCGGTTGTGCAGCTTCGTTCTTGCTCCCACTTGGAGGTCGGTTCTGACCCAAGGTCAATCAGCGCCTTCTCACCGTCAGGTCCTTCGACAAAGAACGAATAGAACGCGAAAGACTGTCCATCAGCATACTTCGAATTGCCCGTGTCTTAAACTCCCGTGATCGATTCTCCGGCGGTTCGCATCGGTTCATCATGCTGACGCTGCATCCCTTTCGATTCACTGCGACGCTGCCCCAGCCCCTCCTTGAAAGAGAGGAGGACTTTTGCGACAAAGCTTAGCGTTCACACACAGGCCTCGCTGTCGTCAAGAGGCTCCGATGCCAGGCACTGCCTAATCGTTGTTCTTTCCCGTCTACGGCGCGAATCCCATGGAATTCTTTCCCTTTTTCTTGATCCTGTTGTTTCTGGGCTTCTTCGTTGCGTTTGGAATTAAGAATTCGAAAAAGGTGAATCAAGCATGGGCGACGGCGGCTCGAGAGCATGGCCTGCGTTGTTCGCCCGGTAACCTTTTTTCTGGCCCGAAGCTGACAGGGACCATCGCTGGGATCCACGTCGTTGTGGATACCTTTCGCCGATCGTCGGGTAAGAATTCGAGAACCTATACGCGATATCGCGCGCACTTTCCGCGGCCTCTTGGATTGGGACTTCGCCTCACGCAGGAAGGGCTGTTCTCGGGTGTATCCAAGTTCTTCGGCCGTCAGGATATTCAGGTGGGCGACCGGATCTTCGATCAGACAATGTTGATTCAAGGAACGCACGAAGATGCAGTACGCGCATTCTTAACACCTGCCAGGCGGATGAGAATTCAGCGGTTCATGATCCGGCTTCCGGGGAGCACGATTCATGACAGTTCCATTGAACACGTAAGCGGGGGCATGAATTCGCAATCCGCATCCATCGTTCGCACCGTTGAGTGGATGGTGCGACTTGCGACGCATCTCACGGAGGATTTGGATGACGATGGGCAACTGCAGGAAGCGATGCGACTTCAAAATGAAGGAGATCCTGCGGCGGCACTGGAAATCATTGATGCCGTGGTCGTCCACAAGCAGAATTCGGTATCGCAGGCTGACAAGTCACGTGGTTTTCTGAACGCAGCAATCGAGGAACGCCGACTGCAGGGCGAGCTTCGCTACATGGCTGGCAAACGTGAATTAGCCCACAGGTCGTTCCGCGAGGCACAATCCGTGGATCCTGACGACAAAGAGATTGCCGAGTGGCTCGAGTTAACGAAGCCGACCGATCCAACCGAGAAGCGTACCGACGACCACGTGACAAGTCGGAATGTTCTGCCGTCGTCTACGCCGATTGAGGGAATCCGGAAGGAGACGGAAATTCCTGAGCGATCCAAGCCAGAGTCGCTCGCTGACGTCGCTTCGGATACCGCTCCGGAATCGACCAATACCGGTCTTCAGCAAAGACAGGTGTGCGACGCTCTGTTCGGTGATTCCACGCGAAGTTTCGATGTAAACAGACGATTTGAGAGTGATTACAAAGGACACCGCGTTCATTGGCAGGGAGAACTACAAAAAGTTGAGCGAAACTACTCGGACTTCATCTTCGCCGATTCCTCCGGCGCAAAAGCCACGTTCAAGATCGAAGAGTGGCAATCGCCCTACTTCGGAACGGATGCTGTACTTGCCGTGGTGCATTTGCCGGAATCCGCGATCGAGCGACTGAAACCGCAGATCGGCACGCAGCTCCACTTCCGCGGAACCCTGGTGAAGGTCGACGGGCTCATGAAGAACATCTATCTGGACCATGGGGAGGTCGGTTGACGCCTCCCACTTTGCCATCGTTGTCGAGGATGGTGACGGAATGAGGGGAAGCGTAAAATGGCACGGCTTGGACGAGAAACACCGAGTAACAATCGGAGGCCGCGATGAATGTATTTCACTGGATCTCGTTCGGACTGCTGATGCTCCCGGTGATCAGGGTCTGCAATGCGGACGAGGATTGCGTCGTTCATCCGATTGATCAGGGAACTGCGTTGGTCAACCCTGCAATGGGCTGGACGATGCATTTCTACTCCAACATCCCAGCGAATTACGGTTCGCGACTTTCCCCGGCCGACACCGTGGATGATTTCCCGGGATTGTCAACGGTCTATCTGCGCATCCCCTGGGCCTACATCGAACCACAGGAGGGACGTTTCAACTGGCCGATTCTCGACACGCCTGCACAGCGCTGGATTGCCAAAGGGAAACGAATCGCCTTGCGACTGACCTGTTCGGAGAACTGGATGCGATTCGCCACGCCGGAATGGGTCAAAGACGCTGGCGCCAAGGGGACCTTTTACACACACGGCAAAGGGCGCGATCCCAACGGGGCCGCCTGGGATCCGTTTTTCGACGATCCGGTCTTTCTGAAGAAGCTCGATGCGTTTCTGGCCGCTGCGGGAGCTCGCTACGACGGAAATCCGAATGTGGAGTTCATCGATGTGGGTACCTATGGACTGTGGGGCGAAGGGCACACGTTCATGAGTAGCCAACAGGACGAATTCGAGATCAAGAAGACGCACATCGATCTGCACCTGAAGCATTTCCCCAACACGTTGCTGTGTATCAGCGACGATTTTGCCGGACACGACAAGCCGGGCGCGCGGTTCCCCATTACCGACTATGCCTTGTCCAAGGGGGTGTCCATCCGAGACGACAGCATCCTGGTGCAGCCGCCTCCTCGATCCTGGTATCACTCCGAGATGGCCCAGGCTTTCTGGCCGAAGTTACCGGTGATCCTGGAGCATCAACATTATGGGCCGTCCAAGCAGAATGGTGCCTGGGATGCCAATCGGCTGGTGCGGTCCGTCGAGGACTACCATGCGTCGTTCATGTCAATTCACTGGTGGCCCAGAGAGTTGCTGGAAGAGAATCGCGAGGCGATCGCCAGGATCAATCAGCGGATGGGATACCGTTTGATGCCAACTCAAGTCAGTTGGCCGCGCATGATTACGCTCGGCCAGTCGTTCACCGTGCGATGGACGTGGGCCAACAAAGGCGTTGCTCCCTGCTATCCCGGTGGCTACCCCGCCCTCACGCTGAAAGACGATCAGGGCGGGATTGTGTCGGTGCTGAGTGAGGAATCGTTCAACGTGCGAGACCTAGAAACAGGACCGATGGAAGATGTTCCTCTGACGAAACTGGACAGTACGTTTGTTGTCGGTCTTGTTGCACCAACCACACATCCCGGTTCCGTCGATGTGTACGTCTCCGTCGGCGATCGCGACGGTACACCGCGGATTGCCCTGCCCTTGGCGGAGGATGACGGCCAGCATCGATATCGCGTGGGCTCAACAACATTGCGTCTCCCTTAGCTGCGGGTTAAACAAACCACCACGAATCCTGTTCGGAGACTCTGGAAAAACCACCACGGAAAAGCTGCACGATCGGGGTGCGGGAGGGTGTGCTGGAAGTGTTTTCCCGTATTTTCTCTGATCTCGGCCCGTTCGCGGTACGACGCGAGCGGATTCCAGTGCGTGCAGGCTAGAGACGTACACCGGCTCGGCCGGTGGTTGATGATAAGCATTTCTATTTCATTTTCCTGCCACGGTCGTGTCTTCCGAGCAGGTGCCGCCGCAAACGCGCGTTCTCGAAGGTCTGCTTCCGCCACACGACGTACGGGTACGATTGTCTCCGCCGAGCCAGGTGCTTTACAGTTTGTCAAAGACAGCCCAAAATGAGTTCGAACAGCGCACGGCTGCAAATCCTTCACCTGGTGGTAAGCAATCAAGCTCAATAGGGGCTGCACTGAGCCGCCGCATCACGTCGCGTCGAGTCCATCTGTGTCTCTCCCTGAATCCCAATGACTCTCGGTGACACGGTATCGACCGCCGGATAGAGAGAATCGGCATGTCCTATTTCACGAAGCCAATCGACGATCGAATGGCGATTCGGCAGTTGAACGCGGGAAAGAACGCAGTTCGCAAATCTCGGTATCGGCGGTCCCTTTGCTGGGGCGAAAAACTCGAAGATCGATGTCTGCTGGCATCTGACGTGGCCCCGTATCTTGTGGCCGACTTGAACAACAGCGGCTTTTTTTCCGACCGAGCGAACATCGTGGCAGAGCGCGAGACGGTCACCGCCGCGTTGTCCGACACGTTGATCCTTTCGGCGCAGAGTGAATTTTCCTCGAACGTCGAGACCGCAGCCAACCAAGGCGAACCGATCTCGGAGTCGGGCGGTTTCTCCGCCTCGTTTGGCGAGTCTGACTCCGCGGTTGACGGCTTCGAGGACTTCGAGACGGGCGACTTCAGCGAGTTTCCATGGCAACGGACCTCGTCACCAACCGGCAGCAATCTCTGGTTCATCGCCGACGCAACGGCAGACTCTACGTCAGTCCATGGCGGCCGCTTCGGGGCCCAGGCGGGAGATGTCGCGGACGGCCAAAGAACGCGGCTGGAAGTAACTCTCACAACGGGGGCCGGGGAGATTTCGTTCTGGCGAAAGGTCTCGTCCGAGGCGAGTTTCGATTTCTTGGAGTTCTACATCGACGGGACGCGCCTTGATCGGTGGGCTGGCGAGTTGGACTGGACTTCGGTTTCCTATCCGGTCAGCGCGGGCGTCCATACCTTCGCGTGGCAGTACGCAAAAGACTACAGCATTTCCCGGGGAGCCGACACCGCTTGGATCGACGAGATCGTCTTTCCATCGGCAGAAGCCGACACGACGCGGCCGACTGTCAGTACGATTCTTCCGGCCGGTGGTGCGACGGTCTCCTCCGCGTCGACGAATGTCAACGTCACGTTTTCGGAAACCGTCCAGCGCGTCGATGCAACCGACTTGGTGTTGAGCGGAGCGGCGGCTGCGGCGGCATCGGTGGGCGCCCCGACTCTGCAGAGCGGCAACACGTGGCGGTTCCCCATTACAGGTCTGTCCAACGGAACGCTCAATCTGAGTTTGGCTCCGGATGCGAACGACATCGAAGACCTGGCGGGTAATGATCTTGTTCCCGCGACCTGGAGTTACACGGTGGCGGTCGCGCCGACAAGCAACGTGGAGAATTTCGAGACGGGCGACTTTGCCAAGTTCCCGTGGCAACGGACCTCGTCACCGTCCGGCAGCAATCTCTGGTTCATCTCCGATGCAACGGCAGACTCTGCGTCAGTCCATGCCGGCCGTTTCGGGGCCCAGTCGGGAGATGTTGCGGACGGCCAAAGAACGCGGCTGGAAGTGACTGTCGAGACGGGAGCTGGCAATATCTCGTTCTGGCGAAAGGTTTCCTCCGAGGCGAGCTTCGATTTCTTGGAGTTCTACATCGACGGCACGCGCCGTGATCGATGGGCCGGCGAGTTGGGTTGGGCGTCGTTTTCCTATCCGGTTAGCGCGGGTGTCCATACCTTCGCGTGGCAGTACGCGAAAGACTACAGCATCTCACGAGGAGCGGACACGGCCTGGATCGACGATATCGTCTTTCCGACGTTGTCAGGTGACACGACACGACCGACCGTCAGCGCGGTTGTTCCCGCCAGTGGTGCCACAGTCACAGGCACGTCGACGAATGTCAACGTCACGTTTTCGGAAACCGTCCAGGGCGTCGATGCGACCGACTTGGTGTTGAGTGGAACGGCGGCTGCGGCGGCATCGGTGGGCGCCCCGACTCTTCAGAGTGGCAACACGTGGCGGTTCCCCATTACGGGCCTGGCCAACGGAACGCTCAATCTGAGTTTAGCTCCCGACGCGAACGACATCGAAGACTTGGCGGGTAATGATTTGGCTCCCGCGACCTGGAGCTATACGGTGGCGATCGCGCCGACAAGCAACGTGGAGAATTTCGAGACGGGCAACTTTGCCAAGTTCCCGTGGCAACGGACCTCGTCACCGTCCGGTAGCAACCTCTGGTTCATCGCCGACGCAACGGCAGACTCTGCGTCAGTCCATGCGGGCCGTTTCGGGGCCCAGTCGGGAGATGTCGCGGACGGCCAAAGGACGCGGCTGGAAGTGACTGTCGCAACGGGGGCTGGCAATATCTCGTTCTGGCGAAAGGTTTCCTCCGAGGCGAATTTCGATTACTTGGAGTTCTATATCGACGGCACGCGTCGTGATCGTTGGTCGGGCGAGATGGATTGGGCCTCGATTTCCTATCCGGTTAGCGCCGGCGTCCACACCTTCGCGTGGCAGTACACGAAGGACGGCAGCATTTCCCGGGGAGCGGACTCCGGCTGGATCGACGATATCGTCTTTCCATCGGCAGGAGCCGACACGACGCGACCGACCGTCGGTACGATTCTTCCCGCCGGTGGTGCTACGGTCTCCTCCGCATCGACGAACGTCCTTGTTACGTTTTCGGAAACCGTTCAGGGCGTCGACGCGACCGACTTGGTATTGAGCGGAGCGGCGGCTGCGGCGGCGTCGGTGGGCGCCCCGACTCTTCAGAGCGGCAACACGTGGCGGTTTCCCATTACGGGTTTGACCAACGGAACGCTCAATCTGAGTCTGGCTCCCGACGCGAACGACATCGAAGATCTGGCGGGTAATGATCTTGTTCCCGCGAGCTGGAGCTATACGGTCGCGGTTGCGCCGACCAGCAGTGTGGACGACTTCGAGACGGGCAACTTCGGCAAGTTTCCGTGGCAACGGACCTCGTCACCGTCCGGCATCGATCTCTGGTTCATCTCCGATGCAACGGCAGACGCTACATCAGTCCACGGCGGCCACTATGCTGCCCAGTCGGGGGATCTTGCGGACGGCCAGAGGACGACTCTCGAGGTCACCTTAGAAACGGAGGCCGGCAGCATCTCGTTCTGGCGAAAGGTCTCCTCCGAGGCGAGTTTCGATCACTTGGAGTTCTACATCGACGGCACGCGCCGTGATCGTTGGTCGGGCGAGTTGGGTTGGGCGTCGTTTTCCTATCCGGTTAGCGCCGGCGTCCACACCTTTTCGTGGCAATACGCGAAAGACGGCAGCATTTCCCGGGGAGCGGACTCCGCCTGGATCGACGATATCGTCTTCCCGACGTTGGCAGCTGACACAACGCGACCGACCGTCAGCTCAATTGTTCCGGCAGTTGGCGCCACAATCTATAGCGCGTCAACAAGTGTCAACGTGACGTTTTCGGAAGCCGTCCAACGCGTCGATGCAACCGACTTGGTGTTGAGCGGAACGGCGGCTGCGGCGGCGACGGTGGGGGCCCCGATTCTCCAGAGTACTAACACGTGGCGGTTCCCCGTCACGGGCCTGACCAACGGAACGCTCAATCTCAGTCTGGCTCCCGACGCGAACGACATCGAAGACTTGGCCGGTAACGATCTGGTTCCCGTAACTTGGAGCTACACGGTTACGATCAGAGAGACGAGTAATGTGGAGGATTTTGAGACAGGAAACTTCGAGGAGTTTCCGTGGCGACGGACCTCGTCACCATCCGGCAACGCTCTCTGGTTTATCTCCGATGCAACAGCCATCCCCACGTTGGCTCATGGCGGACGCTATGGTGCCCAGGCAGGGGATCTTGACGACAGCGAGAGGACGACTTTGGAAGTCACCTTGGAAACGGAGGGCGGCAGCATCTCGTTCTGGCGAAAGGTCTCCTCCGAGGCGAATTACGATTTCTTGGAGTTCTACATCGACGGCATGCAGCTTGATCGTTGGTCCGGCGACTTGGATTGGGCCTCGGTATCCTATCCCGTCACCGCCGGTACCCATACTTTCTCATGGCAGTACGCGAAAGACTACAGTGTTTCCACGGGAGCGGACACCGCCTGGATCGACGATATCGTCTTCCCGCCGGTGGTACCCGACACGACGCCACCGACCGTCAGTCAGATTGTTCCAGCAGATGGTGCCACGATCAGCACGGCATCCGTGAGTGTCTTTGTGACGTTTTCGGAAGCCGTCCAAGGCGTCGATGCGAGCGACTTGGTGTTGAGCGGAACGGCGGCTGCGGCGGCGACGGTTCGGGCCCCAATTCCTCAGAATGACAACACGTGGCGGTTCCCCGTCACGGGCCTGACCGACGGAACGCTCAATCTGAGTTTGGCTCCCGACGCGAATGATATCGAGGACAGGGCGGGGAATGATCTGGTGCCCGAGTCCTGGAGCTATCCGGTGAGTGTCACCTCAAGCTCGACGGAAATTCAGATTGTCGCGAGTTATACCGATGGGCCCGGTGAAGGGTTCTACGATCCCACGCTCGGTGCGGCTCGACGGGAAGCTTTCGAATATGCACTAGGAATCTGGGAAGGATTAATTGGTCCGAACTACGCAGGAGAGACAATCGTTGTTGAGGCATCGATGGATCCTATGGGTGGTTCGTCCTCCAGCGCGGTTCTTGGCTCCGCCTGGACGCCAACGATTCACCGAAGCTACGACGGCTTGGTGAGCGACACATGGTACGGTGCAGCACTGGCCAACCATCTGGCCGGCGAAGACTTGTATTACTTGCCCGAGGTCATGGCGTCGTTCAACTCCGATGTCGATAACAGCGAGGTTCTCGGATCAACCGATTGGTACTACGGTTTGGACGGCAACCCGGATGGCGATATTGATTTTGTCACGGTCGTGCTGCACGAAGTGGGGCATGGTTTGAATTTCTTCGACCTGATGAACTCCGATGGAACATTCTCCTATGGGTACATGGGGATCTACGAACGATTCGTGGAACTTGGCGACGGAACGCCCCTGTCTAGCTTGACCACCAACGCGCAACGCGCAGCGGCGATTGTCAGTGATGATTTGTGGTGGAGCGGGGCCGAGGGCGCTGCGGGCAACGCTGGTGAGCGACCGAAGTTGTATGCACCGACCACGTATCGGTCGGGGTCAAGCGTGTCGCATCTTGACGAGACGGTCCATCGTTACGATTTGATGAGTCCGTTCTATAGCGGCGTCGATCACGAACCCAGCGAGTTTGAGTTGGGCATCCTCGTCGATATGGGCTGGACGTTGGCTGCGCCAGTTGCCAACTCGTTGAGCGAGTTCCGTGGCGACACGACCGTCAGTCAGGATCTGGAAAGCGTCAAGGCGGACCAACTCTTCAGTCAGCCGACGTTTTTGCGTGGGGAGACGAGCGAATTAAGTACGGACTTTGAAGCACCAATTGTCAACACAACCGACCTCGCTGCCGACGACAATGCCACCGACTTGGCCCTCGATGCTCTCATGGCAGGCTTTGACCCGCTGTGGTTCTTCATTGGTGACGAGCCGAGTTGACGTTCTGTGAAGCTCGAGAAGCTTCACAAAGGTCAAAGTTCTACCAAGGGCGCATTTCGATTCGAGCAGCAAGACACAGACCTTGCCGACGAGCTTTGGGTGGTTTGGGCTGGCGGC
>CAZFWV010000014.1:0-48196 GCA_964522605.1 uncultured Pirellulaceae bacterium
AGCGGGCCAAAATCCCCCTCGTCGGTGCGGGAGTCCAGATGTTAAGATGGCCTACTCCAGTCTTTGCCGGCCACCCGCCTGGTTCATTGGATCGTCCCGGTAGGACAGGCCGTTTCCGGGGCGGACGGCACGCTCCGTCGGGTTCGGCTTCCAGGATCTGCTCACGAAAACTCGTCGTTTCCCATGACCAAGCGACTGTACATCGAAACCGTTGGCTGTCAGATGAATGTGCTCGACAGCGAGCTCGTTGTTGCGACGCTGCGTCAGAACGGTTACCAACTGGCGTCGACCCCCGAGCAGGCGGATACGATCCTGCTGAACACGTGCAGCATCCGGCAGCGCGCGGAGGACAAAATCTACAGTGCTTTAGGCAAACTGCGCCACTGGAAGCGGCAGCATCCGCACAAGGTGCTGGGCGTTCTGGGCTGTATGGCTCAAAAGGACCAGCAGTTGATCTTTCAGCGAGCGCCTTACGTGGATCTGGTCGTCGGACCGGGCCAACTCCATCAGATTCCGCAGCTGTTGGAGAAGGTTCTGGCCGGTGAAGGGCGGCAGCTGGAGGTCAGCCTAGGTCGCACGCAGGGCAGTCTGACGCAAATCCGTCGCAGTCACGAGAGCTTCGATCCGCTGCGGGATGCCCAGATGCGGCCGACGCCGTTTCAGGCGTACGTTCGCATTCAGATTGGATGCGACAAGTTCTGCACATACTGCATCGTGCCGATGGTCCGCGGCCCCGAGCAAGCGCGGCCGCCCGAGCAGATTGAGCAGGAAGCTCGAATGCTGGCGGATCAAGGCTGCTTGGAGATCACGCTCCTGGGTCAGACGGTCAACAGTTACCGGTACGAAGCGGACGGCCGGAAGACTCGGCTGGCCGATTTGATCTACCGCCTGCACGACATTCCCGGGCTGCGACGAATCAAGTTTGTGACGAATTATCCGAAGGATATGACGGACGACTTGTTGCAGGCCGTGCGCGACTTGCCAAAATGCTCGCCCTACTTGCACGTTCCCGCCCAGTCGGGCTCGGATCGGATTCTGCAGCGGATGAAGCGCGGCTACTCGGTCGAAGAGTATCGTGAAATGATGACGCGGATTCGCGCCATGATTCCGGACGCGGCCGTCTCGAGCGACTTCATTGTCGGTTTCAGTGGTGAGACGGACGAGGACTTTCAGCAAACCGTGGAGTTGGTCGAGGAATCTCGCTTCAAGAACAGTTTCATCTTCAAGTACAGTCAGCGACCGGGCACGAAGGCTGCGGAACACCTGCCCGACGATGTGCCGCTGGAAGTTAAGAAGGAGCGCAACTTCGTTCTGCTGCAACACCAGAATCGCATCAGCGAAGAAGACCACCGAGAATTCATCGGAAACGAGGTTGAGGTCTTGGTCGAGGGCCCGAGCAAGATGGCTGAGGAGCGCGAATCGGACGACTCGCTTGTCCAGATGACAGGTCGGACTCCCTGTGACCGGATTGTGGTTTTCGATGGAAATCGGCGGCAGGCGGGACAGATCATGCCCATCCGGATCTACGACGCGAGCCCCCATACCCTGTTTGGCGAAGTGGTCACGGCGTGTGTTGGCCCGGAAGTCTATACACTGTCGTAATCGGTGGGACCACCGTGTAAACTCCCGGACGAGCGGGAACGGAAACCAGAGTGAGGTTCGAAATCAGTTGAGGCGGCAATGAACCAAGAGCGTTGGATGGGCTGCGACCGCAGAGATTCGGAGAGCTGGTCCCGTTCGTCGCGTGAATTCTTGCCGAAAGAACAAGACTATGGGCGTTCGCAATGCCGAGGAAATGGGCCTGTTGCTGGAGGATCCAGCCGTCGCACGAGAATGGTTGCGATCACTCGGATTGTCGGATTTAAAGCGTGCCCAAACCAACCTGCTGGCCATCAAGAACTCGGGCTTGTCCCTCGACCTGCTGACCGTGATCGGCAATCAGCTTGAATCTTGTCTTCCGCAGAGCAGTGATCCGGATCTGGCGTTAAACACGCTGGAACGGTTCGTGGCGAACTCGCGCAACCCGCTGGCCTTGGGCAGCTTGTTTGAGCGGGACCCAACCTCTCTTCCCACCCTGTTGCAGTTATTCGCCACCAGCCGTTTTCTGGGCGACGTACTCGTCAATGATCCGGAAGCGTTGGAATTATTGCGACTGACCGAGGGCCGTCCCGTCGATGCGCAACCGTTGACGGAGGACCTGCGCAGCGAAATCTGTAATCTAACAGATCGGCGTGCGGCGTTGGCCACGCTGCGACGCAACAAGCGACGCGAGATTCTCCGCATCGCCTATGGCGACATCGTTCAACATCAGCGCCTCAACATTGTCACGGAACAGATCTCCTTCCTGGCCGATGCCCTATGCGAGGCAGCATTGGCTTTTGCCTATAAACAGCTGCGTGATCGCTGGGGGACCCCGCGTCATCCGACAGGCCGAAGGGCTCGCTTCGCGGTGATTGGCCTGGGAAAACTGGGCGGGCTCGAGTTGAACTATTCGAGCGATATCGACCTGATCTTCATCTCCGACGGGGAAGGCAAGACGGACGGACCGAAACAACTTTCCAACGGGGAATACCACGACCGTCTGGCGCAGGAGTTCACCAAACTACTGACGGAGAACACCGAACTCGGTACGGTCTATCGAGTGGACCTGCGTCTGCGTCCCCACGGTCAACGGGGCCCACTGGTCAATCCGCTCGACGCCGCCCTGCATTATTACGACGTCATGGGACGCACGTGGGAACGGCAAGCGTTTGTCAAGGCGCGGGCTGTCGCGGGAGACTTGGATTTGGCGCGCGAGTTTTTGGCCGCGATGGAACCGTGGATCTATCGCCGATATTTGAACCGTGCCGACATCACGGGCGTCAAGGCACTGAAACGGAAAATCGAACATCGGGCACGGCGGGACGGCACGAATCTGCGAAACGTGAAAACCGGTCACGGTGGAATTCGCGACATCGAATTCGTGATCCAGTTTCTGCAACTGCTCAACGGAGGCGACCTGCCGGAACTGCGCACGGGGAACACCTTGGAGGCGATCTGCCGCCTCGCGGATGTCGGCTGCCTGACGCTCTCGGAGAGTGGTTTTCTGGAGGACAATTACACATTCCTGCGGAAACTGGAACACCTGCTGCAAATCATGCTCGACGTCCAGACTCATACGCTGCCTGACGACGACGAGGAATTACGGCGACTGGCGATTCGGATGGGCTACAGCGGCAATTCACAACAGGATGTGCTCGAGGAATTCAAATCGGATTACCAACATCGCACGCAGCGGAACCGGCGGATCCTCGATCACTTGCTGCACGATGCATTCCTGAATGATGACGCGATGGAACCTGAAGCCGATCTGATCCTCGATCCGGAACCCGATCCGGATTTTGTGGCTCAGACGCTGGCACCGTACGGGTTCCAAGACGTGTCCGCTGCCTTTCAGAATCTGGTCGCGTTGTCGGTCGAGCGAATTCCGTTTCTATCGACTCGTCGCTGTCGCCATTTCCTTGCTTCAATCGCCCCCGCACTGCTTGAGGCTCTAGGACAGACCCCCGATCCGGACGCGGCGCTGGTTAATCTCTGCCAAGTCAGCGATTCGCTGGGAGGCAAAGGTGTGTTGTGGGAGCTGTTCAGTTTCAACCCACCAACACTTCAGCTGTATGTGCGGCTGTGTGCGAGCAGTCCGTATCTTTCCACGATCCTTACCAGCAATCCCGGAATGGTCGACGAACTGATGGATTCGCTGGTGATGAACAAACTGCCCTCCATCGAGACCCTGCGTCAGTCGTTGCAGGATCGCAGCCGCGGTGCCGAAGATCTTGATCCCATTCTGCACAGCTTTAAGAACGCACATCATTTGAACGCCGGTGTTCGAGATATTCTCGGGAAGGAAGATATCCGCAACACGACCGCATTCCTGTCCGATGTGGCAGAAGTCTGTGTGGAACTGATTACGCACGTCCAGTACCAGAATCTGGTTCGACGATACGGCCATCCGTGGATTGCCGACGAAGATCGCGCGTGCGACATGGTGATTCTTGGGATGGGAAAACTCGGAGGCCGCGAACCCAATTACCACAGCGACCTGGACGTCGTATTCATGTACGAAGCGGAAGGGTCGACACAACCGCTGGTCTCGGGACGCAACTCAACGCACACGACCTCGAATCAGCACTTCTATAGCGAATTGGCGCAGCGGATCATTAAGCAGGTCAATCGCATCGGTCCGCTGGGACGTCTGTACGAATTGGATGCGCGACTGCGTCCGACGGGAAAGAGCGGCACACTGGCGGTTTCCTTCGACGGGTTTCAACGCTACTTCGAAGAGGGCTCGGGGCAACTTTGGGAGCGGCAGGCCCTGTGCCGCGCTCGGCCGATTTATGGTAGCCCGAAAACCCGCGAGCGCGCCCTGCAACTGGCTCATCACATCATTGCGAACCCTCCTTGGCAGCCTGCATTCGCTCAGCAGATTGATGCCATGCGTCACCGTCTCGAAGAGAATGCCAGTCCGCGCAATCTGAAACGGAGCGCTGGCGGCATCGTTGACGTGGAGTTCATTGCCCAGATGCTGCAGATGCGATACGCCCGTTCGACTCCTGCGGTCCTGCAACCGGGCACCATCGAAGCACTAACGGCGCTGCAGCAGGCCGGCCATCTGGCTTCCGAGGATGCCGCGTTCCTCTGCCGTTCCTATCGTTTGCTACGCAGTATTGAAGCAGGACTGCGGCTGATGAATACGACGGCGCGACATGACCTGCCAGACGACGCGCGAGAACTGGAGAAACTGGCCTACTTGCTCCGTTCTGGCAGCAGCGCAGAACTCGTCGAACAATGCCAGGAATCGACTCGCGGAAATCGGGAGCTGTTTGAGCGGATTTTTGCGGACCAAGCGTGATCCCTGGGTCCCAAGGAACGGCTCAGAATCAACTTCCTCGTTTAACCGCGCGGGCATCGCCCCGCGAGTAGCGAGGTATCCTCCGCGGCCCGCGGGGCACGCGGTTAAACGAGAGGACCGAGATGCCAAAGTTATCTCTGAGGCATCCCCAAGCGGTTGTCCTCCCGAACGTGTTTTCTGCAGCGTTTACGCGGAAGAAAACATAAGCACGAAGCGCACGCGGGTGCTTCCTTGCCAACCAACCCAGGCTCTCGCGCTTGTGATTCGTGCTCGGAAGAAACAGCCGAGCCTGATTTGTTCGCACTAGGCTCTGTCTCAAAACAGCACTGGCAGAGCCAGTGGCACGCCAGATCAGCGGGTGCCACTGGCTCTGCCAGTGCTGTGGAAGAGTTCTGAGACAAAGCCTAGCACAGGTGGTGGTTTATGCCGTCGAATCAGGGATCCCCGGCCGCCAAGTCAATCACCTGTTCACCCACTTCGGAACCCAGGACAAAGACTTTGCCGTCCCCGATCCTCCCGGTGCGGGCAATCTGCACGATCTTGCGGACAATCTCGTTGGCGCGCGTATCGTCGACCCACATCGTGATTTCGACCTTCGGGAGAAATGCCAGCGAGAACTCGCTGTCATCGTACTGATCGAGATAGCTTTTCTGCCGTCCAAACCCTTTCACTTCCCGGACCACGAGTGCCTCGAGGGGAGCCAGCTTCAGCCCCTCGAGCACCTTTTCGGCCAGGAACGGTTTGACGATTGCGATGATCTGCTTCACGCCAGCTCAGCTAAAAAAGTTCTCACCAAACAGGTTCAGTTCCGGACAACTCTCCACGACGATATCCCCGTCGACTCGTGTCATACAGGCCAGGCGCATCGTCTGTTCGTTTCCCAAGTACGCCAAACACGGCAAGGGATCGGGCAGGGGCAGATACTTGAATTTGAGCTTCTCTCGGCGAGTCAACGGATTCGTCCGATCGTACCCGTCCGTAATCCGCACGCGACAGGTGCCGCACATGCCCAAGCCGTGACAGTTGACGTACTTCGAAACGCTGTGGTTGAAGCGATCGATCCCTTCACTCAGCCCACTGAAGGCACAATTCAGGTTGATTCCGGCCTTGATCGCTTCGGCCCGCAGGTTCGCCCCCGCAGGGACCTCGATTTCCTTCTTTTCTTTGACAAACTTGATGACTGGCATGAATTGTCCCTGTAATGGCGATCGCGTTGTCGTTCCCCCGCCACAGCCCTGGGGCAGCTCCTGGGAACGGCTAATTTCGCTCGTCGCGGTTCCCACGGAAGGCCGATAGAATCTACCATGATCAGCGGAGAGCTGAAACTCCCGTCAATTCGCAGCGACCCAGGAACCCTCGACGATGACGAATCACTCCAAGTACCAGCAGCGGGTCATCAAAAACTACTACCAGAACCGAGAAGCGATTGCCTTCCAGCGGGTCCAGGAACTGGTCACCGAACTCTATCTGGCGGAAGGAAAGAAGCGGGAAAAACACTGGAAGAGTCTCGCCGGTCACCTGCAGAAACTGGGCGTGCAGCCGGCGCACATCGATCACCTCATTCAACAGGACAATCCCGAACTGGTAGCCAATCTGCTGCAGAATCTGATGGCGAAATCCGGTTGAGGCACGGCGGCAGGATCAATCGGAGTCTCTCGAGGTTGTGCGAACTACCCCGTAGGCCGACGGACACAGCGAAGTCAGGACACCGACAAAAATCGAAAAGCCCCCCAGGACTCGCTGCCGCTCCGCCTGCCGCATCTTCGCAACCGCCGACGCTCATCCCGGAGGCCACGTAAACCCGCGGCCGGCGAGCACGTGAAAATGCAGGTGGGGAACCTCCTGGCCAGCGTGGCGGCCGTTATTGAGCACCACGCGGTACCCTTTGCTTAATCCGAGCGTGTTGGCGAGTTCGCCGATCGCCAGCCAGAGATGCCCCATCAGCTGCTGATCCTCCGGTCCCAACGACTCGATATTGGCAATTGGTTGTTTCGGAACGAGCAGCACATGAGTCGGGGCTTGCGGATTGATGTCTCGAAAGGCGATACAATATTCGTCTTCGAAGACAATATCCGCTGGAATCTCGCGGTCGATGATCCGCTGAAAAATCGTCTTGTCGCTCATCCGTCGTTTCCCTCCTGCCGGTTGGAATCCAGTTGTGCCAGCGGAATCATCTCGTCCACCAGCAGTTGCGGAATCCCCTGGCGCACCGGGTAAAGGACCGTTCCCTCGGCATTGATCAATGCCTCGTCCAGGGGTTGGATCAAACGCCTGCCAAATGGGTTAAACACGCGGCCCGCGGCAATCGCCCGGTTGACTCGATCACGGAGAGTCGGATCGGCACATCGAAGCGGACTGTGAGTCCGTAAGCAGCGGAGCAGCCGCAACATCTGCGGGTCGATCATCGCCGGATCCACTGAAACAGGCCAGAGCTTTGCCGCCGATTGTAGCGAGGAGGCAGCGACAACAGAAGCGACTCCGGGTCGCCCGCGGCCCGGTCACACGGTCAACGCCGGCGCGAGCGCGTGCGGGGCGCAAGAAAAAAGCCGGACTCCGCCGGCATTGCCACTCCTCCTGATTGAGGCCGCCCCTTCGGTCAAATGGCCGTCGGCGCGATCTTTCGTCGTCGAGTCTTCCGTTCTGGTGGTTGAGCGATCCATTCCTTCGTGAGGCTTTCGAAGACCTCGGGCGACTCGTAACGGACAACATTCTTCCCCTCCGACATCGGCCCGATCAATCCGCGAAAGACCGGCAGCCCCCGGAGTGCCAAGTTCGTGTTGCAGTCGTCCACGCCAATCTGCGTGTGCAGCTTGAGCAGACTGTCGGGCGAACCGTAGTCCTTGATGCGCAGTTGGCCATTGGCACCGCGCGTCACCACTCGAAACGTGTCTTTATTCATGGGCTCTGCTGGCTCCTGGTGAAGTCGACGGGATATCAGGAATGGGCCGGATGTGCCAGCAGAACGGTCGATCGTAAGGACTCGTGAACCTGACGACGAAAGCGACGGCTTGGTGCCGAAAAACGCCCGGGAGGACGAGAGTCGACGTCGCTGTCCCGTTGCTGCGACTTGGCTTCACCGGTTTTGCAATGATCGGCAGCAAATCCCTGTCCGGGCGACACATTTGCCTTCGGGTGTCACATGACCGACAGCCCTCCAAACCAGTAAAAAAGGTAACGAATGGACTTCACGGAGGGACGGAGGAGCCGGAGATTGACGAGCAAGGAGTTCCGATTGTTGAGGTAGAGCCGTCGAAGATTGACGAGCACCCCGGATTCGGCGGGCACCGAACCCGCTGCCGTCGAGCGTGCGATCCAGTTGTACGGAACCCGAGGTCCACTCCCGCATGACAAATCGATCCTCGATTGCGTCGCTGCGGCGAACGGATTCCCGTCCGACCGGCGTTGGCCGTCTTGCCTCCGGGCGCGGAGCCGGGTATTGATAGTAGGGAGCCCGGGGAGGGTAAGCGAATGGTTAGCAGACTGATTCGAAATCAGTTGCCGGTTTATCCGGTTGTGGGTTCGAGTCCCATGCCCTCCGCCTTCTATTTTCATGAGAGCCCGATTTTCCCGCCCTTTTGAAGTTGCGCGTTGCCTGCAACCCCGCCTTCCTTCTGAGATCATGCAGTCTCTAAGTTGTTGAATTGGAAGGAGTTAATTCACCCTCCCGCGCGGAGGTCGTGCGGCTTTTAAGTTACTGGCTCGGATGAAGTTACAGCATCCTCCCAGGGGCTTTTCGTTTAACCCGCAGCCGTCAGGCGAGGACGATTTGCCTCTTATCCTCGCCTGACGGCTGCGGGTTAAACGAATCGCCACAAATCCTGTTCGTAAACACCGGCAAAACCAACAACTCAAAAGCTGCACGACCCGCGCGCGGGAGGCCGTGCAGTTTATAAGTTGTTGGTTCAACGGCCTCCCTTCTGCGAGGGAGCACCCTCCGTCGCCCCGGCGGATCCGTGGATTCAGCCGCGCCAGAAGAGTTCATAGCAGCTGAGCAGGATCTCCATCACAATCAGCAGGACGATATACCACTCGACGCGCAGGATGCGGCGGTTTTCCAGCAATTCCACGACCGTACCGACCGTGCGGGAGGTGAGCGTCAGTTTGTGGTCCAGCGCCGCGAACCGATCACGCAGTTCGTATTCTTCCTCCAACCGGTGGTAGAGCGATTCCAAATCCGCGTGTTTCCAAATTAACTCCGGTCGCTCCCGAACCTCCACGCGCCCCACCATTTTGTGCTCGATCAGGAGCACCGTCCCGATGTGACGCAACAATTCCCGAAACGGCCGGCCTCCGCGCGCCATCCGCTCCAGGTTTTCCGCCAAGGGCTCGATGCGGTCAAAGTTCTGCGCAATGCTGGATTCGAATTGCGCCAAGACGACGCTCTTGCTGAGAATCACCGCCACCAGTTGCAGACGAATGACTTCTGCGTCCCGGAGAGAAATGACGCCGCCCTCGATTCCCTCCTTTCGTTCGGGATCGATCCGAATCGTCACCTCCTCGACTTCGGGCCGCGCATAGGGCTGCATGACGCGCGGCCCCAGTTTCCACAACAGGGCCGCTTCCTCCGTTGGGTCACAATCAAAGAGAACAACGACGCCATAGCGGAACAGCATCGCCAAACCACGCTTTCCCGCGGAAATCGTGAGCGGCGCGGAGGCCAGTCGGTCATTCAGATGATAACTCCGCAAATCAATCCGCTCGCCCAGGAAGAATGCTTTGGCTTGAAACCGATCGGCACTGATCCCAGCCAGCGGTCGCTCGATGTCGGCATCTGTTCGAGTGAATCCCATCAGAGCACCGAGGCAATCGCCTGACAGAGTCGCTCGATGTTACTCGGAGTGATCCCGGCGACGTTGATCCGTCCGGATCCGACAATGTAGATCGAGTATTCCTTCTTCAGGCGAGCAACTTGTTCACCGGTCAATCCCGAAAAAGAAAACATCCCGCGTTGACGTTCGATGAAGGAGAAATCGCGATCGGGAGCATGCTTTTGCATGGTTTGTACAAACAGGCGACGCGTCCCGTTGATCCGATCCCGCATCTGGCAGACTTCCTGCTCCCACTGGCCGCGCAGGCCGGAGTCATTCAAGATCGTATCGACGATCAAGGCACCATGTGCCGGCGGGTTCGAGTAATTCGTCCGAACACATTGCTTTAAGTGGCTCAAAACGGCGGTCGTCGTCTCCGCATCCTGGCCAATCGCCAACAGTGCTCCGACGCGTTCACGATAGAGCGCGAAATTCTTGGCGTACGAACTGGCGATCAAAGCTTCGTCGACGGCTTCACATAGAGTGCGCAAACCCGCGGCATCCGGTTCCAGTCCGTCGGCAAACCCCTGGTAAGCAAAGTCGATGAGCGGCACGAGTTTCCGCTGGACAACACGATCCGTAATCTGCTTCCACTGCTCCGGAGTGGGATCGATGCCGGTTGGGTTGTGACAACAACCGTGCAGCAGCACCACATCGCCGGCGGCCATTTGATCGAGCGCCGCGAGCATCGGATCCAGGTCGAGTTGATGTGCGGACGCATTCAGATAGGGATACGTTTCCACCTTCAATCCGGCAGCCTGAAACACACTCGGGTGGTTGGCCCAGGTAGGCTGACTGCACCAAATGCGAATACCTGAAAAACGACTTTGCAGAAAATCGGCCGCGACACGCAAAGCTCCCGTCCCGCCTGGAGTTTGCACGGTGGCAACGCGTCCCGCCTGAACAACGGGATGTTGCGGGCCAAGAATGAGCTGTTGGACTGCGCGACCGTAGGAAGCACTTCCCGAGATGGGCAGGTACGATTTGGTCTTCTCCTCGCGAAGTAAACGCTCTTCCGCCTGCTTCACTGTCGCCAGCACGGGGGTCTCACCAGCTTCGTTCTGATACACCCCCACGCTCAGGTTAATCTTCTCCGGGTTCGAATCCTTCAGGAACGCTTCGGTCAGACCGAGAATCGCGTCCGGTGGGGCGACTTCCAACGTGTTGAATCGTGTCATATCCGGCCTCATACAACGGAAAACCATAGGGCGGCAAGCGGTACTGACCGACGGCAACCTGGCGTGGTCAGACCGGGCATGGGCTCTATCCTAGGCTTTGCGCAACCGATCGACCAGGGCCGCTGTTCATTGGAATGCGAGCGCACGCAAGTCGCCAGTCGCTTCCGCTGGTCGCTCCCGATCGTGCCAAGATCGCAACCGGATTCGCCACCAGCCAGGTCGCGTCACCCGTGCCCTGGCTCCGCGCGATCTTCGGGGGGCCCGGTCTCTCCCGCCGTGAAATGCCCAGGATTGAAGCGGTCCAGCAGTCGGCTCCCGATGTAAGCGGCAAACGCGACGTCGGGCGTCAGCGGTCGGCGTGCATCGCCACTCGGATACCAATCAAACGTTTCTGACGTCAGGACGACAAAACCGTCGACCGCCGCCATCCGCGCGCGGCCCACGAGGACACGTTGACCGAAAAAGAGCCCCACGAAACAGCATTCCACCAATTCGCATCCCGCCGCCGACGCGGATCGGTGGAACGACGCCAACTCCTCGTCACCGAAGGAGGGTGACGTTTCCTCGCGCCCGATTCCAGGGTCTTCGAGCGACCATCCGGCGAACACCGCGTACTGCTGTCGCCGCGTCAATTGAGTCAGGTCGCAGGGCAGGCATTCCGCAGAGGGACCGGCCAACCCAACATTGCAAAGCGTCTCGGACGGCAAGTCGTAGCAGTATTCGTACAAATAACAGTTGATCGGTTCTGCGTGACCAGGCCAGTACAGCCGGCGCTCTTCCAGGAGCTCACAACGCGTCGGAGGCACACCAAACCAACTTGGATCCGCCAGCCGCGCGACGAGTTCCGCTTCATACCGTGCCCGATCGGTTCGATATGTCGGATCGACGCGATCGAGCAATCCCAACTCTTCCGCGTAGGTCAGGACGCGCAGTCGAACCACCGGCTCGGATGCGAGTTGAACGAGCTGATCGATCGCCGACGCGTCTTCCCAGTGTGCCAAGGCGGCCGCCGCTTCGACCCGCAGCCGGCGATGCTGCAAGGCGAGCATTCGATGCAGTTTGCCACCGGCCTCACGAACATCCATCAGCGACAGCGCATAGGCCAGCGAGACCGCCAACGCGACTCCATCCGCCACTTGACCCGCCGCCGCCAAATCGGCCACACCACCCCGGGTACACGCGTCCTCCCAACCCTCCAGTCGCTCCACCACATGACCGAGCAGGGTAACCAATTGCGGGGCACGCGATTGGGCCGGATGCTCGGGGAGCCGACGACTCTTGTACAGAAAGTTGGCCAGATCCAGCACGACGACGGCGACGGCCGGATACTGCAGAGCCTGCCAGATGCGGGGAAAAATCGCCTCGACGCGAGCTCCCGGCTGACGCCACAACGGTGAAAACGCCTGGATTACCGCTTCCGGCTCCCGAGGCGGATCCGTCGTCATCAACTCGGCGAACAGAGACAAACTGCGTGCGTCCCCCGCAGCAGACAGGAAGGCAAGCAGCCGGGCGCCGGTCTCATCATCCGCGTCCCGCTGCCGATATAGTCGCTCGATCGCCCCCACACGACACGGATCGTCTCGCTGCGCAACGAACGAATCTAAACCGTGCCGCTGCATTTTCTGGAGGACAAAACGGAGCACGGGTGCAGCAAGCGTTCCGTGTTCGCGGTCTTCCGCCAACCCGATCAACAAGTCCGTAACCTGATCCGGTTCCGAGAACGAGAGTGCATCCGACAGCGACGAGAGCTCCGTCTGCTGGATGTTGCGCGGATCGCTACTGATTTGTCGTAAACGCCGCAACACGTCCTCAACCGATCGATTCATGATTTGTTTCCCGTCGCAGCAAACGATGCAGACACAACAAACGAGTCGACCGCGTGACACGGAATGGGGTCGCCGATCTCTTTCTTGCCGCTGCGTGAAACGGACTGCGCCGCAACGCGAATTGTAAGTGGGTTGGAGGATCGAATCATTGTTTGCAATCGACGGTGCGCCGGTCGACAAAAAGTTTTCCTCAAGTCTGCAAATTAATCTTGACGAAAGAGAGGCAAACTTGCTTCAATGCGCGAAGTTAGGAGAGCCGCAACATTCTTACCAAGTGACAAAGGGACGCAAACGGACCAAGTTGTCGAGTCTGCGACGGCGGTGACAAACACTGGCCGGCTGGTAAGAGAGACACGGCGAGTCAAATAAGCGGCCGCAGTCAGCATCCGAGGAGCGGAGCGTGTTCGGTGGTCCTGAGTCTTATTTGGCGATGATGCACCATTTCGGATGCGACGTCATCTGGTGGTTTCCTGCCGCTTAGCATCACATAGGACAGGAGTCGAGAAAAGGGGGTGCGGCAGACGATCTCGGATTGCCGGCCCTCATGTGCGAATCGACGTAACTAAGCGGCTTCCCCTGCTTGGGCACCCCAAGGGGAAGCAATAACCGCAAGGGATGCAGGGTGCCCGACCAACAGGAGCCATGGTCATGGCAACGAAGAAGAAGGCCGCCAAGAAACCGGCCGCCAAGAAAGCACGCGTCAAACGGTCACCGAAGAAGAAAGCTGCCCCGAAGAAGAAGACCGCGAAGCGGTCCCCCAAGAAAAAGGCAGCAGCGAAGAAGGCGGGTGCAAAGCGAGCGGTCAAGCGGTCGACGAAGAAGCGAGCTGCTCCGAAGAAGAAGAAGACGGCCCGCAAGACGACGCCCAAGACCTAGCCGGCGATTGGCGGTTCCCCGCAAAGATTACAACGAGAAAGGCCGGCCGCTTGGCTTCACCAGGGACGCGCCGGCCTATTGCGTGCGCACAAGCTCTCCGCCCGGATCGGACCCAATCCGATTTGGTCCCATCCGGGCAAGGGCTGCCGCAGGTTGCATGGATCTGCGGATCGATCGTTCCCCACCTCCAACCCGCGGTGGTCGTCCCACAACGGACCAGCCGACAGCTTCCATTCCAAATTGTGAACTCCAAGAAGCAAGCACCCGGCGGTTTTGCCGCACTTGATCTGTCGCCCCTGATGCTCGAAGCATTGAGTGCGGCAAACTATCAGGAACCAACTCCGATCCAGGCGGGACTGATCCCCTTGGCCCTGGACGAACACGATGTGGTCGGCCAGGCTCGAACGGGAACCGGCAAGACGGCCGCGTTCGTGATCCCGATCCTCGAATTGCTCGATCCCGACCGAGGCCGCGATCCACAAGCGCTGATTCTGGTCCCGACCCGCGAGTTGGCCGTTCAGGTCAAGGACGAGGTCACGAAACTCAGCCGCGGTCAAGGAGTCCGCTGTGCTGCGATCTATGGGGGAACTCCACTTCGCGGTCAAATCGCGAAGCTGAAACGCGGAGTCGAAATTGTCGTCGGAACGCCCGGTCGCGTGCTTGATCATCTCGGGCGTGGCACGCTGTCGTTCGCCAAGATCGATTGTGTCGTTCTGGACGAAGCCGATCGGATGCTCGACGTGGGCTTTCGTCCGGACATGGAGAAGATCCTGCGACGCTGCCCCAAGGAGCGCCAGACGCTGTTGCTGAGTGCAACCCTCCCGCCCCCTGTTCAACGGTTGGCGGCCAAATACATGCACGAGCCGCAGATGCTGGATTTCTCCTCAGCCGACCTGACGGTCGAGACGATTGAGCAGCGGTACTTCACGGTCGATCAGGATCGAAAATTCGACCTGCTCGTGCGACTATTGCATCGAGAGGACCCTCGACAGGCGATCATCTTCTGTCGGACAAAACGCGGGGCCCAACGCATTTTCGAACGCCTCGGTCGCCAGTTTCCCAACGTGGGATGCATGCACGGAGATATGGCCCAGCGCGAGCGAGACCGAGTCATGGCACGATTTCGTCAGTCCGAAATCCGGTTCATGGTCTCGACCGACGTCATGGGACGGGGCATCGACGTGACCGGCATCTCCCATATCATCAACTTCGACATCCCAACGTTTTCCGACGACTACGTCCATCGGGTCGGACGCACCGGCCGCATGGGTCGCGAAGGCGTCGCCTATACGTTCGTGACTCCCGAGGAAGGAATCGAATTGACGCGGATCGAACAGCGAATCGACCGATTGTTGATTCGAGATGAATTCCCGGACGTCGTACTGACTGCCGAACGAGCCGCCCCACCGCCGGAAAGTGACAGCCCGAAGCGGGAAGTGCCCGATCTGCTCGGCCGTCGCCGAGGGCGAAAACACCGGCGCGGCCTCTAACGATTCCGGGCTCGGTCAGATCGCTTTGCCCGAGGGCGACGTGCCCAATCGCCGTGGCAACCAGGCTTCACCGAGCACCGTCAGGGCCACCCGGTCCTCCAAGTTGGGCCGGAACATGGTCAGCAGCAACAGCGGAACATACCAAGCCATGTTCGTGCCCCCGCTGTATCCATGCCACAGTTGCGTTGCCACCATGATCGCAGCAGAACAGCTGAGCAACGTCCCCAAGTTTTTCTGCGCCGGCCACAGGGCCATACTGCTGGCCAAAGCCACGAAGGCCACCAGCAAGACGGGAATTCGATAGTAGGGGCTCCAACCACCCAAGGTCTGATCCCAGATTCCTCCCAAGTTGCTCATTTCGGGTTTGAGCAGGCCGAACATGTACCGGAGATTGAGCAGGGCGTTTTCGGAAGAACAAAGCACAAACATCAGGATCAGCAACATGATGACGACACCGGCCACGAAGCGCAATAAGCCTCGCGGCCAGTAAAAGCTGAGCCACAGCGGCAACAGGAACAACGGGTAATAGGTGATCCCACCGGCCAATCCGAGCAATACCCCGGCGGCGAGCGGTCTCCGGTAGGAAAGAATGGCCCACACCAGACACGCAGCCGGCAGCGCATGGGTTACCTTGTTCGTCATCAGTGCCGTGTAAGGCAACATCAAGTACAACGTCGCGGGACCGATCCCCATCACAATGTTGTCAAAATGGAAGTATCCAATCAGGACGATCCCGATCACGATTGCCAGATGCGCGAGAATCGCCAAGGTCTTCTGTGCCGACGTCGGCAATCGCCCCAAGAGTGCGTACCCCGGCCCTTCGCGCGGTACCAGCCGGACCTCCTCGTCCGGAGATTGCGGTGCCAACGAGACCTCTTCTGCCTCCGGCATCGTCGCCCACATGTCGTAACTGGGACGGCTGATCACGTTGGCCATCAAGAAGACAAACAAGAAACAGCCGATGAAAGTCAAACCACCGGCCGAAAGATTCGGTTCCAACAGCGGACGACGGACCATCGTGGGATCGGCCAACAAACGGCCAACCCACACTAGTCCGCCACAAAAGAGCCACAAATAACCATATCGTTGGACACGTTGACCGTGAGTGAGTACGAGTTGATCTTCCGCCTCATTGGCGACCGCTGCCGACGACACTGGGGTGGCAACATTCGCCGGCGGGGCGGACGATTCCGACGCGTTGGAACTCGTGGCGGCAGCCGCCGCGATTCGCTCCAGTTCTTGAGCGTGCAATTGACGGCCGTAATGGACAAACAACAGCCCCGGCATCAAGAGAATCAACAGTATCAAATCCAGGTTACGCACACTCCAGAAACGGCTGAACTTAAAGAACAGCCCAATCATCAGCAAGGACGACAGATAAAACCATGTCGCCGGCTCTACCGCGTGATAGTAGTAGAGGAATTCACTCATGATCTGGCGATGCCGTCCGACCGATTCGTCGCGCTTTCGGGGTTCGACTCCTGGGCTAAAAACGGCCCGCGGGATCAGCACTCGGAACGCGCGAGCGAACCCTCCAGAGTGCCAGAACAGCGAAACTCGTTTTAGGATATCGGAAAAGCCACACGGACATCAAGCGACGTCCCCGTGCGATCAACCGTCGTTCGCCGTTACCATTCGGCATTCGAGCCGCTCTCGAGGCCCGTTTCGCGACAAGGCGGACAAGATCACGGAGCATGATTCACGGCGGTGCGGACAAAGGTCCTCGCCATAAACGCTGTACGTCCGTAGGTCGTTCTGGATCCTTGGCTGCGCCGCCGTCATTAACCATTAAAACCTGCCCAAAGTCCCTTCGCTGCCGCGTGAGCGACGCGGCGAAGTGGGCGACTGCCCCAGCCAAGCGTCAAGTTGCAGCAACAGCTCATCGGTCACCGACTCCATTCGAACCGACCACTGCCCCTCCCAGACACCCGTTCCACTGAACAGCGGATCGGCGAGACAGCCCAAAATTGCCTGATGAACACGCCGATGGAGATCTTCGTTCGCCGTGCAGGTGGTGAGTGGATTCGAAAACAACTCGTTGGCGACAACCGCCAGGAATGACGCAGAATGGACCCGCGGATTCTGCCGCGACGCCGCCGCATGAAGCGTCATCACGCGGTGCTCGTCAAAACAATACGGAACGGCGAGACTCGGTGTCGGCATACTGGCGAGTAACAGGTCCGTCCAACGTTCGACGAACAGCCGTGTCTGGTTCAGCGACCAAAATCGGATCGGGCCGTCCCGGTGTGCGCCCACCAGGAGCTGCAATACGCGCTGTCGAGCTTCAAGGTGTCCCAGGTAGACGCTCCGACCGATCGGGCTGTACTCTCGCACCTTCAGACGTTCGTCGATCCCGTCGAGTGTCGCGCACCAGACGCGCGTGACCATCTCACTCATCAGGATCTCCCAGACAACGGGCAGTTCGTCCGCATCGACGGACGGGTTCAGGACACCCGCGGCCTGCAACAGCTGCAACCGACGCAATTGAGCACCCCACCGGTTCAGACGACTGCGGGATGCGACCCAATAGGCGTGCAACTGGCGTTCGGGCAGGCCCGGGGAACGACGAATGATGGCCGGTGCGTGACCGGCAATCGTTGCAGCCAGAATCGAAAATTCGCGGACCCACATGGCACCCTTGCAGGAGCAATCCAGGTGCCAATCGCCAGAAGGAGTTCGTTCTCGTTTGACTGATCGCTGCAACCAGTTCGCCAGCAATAGGTTAGCGGCACGAGCCCGCCCGCCGCGCCAGGCGATCTGTGGCAATTGGTCAACACCAGATGCGGTGGGACGACAACTGCGTCGTCGCTCCTTGCCCAAGCGGAGAAGCACGGTTTCCCTACCCTGAAGCCGAGCTCTGGCGACTTCGGCTACGGGTTGGGCGAATAGGTGCGCCTGAGAAACCCGCGAAGTGGAAAAAATCGGCCGTTCGGGACGCCAATGCCGACTTGAGACAAGTCAGCCTACGAAAGGCACCGCGAAGCGGTCGTTCCTCGACCCGTTCGGGACCGTGGTCAGGGAGCCGCGTAGACGCCATCGGCGGCGATGACAAGATTGCCGAGTGCGTCCAGTTGTCCCACGCCCCGCACGACGACGGTCTGGTGATCGTGAATCGCCAAGAGTTGGCGTGCATCGATGGGAATCACCTGACCGGTTTCATCTACGACCTCGATTCGTGCGGTCAGCTCCGCCGTCTTATCCGCCTTGGCCTGACAGAAGGGGCACTGGTCGTGATCGCCGGAGTGGTCGTGGGCAAAGTCATCGGGGGAAGAACCCAGGTCGGCAATGACAAACGCGGCCTTCTGGGGATCCCAAGTCGTCGACGGACCAGCACCAATCCGTCCCACGAGCACGATCGGTTGAGGGGTTTCGGTGGCAACTTTCCGCGCTTCCACCACACCGAGTGCGTCGGCGGGTTCGGCCGTGAGCAACAACTTCTGTCGCTGCTGCAACACGGCCGGGTCGACCGACTTCTGGCAGCCAAGCGCAGTTAGAAGCACAGCCAACACGGCAGAAACCCCGATCGTCGTAACCAGTCGAACCATGTGAGACGCTCCTACTCGGTTCATTCACTCGGCGCCGCAAGAGCCGCACCAACGGACTGGATCCGCGGCAACGGCGCGGAGTAGCTGGGGGCCAGCACGCAATCATCCGAATCCAGCGGTGCCTCGACAAGCCCCCAACGGTTCACGAACAAATCGTCATCCAGCAGCCAGCGCGAACTCAAATAGGCCACGTGCCCATCCTCAAAGAGCACATTCTGGCCTCGACCGTGGCTCGAGATGGCACTATTGCCCGATTGCATCAGGGGCACATCCGAGAGGAGCGCAAAATTGGTTCGCCCCTGATTCCGCACGCGCTGCAGACGACCATTGACGACCGGAGGAAAACGATAGGCGTAATTCTTGCCCATCGCATGATAGATCTTCCACAATTGGGGCCCGCGGGCGCTGTAGATTTCCTGCATCGACGTGGGCACTCCCACGACCAATCGGCTGCCGGTCGCCGCCGGGCAAACAAAGTCGTTTGCGTCCTGAACCAACTCCCGTTCGAGTAGCTTCGTGGCGTAGATCCCGGCCACTGCGGCATTGCCTCGGGCGGGAATCACGGGAAAGTACCCCCGATCGCTGCTGTACTGATTCAGCCCCAGAAACACGTTACGCTGACGACTCGCACAGAGATCCACCAGTGCCCGATTGCGGCTCTGCTGCACTGCGGGCAGTAAGAGACAGGCCATGGCAAAGCAGACACCCGCCGCAACGACGACATCCGGCATGGTCCAGCGAGAGCCGTCGGACGCTCTTTCCACGCGCGAGGCCGGTGTCAGCGAAGGTATTTTCGAGTCCGAGGGAGCCTTGGAGTTCTCCCGCGCCGAATCGGCAAGCCGCGTCACGAGCTGGCACGTGCGCGTCGCAAGTCCGTCCGGGGGTTCGAATGGCTGCCGGTCCACATCGATCCGGTCCAAACGTTCCTGAACGCGTCTCAACTGTTCTCGAAGTTGCGCGTCCTGCTCCAGCCGCCGCCGAATCTTTTCGTGCTCGGATGCGTCCAAAGCTCCTAACACAAAACCCAATAGGTCGTCGCGCATCGATTCACTTCGTCTGCTTAGTTTCGTTCGACATGGGTGGACTGCCAAGCCTCGTTCAGCTTCAAGACCGCCGTGTGCAACCGACTCTTTACGGTACCCACGGGAATCGAGAGCGCCTCGGCAGCCTCACGGTACTTCAGTCCTTGAAAATACACCAATCCAATCACGGCTCGCAGATGTTCCGGCAGCGCGGCAATCTCGCGGCGCACCCACCGTTGATCCTCCTTCGCGTCGGCCGCATCCAGAGGGTCGGTCTCTTCGCTTACCAACAAGTCCATCAGCTTCCCCAGGTCCTCGTCGTGTCGCGAATTGATTCGGTCGAGACTCGCCATCCGATGACGTCGGTTCCGTCGCTGTGCATCGATCGCCTGATTTGTCGCAATCGCATACAACCACGGTCGTACTTTCCGCCCCAGTTCAAATTGGTCGCACTTCAGGTGCACCTGGAGGAATGAGGCTTGAAAGGCATCCTCGGCCATCTCCGCACTGCCCGTGTACCGGTACAAGTAGCTGTACAATTCTCGCTCGTACCGCCCGACTAATTGAGCGAACGCCTCCCGATCTCCGGTCTCCCGGTACCGGAGAAGCAATTCCTCGTCGGTCAATAAACTCACGTCAGTTTGGAACACTCGTTGTTGCGTGATTTCCGGAATCATTGTTGGTTACGAACCCCATGGGAAAAGAGTTCGAGAGAAAGGCCCCCCCGCCATCCGGACATCCCCCGACGACCGACAACCGTGCGGCGGCACGTTGCGATCCGTGATCAGCTAGTTAGGCGAACGCCAAGGAGAATTGACAGCCAGTGTTGGCAGGAATACATTCGACGGCTCACCTGGAAGCAAAATCCATGCCCAAGTTACTGGGATGTCGAAATCAGATTATCACTGGGCCGCGCCGGGCGACGTTAACGCCTTTTTTGGCTTGATGTTAGATAACGTCGCCGATCTTCTGCTGGCAGTCAGCCTGCTATCGGCCGCTTTTGCATTTCCTACAGAGTTCGCTCTGCAATATATGGTTCCCGGGACGGCGATTGGGGTCCTTGTGGGGGATCTGTTGTTTTTTGCCATGGCGCTGCGATATGCCCGCCGCACGGGCCGCACCGACGTCACCGCGATGCCGCTCGGACTGGACACACCCAGTACCTTTGGCATGGTCTTCTTCGTGCTCGGTCCGGCCTTTGTTCAGGCCCGAAGTATCATGCCGGTGGAGGCTGCCGCGCGCCACACGTGGCATATCGGAATCTGTGCAATTTTGATCAGCGGCGTGTTCAAACTTGCCTGCGCGGCGGGTTCGGGATGGATTCGGCGGATGGTACCTCGTGCCGGACTGCTGGGCTCCCTGACCGCAATCGCCCTGGTTCTGATCAGTTTCCTCCCGCTGCTGGAGATTCTCCACACACCCATTGTCGGACTCGTGGCGCTGGCGATCGTGCTGAGCACACTGATCGGGCGGATCCCCCTGCCGCGGCGGATTCCCGGCACGCTTCTGGCCGTAGTGGTTGCGGGCACCATGTTTCACCTGATGCGCTGGGCCGGTTGGCTGCACACGTCTGCCCCGGCCATGGATCCGGCCCAGGGCCTGCTGCCGACCGGGTGGCTGGAGGTATTTCGGCTGGAGTGGACGCAGGCCTTGCTCGATGCGCTGCGATACACGCCGGTGATTCTGCCCTTTGCCTTGGCTACCGTCGTCGGGGGAATCGATTGCACCGAGAGCGCCGCGGCCGCCGGCGACGAGTACGACACGGGTCAAGTTGTCGCAGTCGAAGCAATTGCGACCTTGGTCGCCGGTCTCTGCGGGGGCGTCATCCAAAGTACGCCGTACATTGGGCATCCCGCCTATAAGGCGATGGGTGGTCGGGCCGCCTACACCTTGGCCACAGCCTTATTCGTCGGCAGTGCCGGAGTCCTGGGCTACTTCGGCTATCTTTATGTAGTGATTCCCAAGGCAGCCGTGTTTCCGATTCTGGTCTTCATCGGCCTGGAAATCACCGCGCAGAGCTTCGCCAGCACGCCGAAGCGCCATTTCCCGGCGGTTGCGATGGCCTGTATCCCAGCCCTTGCCTATCTGGCGCTGATCTACGTCGACAAGGTGGTCGCCGGAAATACCGAGTCACTGACACCAGCCTTGCGGGAGGAGTTTCAGGTTCTGCGAATTCTGGCGAACGGATATATTGTGACCAGCCTGCTCTGGGCCTCGTCCCTGGCGGCGATGATCGATCGCCGGCTGCACATCGCCGCCGGCTATCTGGCCGTCGCGGCTCTCGGCACAGCGTTCGGCGTGATCCATTCACCGCTGGAGGGGAGCCCAGTCTTTTGGCCTTGGCAACTGCCGGAAGAACCGCTGGAGTGGGTCGTCCGTTTCAGTATCGGCTACCTTTTCGCAGCGCTCACGCTGCTCCTGTTCCATGCCTACAGCCGGGTTGCCCCCGGACCCGTTCCGATCCACCCACCAGATTGAAGCCTGATGAATGTACCCAACGACTCCGCTTCCGACTCCGCTTCGAACTCCTCCCCGCCGCGCCCCGAGTCCTCTGCCGAATTCACGGAAGCACAGCAAGTCGAGGCCCGGGAGTACGGACGCCGACAGCTGACGTGCGACCTCTTTGATCGCGTGCTCGATCTGGTCTATCTGGCCACGATGGCCTTTGCCTTTGCCCGACCGCTCGATCACTGGCTGCAAACATTTCCGATGCTGCAGTCACCAACGCTCCGGCTGATCGCGATGTACCTGGTTGTCACGCTGCTCCACGTCGCGGTCTCGTTTCCACTCTCCTTCTACGCCGGACATCTGCTCGAACATCACTATCAACTGAGTCGCCAGAGCTTTGGCGCCTGGTTGTGGCGATACACAAAGATGATTCTACTCACGCTGCTGCTCGGCAGCGTTTTGATGCTAGGCCTCTACTGGTTAATCTGGCTGACCGGCCCGACGTGGTGGCTGTGGGCCGCGGCAGCCTACTTCCTCTTGGTTGTGTTGATGGGTCAGTTAGCGCCGATTCTGATTCAGCCGCTGTTTCACAAGATCGAGCGATTGGACGACGAGCAGTTGAAGTCCCGCCTGGAACAGATCGCCCAGGGCACGGGGCTTTCGATCGAGGGCGTTTACCGGATGGGCATGAGTGAAGAAACGGCGAAGGCGAACGCCTACCTGGCGGGTTTGGGGGCCACACGTCGGGTTGTCCTGGGCGATACGCTACTGGATGCGTTCTCGCCGCAGGAAATCGAGATCGTCTTCGCCCACGAAATCGGTCATCACGTCCATCGACACACCCTGAAGCTGATTACCGTCGGCGTCTTGTTCAGTCTTGCGGCTTTCTTTGTCTGTGACCGTTGTCTGTCCGTGTGGGTCGGGCAGATCGAGGGGTCACTGGACTACGCACGGTTGCCGGTCTATGCGCTTCCTTTCCTGCTGCTCGTCATTCAACTCTTCACATTCCTGATCGAGCCGCTCCAGCATGCGGTGAGCCGACATTTCGAGCGACAGGCCGACCGCTATGCCTTACGGCGTACGGGCGATGCGGAGTCCTTCCGATCTTTCTTCTTGAAACTTGCCCGAATGAACAAAGCGGAGTTGAATCCGCCTCGTTGGGAGGTTCTGCTGTTACACAGTCATCCGCCGATCGCCGAACGAATCGCGGCAGCGGAGGCCGCCTAAGGGATGACTCAAGAACAACTTCGGCATATGGGTGCCTGGGTCTTGGGTGCCTGGGGTCGAGACGCGAGGAACGAGCGTCGAGCCCCCAGCTGCGAGATCTGGGGGCTCGCTGTGCTCGACCCCAGCCACCCTCGATGGAAAACAACGAAGTTATTTTTGAGTCTTCCCGAAGCCGCGAGCTCCGGTGCGGGAGGGTGCAGTCATCTCTTCCGAGCCATCAACCTGTAAACTGCGCAACCTCCAACACGAAGTGGCTTTACGCGATTCGCATCACGCGATTGGCCGCCAACCGCTGCACCAAATGGCGCATCTCCAGAACGCTCAAGGTGGAAAGCACACGGGCAACCGTCAGACCGCTGCGGAGGACGACCTGATCGATGGGTGTCGGTTCAGTTTCGATCACTTGTAACACCGCACGCTCCTGATCATTCAATTGCAGCTCTGCGGGACGACCGACCGTCAGCCCATTCCCATCGGGCAGCAATTCAACCAAGGGCCCGAGCTCTTCGAGCACGTCCGAGGCGCCTTCAACCAGCTTGGCCCCATCGCGTAACAGCCGATGGCAACCGCGCGAATTCCGCTGATCGACTCGTCCCGGAACGGCGAACACATCCCGTCCCTGCTCCAAAGCATGCCGCGCCGTGATCAGGGCACCCGATCGCTCGGACGCTTCTACGACGACCACGCCGAGCGACAAGCCGGAAATGACGCGATTCCGACGAGGAAAACAGCCGCGCCGCGGTTTGGCATCCAAAGAACTCTCACTGATCAGCCAGCCCTGGTGTCGAATCTGGCTCGCCAGTTCTTTGTGTTCGGGCGGGTAGATCTCGCGCAGACTCCCGGCCAGCACGGCGCACGTCCGACCGCCGGCAGCCAGCGCACTCCGATGGGCCGCCGCATCAATTCCGCGCGCCAGACCGCTGACGACGGTGATTCCCGCGCGGGCCAGACTCGCTGCAAGTTTCTCCGCTTGCCGCAATCCGTATTGGGTCGCGTGCCGCGTACCGACGATGGCAACGGCCAAGGCGTCCTGGGGCTGACGCTGGCCTTCCACATAGAGCAGAGTGGGTGGATCGGGAATCTCCGCCAGTAACCGCGGGTAGTCGGCATGAAAGTCGGGGATTAACTCGATGCCTGTCGCGCGGCACCGCTCAATCTCGTGGCGCGCCCACTGGCTCTTTCGAGCGTCGACAATTCGCTGCCCGAGGACTGGGCCGACTCCTGGAACTCGACCCAAGTCGGCCACAGGCGACTGCCAGGCGGCCGCCAGGCTGCCAAACGCGTCACGCAAGGCATGACACGTCCGTGGACCGATGCCCGGGACCGCATTCAGTCCCACCACCGCGATCCATTCGGCCTCTTCGTCGGAATCTTTCGCGAACACAGTTTCCTTTGGCTTGTATCACGGGCCGCCAATCAACACCTCAGGGGTCGCGCCACAGGAATGGACTTCTTCGCCTGTCCTTGGTTTGCCCCGGGCTGGCCTCGACGCTTTTCCGCGCCTTCCCGCGTTTTTCCGCGGCCATGCTCCCTGCATTTCCCACCGACTCTTACGGAGTCACGAGGGCGAATTCACCCGGTTCGAGGATCACCGCGAGTCCCGCAGCACGTCGCGGATCAACGTCGGATCGATGTCCGACACGAGTTCGACATGACCCATGCGACTGGCCAGGACGAATCGCAGTCGTCCATGTTCCACCTTCTTGTCGCTTTGCATCGCCTGGAGTAGTGCGTCTTCGTCCAGCGGCGGCAATCGCGTTGATAACTGCAATTCCTCCAGCAGTCGCTGCAGACGTACGGTAAATGCGGAATCGGTACGTCCAAGTCGTTCCGAGAGGCGCGCCGCACAGACCATCCCGATCGCCACGGCTTCACCGTGCAGCAGTTCGCCATAACCGCCGACCGATTCCAGCGCATGGGCAAACGTGTGCCCGAAATTCAACACGGCCCTACGCCCTGTCTGCTCGCATTCATCCGCTTCGACGACATCCGCCTTCAGGCGACAGCACCGCGCGACAACACGACGCAGAACATCGGCCTGCCGCGTTCGCAGGGGAATCACATTTCGCTCGAGATCGGCGAAGAAATCGGCGTCCAGAATCACACCGTACTTCACGACCTCGGCCAAGCCACTCCGGTACTCCCGGTCGGGCAACGTATCGAGCACCTGCGTATCGATCAGGACATATTGCGGTTGCCAGAATGCGCCCACCATGTTCTTGGCGGCCGGCAGATTGATCCCCACTTTGCCCCCGACGCTGCTGTCCACTTGTGCCAACAGACTGGTCGGAACCTGGCAGAAACGAAGTCCGCGTGCGTACGTGGCGGCCACGAATCCAGCCAAATCCCCGACCACACCGCCGCCCACCGCGACGACGAGCGTCTTGCGATCGCTGCCCAGTGACAGCAGCTGCTGCCACAATTGCTCGGACTGCGACACCGACTTACTGGGTTCTCCCGGCGGAATCGAGCAGAGATCCACCCGCACGCCTCGATCAAGGAGACTCTGTTGCGCACGGTGTGCATAGGGAAGAACATGGTCATCCGTCATGACGACCGCGTGTGTCAACGGTCCATGGCGTTCCAGGCGCCCCCCCAATTCATCGAGCAGGCCGGTTCCGATGTCAATCGCGTAACTGCGGGTCCCCAGCTGGACGTCAACACACAAGACCGATTCCGACACCATCAACCTCTCATCCGCTGCCGACACGGGCTAGATCTTCCTCGGTGACCGTGATCTCGCGACAGAACCCGGTGTGCATGCGAATATAGGTCAGTCGGGAGGCACTGGCCGGATCGGCATGCAGGAGCGTCTCGATGCGCTCTTTCTCGGCCTCCGATACCTCAGGCAGCTCGGTGGGCCAGACCGTCTGAGCCTCGACTACCAGGGCTTCGCGGTACGGATCAAACTTATCAGGCATCGTTGTACTCCAAATCTTCGCCGGTCAAAATCCGCGATGCGGCTTTGATCGGATTTGGTGATCCCGGCGATGAACGCTCCGCCAACGTGCCCGGCGGGGCGCGGGAACCGTCCAAATATACTAGCGACATCGCAGCCCGAGAATCGGGGGAGGAACGCCGAGCATGCTTCAGCGTGGAAAGCTCGTGATTATCAGTATGGTCGTCGTGGCAATCCTCGCCGCGGCCTTTGCCTGGTGGCACCAGTACCTACGTGGCGCCCGGGTGCTGGCGGTCTGGGGAGCAGAACACGCCGGACGGATCCGTCTGGCGGACGACTGCGAATTGTGGCAACTCGAGCCCCATGCGGCGGATCCCCCGACGGATTCGGGGGACGGTGTCCCGATCGGCGATCAATCGTGGGCGATCAGCCGCCGCGTTTCCGTCCACGGGGCGCCCGGATTCATCCACGCTCGCCAGGCACTGATCCAAGATGCCAGCCACGACTGGTCCAGCTCACCGCCCGACACGCCACCTCGCTGGACCTACGCACTCTGTTTCCGCGATGCTTCCGGTCAGACGGTCGTGTCCTTTGACGAACAAGCCACATATGCCTGTCTGGCGGACCAGCCACAAACGATCTCACGACTGATCGACATCGGGCCCGGCTTGGTCGAGTTCTTCAGCGAGCAGCTGAAGACGGGAGGCTGAAGGCTGCAGGCTTAAGACTTTAGTCTCCCGTCTCCAGCCTCCAGCCTCCAGCCTGACGCCTCAGAGCCGCTGGCGCAAAACGGGGGCGTAGCCCAGGGCCATGCCCGCAATCAACCCGCCCAGGTGGGCCCAATTGGCAACGCCCCCAACCATCTTATCGAATGCCCCGACAAAGCCGAACACGAGAAACAGCAGCAGAATCACAATCGTCGAATCGCTCACAAGATACCCCGAAGTTGGGTTAAACGTCTTTTGCATCCAGATATAGCCGAGCAGCCCGTAATTGACGCCGGAGATCCCCAAGAAGTTGGGACCGCCCACAAAGTACTGAAGCAGATTCGAGAAGACGGCCATCAGCAAGATCATCCCGGCGAAACTCCAGCTGCCCCGCCGCATTTCCACTTGCGCACCCAAGTAATACAACCAGAACATGTTGAAACCGAGGTGAATCAGACCGTAGTGCAGAAAGATCGGGGTCACGAGGCGCCAGAGTTGCCCTTGGCGAATTTCCTGCAACCCATCTTCCGGCTGCGAAGCGTAGCGATTCAGGTCGCAGAAACCCAGCGTCCGCATGACGATTCCGTACTGAGCCCGACCGGCGATCCTTCGAGGGGCACCGAAATTCGATGTCAAGGCGACCAGGACACACACGCCGATCAGGATCATCGTCAGCGGAGCTCGCCGCGTAATGGGCCGGCTCCAATGTCGACGCATATCGATCGTCCGCCGCGCTGCCGCCTGCTGCGCCCGCTGCTGCTGGTCACGCAGACGGCGCGCCTCACGGCGAACTTCACGATAGCGGGGGGCAACGGGATCCTGCAGAAAGGTAGACAGTTCTTCGCGCGCCCGATCGACATCATTCTCGTCGCGGACCCAAATTGCCCATTGCGCCTCGTCCTGCTCGGCGTGCGCCGCAATGCCCTGCGTTTGCAAATAATCGGCGAACAGTTGGGACTGCTCGGCATCCGTCAGGCTGCCAATCTGCCGCATATCGCGTGATCCATGGAGCCCCGGTAGGCTGAGATTTGACGACTCGCGGGATCTCCCCCGCGGCATATTTCCAACGCCGGCGGGACCCGGAATTGCCCCTCGGATCGGTCTGCGCTCGAGTCAAACGACTCGGGCAAGCCGTGGCGCCAAACCGCCTATTGTGTACTAATTGGTCCCCTCGAGCCAAGCCCGGGGTAGCCCGGAAACCCACACACTCGCGCGAAGCGCATGCGGCATGAATTTTGCGAACTGCGGCGGAACTAGCCAGCATGCCCCGACTCGGAGGGGCCGGGGGACAGAGGAGCCGCTGCGCCATCCGCGTCGCGACTCGTCTAGGAGCAGAATGGGAAACCGGTCTATAATGCCGCCCTGAACCGGGCAATTCCTGGAGCGAGCCGAGCCGGAAAAGGAGTTCCGAGCATGCGTTCTATCGCGATCATCAACCAAAAAGGGGGAGTCGGGAAGACGACCACGGCGGTCAATTTGAGCGCAGCCCTCGCCGAACGTGGCCAGCGAACGTGTCTCGTGGATCTCGACCCTCAGGCTCACGCTTCGCTTCATCTGGGAGTGACGCCCCATGGTTCCGGCACCTCGATCTATGACGTTTTGATCCGCAACGCCGCCCTGGCCGACGTGCGGTGCCAGATCAACCCCCATCTGTGGCTCGTTCCATCGCACATCGACTTGGCAGCCGCCGAATTGGAATTGGCCGGTGAGGTCGGACGGGAAGTCGTGTTGCGAGATAACCTGCAGCGTGACGGAGAGGATTTCGACTATCTGATCATCGATTGCCCGCCCTCCCTCGGGCTGTTGACGCTGAACGCGCTCGTTGCGGTCCAGGAGGTCTTCTTGCCCCTGCAGCCCCACTTTCTAGCGCTGCACGGGTTGAGCAAGCTGCTGGAGACAATCGAAGTCGTCATCCGACGACTGAACCGTGATCTGCGGATGACCGGCGTCGTTTTCTGCCTCTACGAATCGGCGACACGCCTGGCGCAGGAAGTCACGGGCGACGTTGAGGATTTCCTCTCTGCCGTGGAACAACCTGAATGCCCCTGGCACGGAGCAGTCGTGTTTCAGTCACGCATCCGGCGGAACATTCGCTTGGCCGAGGCGCCGAGCTTTGGCCAGACGATTTTCGAGTACGCTCCCCACTCCAACGGGTCCGAAGACTACCGGCAGCTCGCAGCAGAGGTGCTCCAAATGCGGTCGCGCGACGATCATCCGCGGAGCGACCGGGCTGCGGCCTGTAGTAGGCTGGAGGCTGGAGGCTGAAGGCTGAAGGCTGGAGGCGTCACTCGATTTCTCACCAGGAAAACGACTTCTTCGCCGTGCGCCGTGCGGGAGTGAGCCGGCTCGCATCCCGGTCCGCTCGTGCTGCTCCCGCGAACGCCGCCCGCGTCGCTTACCCGATTGGCGGATTCAGCGCAAGATGTGCGACTGATGCAACCACGACCGCGGAGATTGCACATTCAGCGGTCCGTAGACTCAGCGCAGTCGGTCTAGTGCGGCGCAAATCTGGGAGCCTATTTCGCAGATGTCGATTGCACGCCTGATGGGAGATGGATTTCCCCCGGGAACGACGATTCGGGCGACAGCCAGTTCGCGTGGACGTCGATTTACAAGCTGATGCAGCTCGGCAGCTTCTGGTGCGTATCGTGTTGCGATGCATCCATGCGCGAAACAGTCTCGGTCGAGTGCAAACCAATGGTTAGGACGGGAAGCAAGAAGCGTCTTCAGCGCATAAGGAAATGCTAGACGCGGAACGGATTCCATCATGTGGCACTTCTGCGTTCTCCGGGCTTGAACCTATCAGCTGGGCGAGCCGAAGGCTGTACTTCGGTTCTCGACGTAAGGAGACACACGATGAAGGAATCCGTTCGTTGGGGGCTGCTGCTTACGCTGCTGGTCCCCCCTTTCACTGTTCACGCTCAAACGCTGAGCACGATCCCCTGGCCTAATGGTCAGTCGGTCTGGGAGCGGACTGCCCAGGCACCCGGTGCTCAATATCTGAGTTACCGACAGGCCGATCAGCCGGAAGCCGCCACCGTCGAGGGACAGAGCGGCGAAGCGGAACCTCTGCCGGAGCCCATGGCTCCGCCGCCACCAAGCAACAACGGTTCCGCGGCCGCAAACGGCCACGCGGGTCCACTCTACGATTACTCCCAAGCTGCCAGTCCGAGCCCGGTCGGAGCTTACACCACGGGGGCCTTCTGCAACAAATGTGCCCAGGGCGGACATGGGGGTGGCTGGCTCCATGGGTTGTTCTCGGCGCATCACGGCGACTGCGGAGCCTGTGGCGGCGAGGTCTGCAGCGACACCGCGTGCGCGGACGCAACGTGTACCGACGCAACCTGCGCGGAAGCCGCCTGCGGAACGTGTGGCTGTGGAAACTGGTTTGGTGGAGTTTACGGCCTCGTTCTGACGCGCGCCGATGATGCACGCGTTCCGCTGAGCTACGACGGGGCCAACTGGGGACACCCGCTGCTGCGATCCAGCGATGCGGACACCGGATACCAAGGCGGCGCCGGCGTGCGGTTCGGTCGCTACTTCAATTGCAACACCTGGGGTGTGGAGGCCGGGTACTGGGGTCTGGTCCCCAATGAAGCGGAAGCCAACGTCTGCAACGCGTGCCTGAACGTGGA
Source organism: uncultured Pirellulaceae bacterium (assembly GCA_964522605.1). Lineage (GTDB taxonomy): Bacteria > Planctomycetota > Planctomycetia > Pirellulales > Pirellulaceae > CAVZLD01. The sequence goes on from CAZFWV010000014.1 coordinate 30,550, forward strand.
TCTCACGTCCCCGATCCGCTTTGACAACCTGGTTTACGATAACGGGGCCTTCACCGACGACGTATTGCTGTGGTACGGCACACCGAGTAACCCGGCCCAGCGTCATCGCTTACGACGCAAGTTCGAGGCTCACAATATTGAGTTGAACTTGATTCGCAACCCGTATCGACGAAACGGTTGCGTACATTTCGAGCTTCTTGCCGGCATTCGATATCTGAAGTTCGATGACAACTTCAGCTTGGCGACAGACTTCACGAGTGACGCCTTCGGGGATGATCCCGCCAATGAGCTGGACTACGTCATCGACGTCGAAAACAACCTCTTGGGTTTTCAGGTCGGGGGCCGAATGGACTATTACGTCTGGGGCGCTCTATCCGTGAATGCCGGCACGACCTTCGGCATTTACGGCAACCATATGCGTCACCAACAGTTCATCTGGGGAGGCAACGGTTTCGCTACCGTCGACGGAACCGGTGACGTCTACAACGTCGAACGCACGGCGGACGATGTCGCCTTCCTCGGAGACCTGTTCGCCGGAGTCTCCTACGACATCTCGGCCTGTTGGAGGATTACCTGCGGATATCGAGCGATGGTCGCCTCGGGTGTTGCCTTGGCGACGAGCCAGATTCCCCGCGAAACGGAATTCGCCAACATGGTTTACGCGCCGACACTGGATTCGAACGACTCGCTCGTCTTACACGGCGGTTACGCCGGACTTGAATTCAACTGGTAACCCACTTCAAGCGGCCTGTGGAAAGCTGCACGCAAGAGCCCTTGGTCCTTCAGCCGAGGGCTCTTGTTGTGCGCAGACAGCCTCCCACGCCTTTTCGCACTGATACACAAGTTGCTTGTTCGAATGAAGTCACAACATCCTCCCAGTGGCGAACTCGCTGTGACGCACAAGTCGAGCGAAACCGAAGCTCAAGAAGAGGAACCGCGGATCGAACGGACAAAACGGATTTCCACGGATCTGTCCGTCCCGATCCGTACCCTCCGTCCAATCCGTGGTTACCTCTCCTCCTTCAGTCGAAACAGAACGCGACGTCCTCTGGAGGTAGAGGGAAACCTGTTCGTTAACGCTGGAAAAACCAAGGACTTATAGAATGCACGACCGCGGAGCGACAGGTGGGAGAGATTCAGATCCGCGATCGATCAGACGACCGCGCCGGTTAACGCGAGAAACTCGGGATGATGGCGAACCGGATCGAAATCGATCTCGTCTTGGGCTCGCCGGCGATAGGCCGAATTGAACTCGAAAGCGCGGGCCAAGTGCGCCAAGGTCAAGCCGACGTTGTTCGCCAGACTCCAATAGCAGGCCAGGTTGTAGTGGAGGATTCCACGCCGACGGGCCGAGTCGCCTTCAATCTCCAAAGCATCCTCGAGAGTCTCGATCGCGAGATCCAGCCGCTGAACGCGCTTGTAGCACCACGCCAACGCCAAGTGAACGCGGATGTCGCGTCGGTTCGTCGTGATCGCTCGCCGTAAGGCCACAATCGCCAATCGGTACTTGCCCATGAAGCGATACGCCTGTCCCCGCAAATACGCGGTCCGAGAATCCTCGACCGGCGCCGCCTGATTCAACGCGGAAATCGCCCGCTCCGCCAGGCAGCATCGATGGTGCGCATCCAATCTCGTCGGCCAGGAAGCGATCCGAATCAAATCAAGATACCCTTCCGCCTCCTGCATCAATTGCTGCTGTCGAATCCGCGAATATGCCGACACGTTTCTTTTCCCAAGCTAAACCGAGAGGCATTTAGACGGTCTGCGAAAGTCGTCTACTTCAATTCTACTGTCGATTGGGCACAACCCCAAACCGCTTCACAGGACAAATGCCTGCCTTTGCTCTGATCACTGTCCTGCAATTCTAATCCGGCGGACCTGACGGACAACAGTGAAAGCGACATGCGTGGCAAGTACGACCACGGTCACCGATGGAAGCCGGGCAACGCGTCGCAAATCAACCACGTTGTCCACCGTCTGTGTTGCCAAAACCCATCACCAACCGACGCGTCAGGCGGACTCCATTCCCGTTTTCCCCGAGAAAAAGGCGAATTCATCGGTCGAGGCTTCGGACGGTCCATGGCTTGCTCTGCCCATGATCGACGTCCCGATTTCTCTCGTCCCCTTTCTTGTCTCTCCGCTTTCGGCGGCGGTTCTCCTCCCGATTTTTCTTTTTCAGCGGTGCGGTAGCGTGAAGAGCGTCCTTGCGACTTTCTGCCTCCTGTTTGTTGCCTTCTGGTGGGCGTGCGCGGTCGAGACCCCACGGCTCACCCGGCAGCTAGCATCGCATTCGGTCGATGCGTCAGACGACTGGCGGCGTACTGCCGCCGGTTGGGAACGACAGTCGTACTGGAAGTCGGACGAGCCCCAGGGACTTCTTGCCTCGGAGTCGGTCGCAAAGCTGCATCCACTGGTGCTGGCCGCCCTGCAGGTGTTAATCTGCTGTGGCGCCCTGCTCTGGTTCGATCCGCCGCGGGTGCGATGAATTTCCGGAAATTCTTGTACGGTCGGTCGGCCACCGCGCCACTATTTTCAGTAGAAGACCGATTCGCAGAATTCTGAGACTCCGGGGAGAGAGGCCGATGCGTTTAACCCTTCGAACGCTGCTTGCTTATCTAGACGATATTCTCGAGGCGGAAGATGCCCAGCAATTGGGGCAGAAGATCCAAGAGAGCGAAGTTGCGACCCAGCTGATGCATCGCATTCGGCACGTCGTCGGACAGTTGCGCGGTGAGTCCGTATCGGCGCTTGCCGAAGGGCTGGCAAAAGACGCAAACTTTGTCGCCGAATACTTGGACAATACGATGCCTCCCGAAAAGGTCGCGGAATTTGAGCGGCTGTGCCTGGAATCGGATAGTCTGCTCGCGGAGGTCGCCGCCTGCCACCAGATTCTAACGCTCGTCTTGGGAGAGCCGGCCGACATCGAGGCCGAGTTGAAGGAGAAGATCTATCAACTGCCCCATGCCCCGGATTCGGGAAAACGGGTGACTGCCGCGCCCCCGATCACACCGCAGACAGCCGCCGGATCCCCGCCCGTGCAGCCGGTCGCAGCAACGACACCGGTTCGGTTGCGAACGGATGAGGACGAGCACTGGACCGAAGCGCCCGATTATCTCAAGCGCCGGCGCTCTGCATCGTGGAAACCTTGGGCCATCGCCGCGCTGATCGCGTTTTGCCTGGCACTGGCCGGACTTCGGGGCATGGGCCCCCTGGACCGCACCCACCCACTCGCCTCGTGGCTCGGGTTTGGCACCGAGATGATCGCGCAACAAAGCTCCACCGCAGACGTTCCCGGCGAGCCGAGCGAGACGCCGACGACGACACAGGAAACGCTTCCTCCCGCGGATGATTCGGCAGCAAGCACCGAAGCGCCCGAGACGGAGCCCCCGCTGACCCCTCCAGCGGATTTGGAATCTCCGCCGGGTCCGACGACGTCTCCGGAAGAAGATCGCGCGCCCGAGGTCGTCGTTCCAGAATCGACTTCGGAGATCGAATCGAGCGAAATCGTTCCGCCTGTGGGCGAGCCCGACGCGTTCGAGACGCCGGCTGAAGAGGGGCCGCAACCGGGGATCGAGGCAGCGATGCCGCTGGATGTTGACGAAGTCGTGGAATCCCCCGACGCGGAACGGGCGGTTGAAGAGGAGGGAACAGGACCCACGATGAACATTCCGGATGGGACCGGAACCGTGCCCGCAGAGGACGTTGCATCCTCGGAGGCACCGACGTTAATCAACCCGTTAGCTCCGCGTCTGCCCGATTCCGCACCGGACTCGAGTGTCGTACCGCCCCTGCCTGTTCCACCCAGTCCCGAGGATTTGGCAACCGATTCGTCGAGAGAACCGAGCGACGGATCGCCACCGACGGACGAAGGCCCGGCGACGACAGAGGCCGGACGGTTCCTATCGGAAGACCAGTTGCTGCTGCGCTTTGACAGCGGCACACAACTCTGGCAGCGACTTCCTTCGCGCGCTCCACTCTTGGCCGGCGAACCGCTGTTGGCGTTGCCGACCTACCGTCCGCAGGTCATGTTGTCGACAGGAATGCAGTGGACTCTGGTCGGCCCAAGTCGCGCGGTGATTGAACTTCCTGACGCCGATGAAACGCCTCATTTGCGACTCGAATTCGGCCGTGTCACGCTGGTGACCTTCGCCCGGACGGGAACGAAGATTCAACTGAGTTGGAACGGGCGTTCCGCGTTGGCGTCCTTCGCCGACCTGGACACGGTCCTGGCAATTCAATTGACTCGAGAACACATCCCCGGGACGAACCCCGAAGAAGCGGATCCCCATGTGATTCTGCGAGTCTATCCCACGAGTGGCAGTATCGAGTGGCAGATGGACGACGCTCCTGCCTTTCATGTGCCAAGTGGGCAGCAGTTGTTCATGGTCGATACCAGTCCTGCACGCCTGGATGATGTCGAGGCCCTTCCCGAATGGATTGACGCACGGGATGCTCGGCCCCGGGATCCATTCGCCGCACGCGGACTGGAGGAGAACGTATCCACCGATCGATCGGTCGCGCTTTCGCTGAAGGAGCAAGCCGATTCAAGACGGCCCGAGGTTCGTTCGCTGGCCGCGAGCAGTCTGGCTTACCTCGGGGATTTCGACCCGTTACTCGTGGCGATGAACGACAGCGGATTGAGGGCGTATTGGTCCGACCAGTACCGGGTGTTGCGGGAATGCGTTGCACTCGACCGTGAAACCGCAGCCAGCGTACGACAAGCAATCGAGCAACGTCATCCCGACGATGGCAACAAGCTCTACCGAATGCTCTGGGGCTACACGGCGCAGGAGCTTGACGAGGGTGCCGCGGAAGAGCTTGTACAGCACCTGGACCATCCCTCCAGCGATTTTCGCGTCGCGGCCATCGAAACGCTCAAGGACATCACCGGCACGACGTCGCTCTTTATGCCTCATTACACACAAGCACAGCGGCGTTCCGCGATTTTCAAGTGGCGTGAGAAGCTGAATGCAGGGCAGATCAAATACGCCGCCGTACCGGAGATTGTCCAATTGATCGAGGTCACCCCGGTGAGTCCCTGAGGAAAACGCGTCGTCTTGGCTGTGTCGGTGCCGATCGCCCCTTCGTCCCTCCTTGCCGTCGTCGTTGAATGAGTTCGAACCCATCTCCTCGAGACGAACATCGGGCTGCCGCGCCCCAGGCAATTCGCTGCGCGGTTCTCACAATTAGTGACACACGCACGAGCCAGACCGATCGCGGCGGGCCGATCGTGGTTGATCTGCTGACGAAACATGGGCATCAGGTTGTGTTTCGACAGATCGTTCCCGATGATTCTACAGAGATTGAGCGACAAGTGCGCGACCTGACAAGTTCTCCGGGCGTCGACGCGGTGCTGCTCACCGGCGGAACCGGCATCAGTCCCCGCGACCAGACTTATGAGACGATCTCGGCGCTGCTCGATACAACGATTCCCGGCTTCGGTGAGCTGTTCCGCTGGCTCAGCTTTCAAGAGATTGGCCCGGCGGCCCTGTTAAGTCGCACGACCGGCGGCCTGATGAACCGCACGGTCATTCTGACCATGCCCGGTTCCCCCGCGGCCGTCCATTTGGCCATGGAGCGTCTGGTTCTGCCGGAATTGGGACATCTGGTGCAACAGGCCGGCAAATCAGGCTGAAGGAATTCGGCTGCAGCCCCGTCGCTCGTCGAACCGATCACCGGATGGGGGGAGACGAGCAATGAACAGGACTGTCACGTTGATTGTGGTTGTCTTGGTGGCCGGGCTCGGCTGGATTTTCTTCCAGAATTTTACGATTGTCGGCTTGCAGCAAGTCCGCGTTCAGCCGCGCAGTTTTCCGCAGTCGGCAAGCCACGCAGATTCGGCAGAGTCGCTCACCGACCGCCTCTGGAATCTCGCGCGGGGATCCTTTGTCATTCAGCCGACGAGCCCCCAGGGCAGGCCCAATGGCCTGGCCATTCGCGTCGCCACGTTTCACGTTCAGGATTTGAACGAAGCGAAGATTCAAGAACCACCCGTGTTCGACATCCTGGCGCGACTCGGCCGGCGTTTTGACGTATTGGCGATTCAAGGCATCCAGGCCGAACACGACGACATCCTGCCGCGTTGGGTCGACCAGATCAACCGAACGGGAGAGGACTTTGACTTTGCGCTCGGCCCTCGCCTGGGTCCCGTGGGTCGGCAACAGCAGTACGGTTATCTGTTCAATCGACGAACCGTGGAATTGGATCGAAGCGAATTGTATACGGTCGACGACCGAGATGACCTGTTCACGTGGGATCCGTTGGTTGGCTGGTTTCGAGCCACGGGGCCCGCTCCAAACGAAGCGTTTACCTTCTCGCTCGTCAATGTGCGAATCGATGCCGAGCACGCCCTACAGGAACGCGACCTGCTGGACGACCTGCTGATCGCGGTCCGCGACGATGGACGCGGCGAAGACGATGTGATTCTGGCCGGTGACCTGCAATTCGCTCCGGGAGACTTGGGGGACCTCGATCAGATGGTCACCATCGTCTGCGCGATTCCCGCAACTTCGACGAGCACCTCCGGTGGGAATGCCTGGGATAACCTCGTCTTGCAGCGCTCAGCCACCGTGGAATTCACCGGTCGCAGCGGAGTCGTGGACTTCTTACGCGAATTCAATCTGACAATGCCCGAGGCTCTAAAGGTCTCCGATCACTCGCCGGTCTGGGCGGAGTTCTCCAGTGCCGAGGGAGGATTACCCGGCGCTGTCGCGCTGCGTCGTCGTTTCACTGCCGATTCTCCGATCACTCCGAAATAATCCTAAAGCTCACGCCAAAACCTGTTCTGCTCATGGGGTGGCTGGGGGCAGAGCGCAGCGATGCCCCAGATGGACGACCTGCTGGGGGCATCGCTGCGCTCTACCACCAGCCACTCGATCGCGAAAGCAGATCTTGAAATGGGCCACGTCAGTCTTCTCTCGCCTCCCACGGGTTGGACCAATCTCCCCATTTCTCAAGGTACAAGCGGTACGCCGCCGAAGCTTCCGCCTGGTCCGCCAGCCATTGTTTCGTCTGGGCCACAAGCTGCTGCTCCTGGTCCAGCGGAAGATTTCCTGTCAGGACGTTGCACCGCAAGAACACAAAATAGGTGTCGAGAACGTCGCACCGACAGTAGTCATGAATCTCGTCCAGTCGACCCTGATTGTACAGGTCTTGAACCATGTATCCCTGAATCTCGATCTTGCCCGGTTTGCCCAACAGCGTCGCCGCCAGATTCAGACCACCGCTAAAACGGGAGGCACCGAAGTTGACCAACAGGTCGTGAAGATCCAAGTGGGCCGTGAGATTGTATCGGTAACGAGGCTGGTCCCAGTTGCGTGCTTGGAGTGCAAACCAATTCTTGATCGCAAGTCCGTAACGAAAGGCGGCCAGTTCCATCAAGGGCAGATCAAACATTCGCCCGTTAAAAGTAACAAGTGTGGGCTGTCCATATCGATCCCATCCACGCCAGAAGTTCTCCGTGATCACGTGCGGCCGATAGTCGGGCTCATCCAACACGACGAGATCTTGCAGCCCGTAGTCGCTGCCGACTTTGGCCACGACCACGGATATCGGGATCTGAAACGTGTACGGAATGAAATCGGTGCCCTTCTCTTCCAGGAGTTCCGCGCGAAATCGCTGCACGGCCTCCTGCGGACTGAGTCCTTCCTCCGGATACCGAACCTGGGAAATCAACTCTCCATCCGCTACACTTTCGACATCGAATACCAGGTAATGGACTTTCGTTTTGGACACATCAAATCTCCTTCCTCGGGCCGGTCCTCCGCCACACCAGCGTAGCAGGTCCTGGAAGCCTGATCGATATGTGAGGATCCCATGACGGTTCCCATTCAGCAGGCGCGGTTGTTACAGCGTTTTCTGCAATACGTTCAGATCGACACAATGTCGAACGATTCGACGAAGCAAGTACCGAGTTCAGCCGGTCAACTCGAGTTGGGCCGACTGCTGGTCGACGAGTTGAAACAGTTGGGCCTGCAGGATGCGGAACAGAGCGAACACGGAGTCGTTATGGCGACCGTACCAGCAACGGTCGAAGAACCAACTCCCGTGATTGCCTGGAGCGCGCACCTCGACACGTCTCCGGAAACCAGCGGCCGCCATGTTCGACCTCAAGTCATTCACGAGTACGACGGCGGCGACATCCGACTGCCAGGGTCGACGGACCGAGTCATTCGAGTCGCGGAATACCCTGAACTCCGCCAGCTTCATGGCTGCACGCTGATCACCAGTGACGGGACGACTCTGCTCGGTGCAGACGACAAAGCGGGAATTGCGATCATCATGGAAGCGGTCGCCCTTCTTCAGGAGCATCCTGACCTTCCACACGGCCCGCTGCGAATCCTCTTTACGTGTGATGAGGAAATCGGTCGGGGTGTCGATCACGTGGATCTTGGTGCGCTCGGTGCCGAGGTCTGTTACACACTCGATGGACCTGCGGCGGGACAGATCGACGTCGAAACATTCTCCGCGGACCTGGCGACGGTGACCATCCAGGGAATCAACATTCATCCGTCCATTGGGAAGAACCGGCTGGTCAACGCGATCAAGGCCGCGAGCGCATTTTTGAACCGACTCCCACGGCATGAGCTGTCGCCGGAAACCAGCGCCGGCCGGGAAGGCTTCCTGCACCCATACAGCATCGAGGGAGGCGTTGCTCAGGTCAAACTGAACATTCTGCTGCGCGATTTTGACTCGCCGCGATTAACCGAATATGCCGAGCGTTTGCAGCAGGACGCGCGAGCCGTAGAAGCCGAGTTCCCCGGAGCGAAACTGGAAGTCCAGGTCACACCCCAATACCGCAACTTGGCCGAGGGATTGCAACGCGAACCGCGCGCCGTGGGCTTGGCGGAAGCCGCCTTCCAGCAACTGGGCTACCCTTGCACACGTTCCGCGATCCGCGGCGGCACGGACGGTTCGCGGCTGACGGAACTTGGCCTGCCCACTCCGAATCTCTCATCCGGTCAACATGCACCGCATTCTCCCCTGGAATGGGCGTGTCTCGACGAGATGGTGCAAGCAACGCAAGTGCTACTGCAACTGGCACAACTTTGGGGTCAGTCGTCGTAAACAAGGGCGAATGGAAGCAGCGCACAGTTTCAGTGAATTCGCCCCTGCGGCGAACCGAATTACTGATTAGCTGTCTGTCGCGTTGACCGCTCGGAACCGAACCCGTGTCTCGACTGACGATTATCATCCCCGCCCTCGGCCTCCAGGAAGATCTGGACGACACTCTGGTTTCGGTTCTGGAAAACCGGCCACCAGATTGTGAGGTCCTCGTCCCTCACGGCCCTGCGTATCGGGATCCCTACGATCTGTCCGATGAGATCCGCTTTGTCCCCACGTCCCGCGAGGAGATGATCTCACTGATCCGCGCTGGACTGGATGCAAGCGAGGCACCGCTCGTTCATGTTCTTCAGAGCGGGTTTCGGGCAACGCCCGGATGGACCGACTCGGTCGTTCCGCGATTCGCCGCAGACGTGTCACTCGCCGCGATCGCCCCGCGGATCGAGCGGTCATCAGGACCTCGCGAGTGTGCCCTGCGGGGGATTCGCTATCACCGGGGTGGAACGCGACGTGACGTGCAAATCGACGACTCGTCGTCGGCCCAATCACATGCGTCGCACCCATGGGAAGGCCCCAGCCTTCAGGCTGGTTTCTTTCGAAAGTGTGCCTTAAGTTCCATCGGGGGACTCGACCCGCATCTTGGCACCTTCTATTGCGACGTCGATGTGATTGTCAAATTACGTCGCGCCGGTTGGCGTTGCGATCACGAGCCCGCCAGTCGAATTGCAGGACCGAAAACTTGTAGGCCGACCGGCTTTCGCGCCGGACGACAAGCCGAACGACTGTTTTGGCGACATCGGCGTGCCCTGGGCCGGATTGCATCCCTCTGCGATCATGCCTGGATCACCGTCAGCGAAACGCTCCAGTCATTCCCGCGTCTTCGCTGCTTCACCACAATCTGCGGTCGCTTCTGCGGCCTGCTGGAATGTGCGATCGCTCGCCGTCATCGCTGGGTCCCGACTCCGTCGGACGAGAGTAGATGCGGCGAAGCGGAATCACAGGAACCCCCGACGATTTCGATCGAGGAAGCGCGGCGTCGAAAGCCAGCATCGAGGAAGACAGGTCCGTCCCCGCGGGCCGCGCGACGGATGGGAGGTTGACGCGGCGAACGCGACGGAGCACGGATGCGCATCGATCGATCCGCAACGTCAGACACGAGCCGTTCTCCTCGAGGTTCGCTCGTCCCGCGGAACGAACCCCGGGATCGAGCGGTCGCTCATCAGGATGACGACAGACCGATCACCGAAGCAAGCGATGACTCCTCATCCGCCGTCTCCCGCGGCTGCGAAGCGACCGGTTCGCGGCGTGGCTCGGTCTCTCGCTTCTTATCCGGGAAACAGAGTTCGCGCACGCCAAAGAAGAGCCTCGAAGTTGCCGCATCGGCGTCCTCTGCGGCAAACCGTAGCGCAAGCCCTTCGAGCTGCTGAGCCCCAGCAGGCCAGCGAACCTGAAAGACTTTGCTGCAATCATCAAGCAACTGATAGATGCGGGCCCTCGTCACGCCCAAATTGCGGGCTTGAGCTCGCACACTAACCGGGCCGCCGGCGAGACCAAGGCGCTCCGTGGCAAGCCGATGGACCGTTTCGCCAGAATCAATGCGGATTTGCTGCAAGATGGGGATCGCCAGGCGCTCACGGACTTCCGCAACACCAGGGATCCGCGTCTCCCGCAGCAGGGGCGCTACCCAGCCCTGCATCTCGCGGATCAACGGAGCAGTCAACAACTCGGCCAGGTTCTCCGACGGCTGCGCCTTCGCGAGACGTTGAGCCACACTGTGGAAAACCTCGAGCACACACCGGACCCGCTTTTCCCCGTGCGTTCGCAGGCCGCGAATCTCCGCCACGGTGTAGTCGAGATAATATGCCAACGGCGTCTGCCAGATGACCGTGGGCAAATTCTGCAGCGACGGTGCAAGACGACCTAGAGTCTCCTGGCCCACCCCATGATCGCGCACCACACCGCGCCATTCGCTCCAGAGAGCCTCGGACACGAGGCTCGGATCGAATTGCGATGAGTGATCGGGGTCCGAGGCAGATTCGATCGCCGATGGAGAGCCTACGGAAATCCCGACGGGGACGGCCGGCGGCTGGTCATCCGTCGCGCGATGAAGCAGCTTGACCAGTGAACTGATCTTCTTTTCCCCAATTCCTGGCGTCGCCGATAGCTCGGAAAAAGGAGTCGCAAGCAAATCACCCAGTGTTCGTCCGAGAAAGGCCAGCGGTAATCGACGATCACTCGGTAGCACCCAGTATCCTAAGGGCTTGGACATTCGATCCGCGAATCGCTCTTGCAGCAACGTGTCTCGCACGGCCTCGTAGCGACCCACTAAGTCAACATCTTCGACCGATTTTGTTTTACCCATTGCTCTCTCGTCTCCCATTCAACCGGGGGGCGACCCGGCTTCAACTCTCGCACGCCAAAACAATTTGCGACGATAAGAAAAAAACTAATCCGCCCTTCTTGGGACCACTCCTTCCATCCCGAGAATTCCACCCGGGACGTCCCGCCTGGCGCCAAACTCCACTCAATTCCGGAGATTCGCGGCGCAATGGGAATCTACAACCTGTCTAGGAGGATTAAACCATTCTTAGGGCGTCACAGGAGAGCGTCAAGCTTATGTGACGCGAAGAATCAAGAGTTTTTCTTCCAGAAGGGAGTCCCAACCCACAAATGGGGGTCCCGATCGGCTTGGCGGAAATCCGGGCTGAAACGTCAAGACCTTGAAGCACCCAATGCGACATCGATGGACGGATTGTCCGAGCGAAATGCTGTTTCGTTTTCGAGGGGCAATTCTACGGGCTCGACGCCGTTGGGTCGGCGACGGGGGCGGATCGTTGGCGGAACTCACTGAGCCGCTGAAAAACGGCGAAGAAACCGGGCACGAACAGGAGACAGAAGCATGTCGCCGCGATCATCCCACCGACCACCGCGGTACCAACGGACTGGCGGCTTGCCGCGCCTGCCCCGGCCGCCACCAGAAGGGGCAGGAATCCAAGGATCGACGAAAAGGCGGTCATCAGAATGGCGCGAAAACGGATTTCAGCTGCTGAGATCGCGGATTCTTGAATCGAGCGGCCTTCCCTGCGCAGTTCGCGCGCAAACTCGACGATCAAGATCGCATTCTTGCTGGCCAAGGCAACCAGCAGCACAACGCCGATTTGCGTATACGTATCATTTTCCATTTGGCGCATAAGCAAGGCGATCACGACCCCCAGGGCCGCCAGGGGCACGACCGCGATGACCGCCGCCGGACTCGTCCAACTCTCGTATTGCGCCGCGAGCACCAGAAAGACGAGGAGGACTGCGAGGGCGAAGATGAAATACTGTTGGCCCCCGACTCGTTTCTCCTGGTAAGACATGCCGGTCCATTCATACCCCATGCTGCTCGGTAGGGAGCGGTCGGCCATCTGTTCCATCAAGGCGAGCGCTTGTCCGGAGCTGAACCCGGCCGCAGGCTCGCCATTGATTGCGGCGCTGGGAAACATGTTGTAGCGCTGAATACTCTGCGCGCCGAAGGTTCGGTCGATGCGGACAAATGTGCCCAAGGGCACCATCTGCCCCTGGGCATTTCGCACTTCGAGGCGGTTGACGTCCTCGGCCCGATCCCGGTACTGCTGGTCGGCCTGGACCCGCACCTGGTACGTGCGACCAAACAGGTTGAAGTCATTCACATAGGCCGAGCCGAGGAAGGCTTGGAGCGTACCGAAGACCGAGCTGAGCGGAATTCCCAGTCGTTTGACCTTCGTCCGATCCACTTCCAGAAACAACTGAGGCACACTGGCGCTGAAGGTTGTGTTGAGTGCTTTAAGACCGGTCTGGCCATTGCCCGTCTGAACAAGTTCGCGGGTCACAGCCTCCAGAGTCTGGAGCGAACCGCCACCACGATTGAGAACCTGCATTTGGAATCCCCCCGCGGCGCCCAAGCCGTCGATCGCGGGAGGAACGAACGGAAACGCGATCGCTTCCGGTATCGAGCCGAATTCGCGACGCAAGTGTTCCACGATCGCCGCTTGGGAATTCACGCTTTCATTCGTTCGTTCCTCCCACGGATCCATCACGACAGCGATCATTCCCAAGTTGGCACCATTATTTCCCGTCAGTAACGAGAAACCGGCGATGGAGACCCGATCCGACACACCCGGTGTCTTTTCCAGGATCTGATCCAGCTTGTCCATCACCCGGATTGTTCGCTGCAGTGAGGCACCGTCGGGCAACTGAACATTCACGAACAAGTAGCCCTGATCTTCCGTCGGGAGGAAGCTGGTCGGCAAGGAGACGAATCCCCAGGCGGTCAATCCGACAAGTCCGGCAAACACGAGCATCACGAGGGCCAGACGTCTCACCATTGCGGTGATCGTACTTCGGTAGATACCGGTCGTCCGATCAAACAATTGATTGAAGGCACGGAAGAAAAAATTTCGGCGAGCGGGGGCCGGCCGCATCAGAATGCCGCACAGCGCAGGACTCAGCGTCAGAGCATTAACCGTGCTGATCACCACGGCGGCGGAAATCGTCAGTGCAAACTGCCGATAGAGTTGGCCGGTGATTCCCCCCATGAATGCGGTCGGAACAAACACCGCCAGCAGCACCAGGGTCGTCGCGATGACGGGCCCCGTGATCTCCTCCATCGCTTTCACCGCGGCTTCCTTGGCCGGTAGCCCCCGATCCAAATGGCGAGCCGTGTTCTCGACCACCACAATTGCGTCATCGACGACGATCCCGATGGCCAACACGATCCCAAAGAGTGTCAGCATATTGATCGAGAAGCCGATTCCAGCCATCACCGCGAAGGTCCCGATCAGCGAGACTGGAATGGCAGCGCATGGCACGAGCGTCGCTCGCCAATCTTGAAGAAAGAGGAAGATCACGAGGATCACGAGGGCGACGGCCATAAAAAGAGTCGAGTAGACTTCCTGGACCGAAGCGACCACGAAGCGTGTCGTGTCGAACGGAATGTCGTATTCGACTCCTTCCGGAAACGCCTCGCTCAACTGCGCCATAGTTGCTTTCACCTCGTCGGCCACTTCCAGCGCATTAGCTCCCGGTAGCTGATAAACGGACAGAGTGGCCGCCGGAACACCATTCAGTCGCGCGTCCAGACCATACGTCTTCGCCCCCAACTCGACACGAGCCACATCTCGGACGCGTGTCATCCGACCGTCACGGCTGGTCTTCAGAATCAAGTTGGCGAATTCCGTGGGGTCGCGCAAGCGCCCCAGCGTGTTCACGGCAAGCTCATAGCTGGTACCTTCGGGGGCCGGTGTCTGTCCGATGCGTCCTGCGGCGACTTGGACATTTTGTTCACGGATTGCCGCCAGGACCTCGTCCACGGTCAGACTGCGTGCCTTGAGTTTCGAGGGATCGAGCCAAATCCGCATGCTGTAGTCCGCGGCTCCAAAAACGGTCACATCGCCAACACCCGAAATTCGCGTCAGGGCATCCTTGATGTTGATCATCGCGTAGTTGCTCAGCTGCAGACTGTTCAGCGCGCCTTGGGGCTGCGTCGGTGTCGGAGACGAAGTCAGTGTGATGAATTGGATGATGTTCGTGGACTTCTTTTTCGTCGAGACACCCTGCGAGCGAACCTCCTCCGGCAACCGTGACATGGCGATGGAAACGCGATTCTGGACCAGGACAACGGCCATATCCATGTCGGTCCCAATTTCGAAGGTCACCGTGAGCGTATAGGAACCGTCGTCCGAGCTGATGGACGACATGTACATCATGCCTTCGACTCCATTGACTTCTTGTTCGATGGGCGAGGCAATCGTCTCGGCAACCACATCCGCACTGGCGCCGGGGTAGAAGGCGGTGACTTGAACGGTCGGTGGGGAGATCTCAGGAAATTTGGCCACCGGCAGGGAACGCTGCGCGATGATCCCGGCCACGATGATCACAATCGAGATGACCGAGGCAAAGATCGGTCGTTGAATGAAGAAACGGGAAAGCATCGAATTGAGTCGCCCCAGGTCTGGAGGTCGTTTAGTCGGTCACCGATTCCGTGGCATTCGCCGAGTCGCCGGTGGAGTCCGGCGTCGAGCCTTCGCCCCCCTCCGGCTCATCCGCCGACATTGCCTCGCTTCCGCTCCGCTGCTGAAGAAATTGGTCCATGTCCAGGTTCTGGGCTTCCACCGTAGAACCGAGTCGCGCGGCGGCGCGCGGCGTTCCTTCGATCACCACCCGATCGTTCGCGTTCAGGCCGGTCTGGACGACAACCAGCGCTCCGCGGGATGCCCCCAGCGTTACATTGCGCCGCTCGACGGTACTTTCCGCATTCACCACGTAGACAAACCGACCCGTTTGGTCCGACAACACGGCTTCCTCGGGAATCAGGAGTGCCTGCTGGGGCTCGCCCATCGGAATCCGGATACGAACGAACAGACCGGGTACTAGTCGACGGTCGGTGTTTTCGAACTCTCCGCGAATCATGTACGTACCCGTGCTCTCATCCACCGCCAGATCGGCGTAATTGAACTTCCCTTGATATGGATAATCATCATCGATCGCACGCGCCAGGAAGATCGGGCGGGTCACATCCTCGGGTTTGCGTGCTGCCCCGTCGGGATTTGCTTCAATCAATTCCAGCAGCAGATTCTCCTGGATGTCGAAGGTGGCATAGATCGGATCGTAAGCCACAACGGTTGTCAGAATGGTCGCTTCGTTCCCATCCACCAGATTGCCCACATCGACGAGCGTCTCACCGACCCTTCCGTTGATTGGAGAGCGAATTGTGGTGTAGTCGAGATCCAGTTTCGCGCGATCGAGATCCGCGCGAGCCGCATCGACCGCCGCTTTGGCTGTCTGCTGGGCGGCCCGCGCCGCGACCAAGTTCTGCTCCGCAGTTGCATTTCGCTCGAACAGCGATTGCTGCCGCTTGGACTCGATTTCTGATTTCTGGAGTTCCACTTGCGCCGCTTCGAGCTTCGCAGCAGCCGCATCCACCGCCGCCTTGTACTGTTCCGGTTCGATCCGATACAGTTCCGTGCCTGCCGTCACGTCGGCACCCTCCGTGAAGAGCACTTCCTTCAGGAACCCACGGACCCGCGCCCGGATTTCGACCTTCGCCGCCGCTTCGGTCGTGCCCGTCACCTCAAAATAATTCGTGATCTCTTGCGGCGCGGGGACCGCCACCTTCACGATGGGATCTGGCGGCGGTTGAAACTCGTTCGACTGACCGCAACCCGAGCCGCCAACGATTGCCCCAACCGCGCCCAGGACCATCCAATGCAGAAACTGGAAACGCATCACACCCAATCCTTCCTGTTCGCTTGATTCATCGCCCAACCGTTTTGCGCGGTCCGTCTCGTGTCCGGAGTGATCGATCGTTGCGCAATCGATAAGCCAAGCCGGCCAGCCAAAGCGTAGGAACGGCTCGTAACAAGCTCCCCACGTCAAATCGAATGCCGGGAGGGAGAGGCGAGATGAATCCAATGCGCCGCGCTCAGCGAGACGCCGCCATTCTAATTGACGGCACCGGATTGGAAACCCCGAGCAGCCGTTCCCGCGGCCCGGCCATTCTGCCATGGGGAGCGATCGCACACGCTTCACGCCGCGACGCCCGCGGTGAAAAAGCAGAGGACTCCGCTGAATGTTGATACCGGTGCGATCGTGCCGCGCTCGGCGTCCGATCGCGACACGAACCCACCGCGCTTCGATTCTCTCCCGGTCCACGGTATATTTTCCTGGCGGGTGCTGGGCGAATTCCAATCCAAGATCGAGAGAACTGCGATGGCCGATTTGATCGCCCAGGGAATCCGACGACAAGATCGCTGGCGACGACGATTGCCGATTGACGAACCGATCTTCGTGGGACGAGAGGAGGGGACATGGACCGTCCCGTGGGATAAGCAAATCTCGCGGCGACATGTCGAACTGCGTTGGCAACCAAACCGATTGCATGTCGCCACCGAACCCGAAACCACGAATCCGGTCTTCTTTCACGGCCAGCCGAGTGAGCGTTTCAAGCTCTCGATCGGCGAGCATTTTGTGATCGGGACAACGTCATTTACACTCGCCGACGAGCAGGTCCACATCTCGCTGGAACTGCCACATCCTGTCACCGAACAGCTTTACCCGGCGGAGTATCTGCGGCATCTGGCTTTCCGTGATGCGCGTCAGCAGATCGATGCGCTCAGCCGCCTTCCCGAACTTATTGCGGGAGCGGACTCGGACCAGGAATTGTGCATGCGACTGGTCAACCTGCTGTTGACCGGAGTCTCCCAGGCGACTGCGGCAGCCGTTGCCCGTTGCGGAGACGGCGGAACGCCGCCCGCTGAAATTGAAATCCTGCATTGGGACCGGGCCTCCAATTTGGGCGACTGTTTTCAGCCGAGCGGTCCGTTGATCCGTGAAGCGGTCCGGCAACAACAAAGCGTCGTGCACGTGCGGCAGGTCCTGCCGGAACCCACGGATCCAGAGACACAGGAAGCACCAGATTGGGCGTTTTGTACGCCCGTGCCGGGAACCAGTTGCCGCGGTTGGGTGATTTACGTTTCCGGCAGTCAGCCCACGAATCTGCCCTCGCTCGTCAAGCCAGACGATCTGCAGGATGCACTCAAGTTCGTCGAACTGGCCGCGAGCACCG
>CAZFWV010000015.1:0-47407 GCA_964522605.1 uncultured Pirellulaceae bacterium
GCACGAACCTCCGAAGTCTCACGACTTCGGCTACATTCTTTAGGAAAGCCATTTGTGATCGATCCTGCCCAAGCACTCCTGATGGCCGCCAGTTTTGTCGCGCTGAGCATACTGCTTTTCTGGCCGAAGACAGGCCTGGTCGCACGCTTGAGCCGTGTCTTGCGGAGTAACGAGCGGGAGGTGATCGAAGATGCACTCAAGCACCTGTACGATTGCGAGTACGTCGGAGCGACCGGGACAATCCAGAGTCTGGCCGGTTCGCTGGAGATCAGCACGTCGCACGTCACGAAGCTGGTCGCTCAATTGGAATCGCTGGGACTCCTCCGGACCGAGGAAGCCGGTCTGCGATTGACCGATCAGGGACGCGAGTATGCGCTGCGCGTGATTCGCATCCATCGACTCTGGGAAACGTATCTCGCCGAACGAACCGGGTATGGCGAGGCCGACTGGCATTTTGAGGCCGACCGACGGGAGCATACGACTTCCGCGAACGAATTGGACGACCTCGTCCGAACCATGGGTGATCCGCGGTTTGACCCGCACGGGGATCCGATTCCGACGGCCGAGGGAGAAGTTCCCGCCCGGCGGGGGCAACCGCTGATTGACCTGCCGGTGGGCACCGTTGCGATTGTCGTTCACGTCGAGGACGAACCGGAAGCAATTTACGCGCAACTGCGGGCCCAGAATATTCATCCCCGCCAACGCCTGACCGTTTTGGAACGATCCCCGGAACGAATCCGCGTGGATCTTGGCGGCGAGGAACAGGTCATGGCACCGGTTGTCGCAGGCAACATCTGGGTCTCCGTCGTGCCGCGAAAAGCACAGCCGATTCCGGTCGACCGATTGTCGGCTTTGCACGTCGGAGAATCTCGTGCCGTCGTCGGAATTTCCCCCGCCTGTCAGGGACTTCAGCGCCGACGTCTGCTTGACTTGGGACTTGTGCCCGGTACCGAAGTGACCGCTGTCCTGAAGAGTCCGACGGGAGATCCGACCGGATACCGAATTCGTGGAGCGATTATTGCGCTCCGACGGGAGCAAGCGGATCTGATCCACGTACAACATCGCCAGCATGACGAGGCGGTAGAATGAAGATCATCCCGTCGGCGTGTGCCGGTTGTCCAGCGACGCAAGAAAAGGAAACCGTTGCTCCCATCGGTATCGATCGGAAGACGAGCGATTACGTCATTGCGTTAGCGGGAAACCCGAATACGGGGAAGAGTACTGTCTTCAACGCCCTGACCGGTCTTCGGCAACACACGGGGAATTGGCCTGGAAAGACTGTGGCCCGAGCCGAAGGGACGCTCACGATTCGACAGAAACGTTATCGACTCGTCGACCTGCCCGGCACCTATTCGTTGCTGGCCACAAGTCACGACGAGGAAATCGCCCGCGATTTCATTCTGTTCGGGCAGCCCGACGTGACCCTGGTGGTCGTCGATGCAACTCGACTTCATCGGAACCTGAACCTTGCACTGCAAGTGCTGGAGATCACCGATCGGGCCGTCATCTGTTTGAATTTGATGGACGAGGCAAAGCGACACGGCCTGTCCGTCGATCATTCGCGACTCGCCGAGGAATTGGGCGTGCCCGTTGTTCCGACGAGTGCAAGGTTCGAACAAGGGCTGAACGAGTTGCGGGAAGCAATCCACGGAGTCGCAACGGGCGAATTGTCTTGCCGGCCGAAGAGGATCGCGAATTGGTCCGCGGAACTGCGCAGCGCCGTGGACCAATTGACCGGCCGCCTGCGTGAGTTGTTTCCGGGCCTGCACAACGCGCAATGGGTCGCTCTGCGGTTGCTGGACGGCGACGAGCGGATCACCCTCGCGGTCCGCTCCGGCGACTTAGCTGGACTCGCGGCGGCGCATCCGGTGCCACTCGACGGCAGCTCCCGTCCTCGGATCGCGTCCGCCAAATCGGACGAGCAGAGCGCGAAACGTGATGATTTGCTGTCTCTGGCCTCGTCGCTGCGGTGGGAACTGGGCCCGGCGATGCACCAGTCACTGGTGGAGACGATCTTTAGCGAGGCAGCGCGAATCGCCGATGCAACGGTGATCCGCTCGGGGCACGAAGGCGGTCCGACGCTCGATCGCACGCTCGATCGGATTCTGACCAGTCGCTGGGCCGGCTTCCCCGTGATGATTCTGCTGTTGGCCGTCGTCTTGTGGCTGACGATCGTCGGAGCCAACTATCCTTCCGCGCTCTTGTCGAGCCTGCTGCTGGATCGAGGCTATCCCGCGCTCAAGTCGGCTGCCGCAGCCGCCCAACTGCCCGCGTGGTTGTCGGGCGCACTGATCGACGGGGCCTATCGAGCGACGGCCTGGGTCGTGAGTGTCATGTTGCCGCCGATGGCGATTTTCTTCCCTTTGTTCACCTTGCTGGAAGACTTTGGGTACCTGCCCCGCGTCGCGTTCAACCTGGATGGTCTATTCAAACGAGTGGGTGCTCAAGGCAAACAAGCGCTAACGATGTGCATGGGCCTCGGTTGTAATGCGGCCGGCGTGATTGCGACACGAGTCATCGAAAGCCCTCGAGAGCGACTGATCGCAATCATCACGAACAACTTTGCGCTGTGTAACGGACGCTGGCCCACGCAGATCCTCCTGGCGACTATCTTCTTCGGCGCTCTCGTGCCGCGGTATCTGGGCGGACTGGTGGCCGCCTTGGCAATCATTCTCGTAGCGCTGTTCGGTGTCTTATTGACCTTCCTCGTCTCCTGGGGACTCTCGCGCACTGTGCTTCGTGGCGAGCCCTCCGCGTTCCACCTGGAACTTCCACCCTATCGGCCACCGCGTTTGTTGCAGACGCTCTACACTTCCCTGATCGATCGCACGTTGTTCGTTCTCTGGCGCGCCATCGTATTCGCCGTGCCCGCGGGCATCGTGATCTGGTTGATCTGCAACACGTGGATCGGAGACGCGACCCTTGCCGAGCACTTGGTGCGGCGTCTCGATCCTCTTGGTCTGCTGATTGGCCTCAACGGTGTCATACTGCTGGCCTACGTCGTGGCAATTCCCGCCAACGAAATTGTCATCCCAACCGTCTTGATGCTGACGGTATTAACGACCGGAAGCGCAGTTGCAGACGCAGCGCCGGGAGTTCTCGTCGAACGATCGACCAGCAGCACCGCGGATCTGCTGCATGCGGGCGGCTGGACTCTTCTGACCGCCGTCAATGTGATGCTATTCAGCCTGATCCACAATCCCTGCAGCACCACGATCTACACGATCTGGAAAGAGACCCGGAATGCGAAATGGACATTGCTGTCTGCGTTGCTTCCCCTCGCGATGGGATTCTTCATTTGTTTTGTTGTCGCGCAGTTCTGGCGACTGGTGGCGCAAGGGTGAAAGAGAGATGAAGGGAACAGAAGAAGAAGGAGGAGGAGGCGGAGAAGAAGAAGAAGAAGAAGAGGAACCACGGATGGGACGGATAGAACGGATCTACACGGGTAATAGATGGAGATTGAGAGATCCATTCCGTTAGAGTGAGTACACTCTGTACTGCTAACGGTGAACTTCTTGTCGGGTGGAGCGAATTCTATCATGCGGCAGGGGTGAGCTGTGTTGCTCGCTGGTTTGACTGTTGGCATTTTGAAACGCAGCGCAGCCTTCGACGGCGAATGTGCTGGGTGCCACTGGCTTTGCCAGTGCTTTTCCTCGACTCATGAGAACACTGGCAGAGCCAGTGGCACACCAATAGCGCCGAGCGCGGCAGCACCCCTTTTCATTGCGGCCCTGCCGCTCTGTGACCGTCCGTTTCATCCGTCCGATCCGTGGTTCCTCTCTTCCCCCCATGGATGACTCAGCCCCCACACCACGTGTTCTGCTCGCACGTCGAAGGCCGTACAATAGCGTGATCCCGAGACTCCGGCTGTCCGCAAACCGGGCAAACGCGAGCTGAATTGCGTATTGTTTCCGAAAGGTCTGCCATGAATCCTGCATCGCGGCTGCACGTCTTTCTATTCCTGGTCATCGGGCTGAGTATCAACGCGCGGGAAGCCACTGCCGACGTTCGCGCATGGGAAGGCTCGATCACGATCCCGACCTATCCCTGGAAGGAAGATCCGAACCCGAAGTTCTGGGCATTGGAAGGTGGTGCGCGATTGTCGACGACCGTTCATGGCGCGATCACCTACCCGTATGTCATGCAGGACTACCTGACGCGCGAGAAGGTCGATCGAACGTATAAGGCACTCTTCCTCGAGAATGAGTATTTGAAGGTCACCTGCCTCCCGGAGCTCGGAGGTCGACTGCATTCGGTTCTTGACAAAACCACGGGCGAGCAAATGTTCCATCTGAATCGCGTCGTCAAGCCGGGGATGATCGCGATGCGGGGTGCCTGGATTAGTGGCGGCGTGGAATGGAACTCCGGTCCACACGGCCACACCGTGACCGTGCTCTCCCCCGTCGATGCACTCACCGGCACCAACCCGGATGGCTCCGCCTATCTGCAAATCAGTAACCAGGAGCAGATTTTCCGCACGCGCTGGACCGTACGCGTCACGCTGCACCCGGGCAAAGCCTATCTCGATGAGACAATATCGCTCGAAAATCCCACCGATGGAATGCACCCCTATTACTTCTGGAATTGCACGGCGTTTCCCAATCGGCCGGGAACGCGGTTCATCTACCCGATGACGCTCGGAACCGATCACAACGCACGGGAGTTCTTTCGCTGGCCGATCCACGAAGGTCGCGATCTGACCTGGCTAAGAAACTACGAAACGTACGCGTCCATTTTTTCCGTCAACTGTACGCACGACTTCTTTGGTGCGTATGAAGTGGAATCCGATCGAGGCATCGTACAGGTCGCCGACCACCGAGAACTCGGCGGCAAGAAGGCGTGGACGTGGGGTGAATGGGAGTTTGGCAAGGTCGCCCAAAACAACCTGACCGATGAAGATGGACCGTATATCGAAGTCCAGAGCGGACCGTTGCCGACCCAGTCCGACTACGGCATGCTCGGACCCCATGAACGGGTTACCTGGCAGGAATGGTGGTATCCGGTCCACGGACTCGGCGACAGTTTTGACTTCGCCAACCGCGACATCGCGGCCCAATCGACGCGGCAGGCAGATCGCTGGGAACTGCGAATCCTTGCCACGGGAGAATACCCGGACGCGATCTGCAACCTGCGGCAAGACGGACAGGATTTACTTCGTCAGACACTCCAGCTATCTCCGGCGACACCGTCGGTCGTTGTCGTACCGCAGGCCGGGCCGCAACCAATCGAAGTGACCATTACCTGTCATGACGGGAACACGCTGGCCGCGTTTCGTTCGCCGTTGCCCATTCCCGCGGTCGAACCGCCCGACCCGGCGCGTTTTGAAGAGAAACCAGATGAGCAACTGAGCGTCGAACAACTGTGCCTGAAAGGCCGTCAGTTCGATCGCGCTACTGATCGCCTGCAAGCACGCAAGTATTACGAAATGGCTCTCGCCCGTGACCCGGGCTGTGTCGTTGCGCTGCGATCCTTGGCCGTATTGGACTTCGAAGCCGGGCTTTATTCCGCCGCGCGCGATCGATTGACCCGTGCGCTCGATCGCGACTCTGACGATGGACTCGCCTGGTATTATCTCGGATTGAGCCAATTGCGCAGCGGCGACCTCGATCTGGCCTCGCGCTCCGGCTATCGGGCGACGCGGTGCTTCGGTACGGTGAGCCTCGGCTATGACCTGATTGGCCGAGCAGCAATGCGGAAGGGCAGTTTCTCGGAGGCGGTCAAGGCCTTCGCACGAGCGGTCCGGGCGAATGGCGAAGATTCCACCGCGCGCGAACACTGGATGCTGGCGCAGTTTGCCGCGGGAGACCGTGAGGAGGCCTGGCGCAGCGCACAGTACACGGCCAATGATCCCACGGCACTCGTACCACAGGCCTTGCTGGCTTTGCACAATGATGAATCGATGCGCCGGTTTGCCCAACACGCTCGGGCGTTCGTCGGTGAAGACGAGTTTGAGCTGCTCGAAACCGCGCTGACCTTCGCTGATCTGGGCTTGTTTGATGCGGCAAGTCAAATTGTTCAAGCTTCCTGTATCGATCCGGTCCCGACGGCCGAACAGGGTTGCCTGCCGAGTTATTACCTTGCCTGGTTCGCAACCCAACAGAGTGACACCGAAGCGGCCCAACGTTGGCTGGACCATGCAAAGCAGACCGGTCGCGAGAATGAATACGCCTCGCGCTGTATCGAAGTGGAGATTCTGCAACACGCCATTGAGGTCGATCCACACGACGCGCGCGGCCACTTGCAGCTCGGTTGCCTGTTGGCCCACTTGGGCCGCGTGGAGGAGGCCACGGCCGCCTGGCAACGGGCCGTGGATCTTGATGCGAATCAGAGCGTCGGATGGCGAAACCTCGGGCTGGCCGCGGCGGCACGGAATGACCTTGCGTCGGCCGAGAATTTTTATCGCAAGGCGATCCTCGCCCGATCGGACGACCAGACGTTGTATCGTGATCTGGCCGAGATCCTGATCGCCGATCAACGCCGATCCGAAGCGATTGAATGCCTCGAACAGATGCCGCTGACGAATATGCGCCGTGCGGAGATTACCGTCATGCTGGCAGAAGCCTACTTGGCCGAAGACCGTGATGAAGACTGTATTCAACTGCTGGAGTCGACGCCATATTTCGTAAATTGGGAGGGACAGGATGTTACGTGGCGGCTGTTTCACAACGCGCATCTCCAGCGCGGACAGCGACGTCTCGACAGCGGCGACGCCACCGGCGCACTGGCCGACTTCGAAGCCGCATTAACTTATCCCGAAAACCTCAACGTCGGACGGTCGAACACACCTCAGGAAGCATGTGCCCAATACTGGCGTGGACGGGCGTTTGCTGCACTTGGCCGTGTCGAAGAAGCACGGGCAGCATGGCAGGCAGGCGCTGCGGGCGCCGACGTCGCAGGACGTCAGAACGAATACCGCCAGAAGTGCCGCGAAGCGCTCGCAGCCGGTTTTTGAAGTTGCACGTAGCCGAATTCGCGAGAATTGTACCTGTTCAGCCTGCTTGCATTGGTGGAAGTCCGCCTCGTAGCCGAATTCGTGAGAATTCGGATCGCGCCGCGGAGCCTCCGAAGTCTCACGACTTCGGCTACATACAGATTTTGGCGGTGCCGTTCTTTCATGTCTGCCATTTCAGGATACAGATCATCTCCATGTGGACTTTCGAATTGGCCGTAATGGCCGCCATGATCGCTCTGAATAGTGTCTTTGCCGGATACGAGATCGCACTCGCCTCCGTCGGGCTGGCACGTCTCGATACGCTCGTGAAGGAACATCACCGCGGCGCGGCGGCGGCGCTGCGGATGAAGCAGAACATGGAGGCCAGTCTGGCCGTTGTCCAGTTGGGCATCACTCTCGTCGCCGCGATCGCTGCCGCTACGGGAGGCGCCGGCGCTGGAGAATCGATCGCGCCCCGATTGCAGCAACTGGGCCTGTCGTCTGGCGTCTCCGAAGTCGTCGCCATCACGCTGGTTGTTGCGCCGCTGACCGTCGTGACAATTATCTTCGGTGAACTGGTGCCGAAGGTCTTTTCGCTACGCAACAAAGAATGGGTCTGCCTCCGCTTGTCCGGAACGATGGAATGGTTTTCGTACGCCGTCTGGCCAGCGGTTCGCTTCTTTGAACTGACCGTGGAACTGATCATGAGCTGGGGCGAACGACGATGGAAGAAGGGCGGTGAAAGTGCCCAGGAACAGGCCGCCCTGCAAGAATTGCGGGCCATCGCCGCGTTGGCTCGAATGTCCCGACTGATTGGCGTTCGGGAGGAACGCATCATTCTGAGCGCCGTGCGATTGTCGAGTACGCCCATCCGCTCCGTGATGTTGCCCGCCCAGGATATCAGTATGCTCGACGCCGATGCGTCTCTGTCCGATGCGCTCATCGCCGCGCATCAAGATATGCATACACGGTTTCCTGTGACGGAAGAGGCAGGCAATCCACAACAAATCGTCGGTTACGCAAACTTCAAAGATATTGTCGCCTGCCTGCACGTTTCGCCCGAACGACCGTCGCTGCGCGCGGTCATCCGCCGACTGCCAAGATTAGGCGCCGAAATGTCCGTCGCCGAATGCCTGGAAAAACTGATTCGCGAATACGCACACATCGCCCTGGTCATCGATCCCGACGGAGACGTTGTGGGAATGATCACCATGGAGGATGTGCTCGAAGAACTCGTCGGAGAGATCGGCGATGAATACGATCGGCTGCCCTCTCATCTGATCCCCGTCGGTGAAGGCTGGATCGTCGGCGGCAATACCACGCTGCAACACTTGCGCGAGGTTGCCCAGATCGAACTGCCCGTCCCCGATGGAGAAAACGTCTCGACTGTCAATCAATGGGTCCAACATCGGTTGGGACGCGCCGCCCACGGAGGCGATCAGATTCTGGTCGGGTCGCACCGCATCCTCGTCCGCAAAGTCCGGCGCCAATCCGTCCAGGAAGCCCAGCTGCTGCCCACCTCGATCACAAATCAATAGTTGCATAATTTAAAAACTATTGTATTATGAAAGAGGGTTCCGAACCGAAGGTCGTGCGGCTCTTGAATTGCTGGCTCGGATGAAGTTACACGAATCGCCACGAATCCTATTCATGACCACCTGCTGAACCAACACTTCTAAGCTGCACGACCACACTGGAGTGGGGTGGCAAGCGAGCACGCGAGGCACGCACCGATGAGCACTTGGCCCGAGGAGTCGCAGTGTGAGACCCTGGCATCGTTTCTGGTGGTCTTTGGGAACGCGATCCGCCTGAAGATGTTCTGCCAGTTGCAGCGGGGGCGCAAAACGGTGACCGAGCTGGCCGAGGGGACGGGGATCTCGCTGCCCAACGCGTCGCAACATCTGCGGCTGATGCGGGACAAGGGAGCGGTCACGGCGGAAAAGGACGGGCAGCGGGTCTATTATGCCGTCGCCGATGAGCGGTTGATCGAGGCGATGCGTTTGATTCGCGATGCGTTGTCCGACGTGATCGACGCGAAGGCCCGTTCGGTGCGCACGCGGTAAGCGGTGGGCCGACGAGGAAGAGTTGGCCGCGGATGGACGCGGATGTGCGCTGACTTGGCGTTTCTTCATGCCCAACGGGCGGTGGTCATCTCGAGCGGCGACACCTTCATCCATCCGTCTTGATCCGCGCCACTCCGCGGTCATCCGCGGCTCTTTAATGTCTTCCTCCCAGCCTTCAAGGCCCTCTTCGGTCTAACTCGCCAAGAACACTAGCGCAGCCAGTACGCCGCCGGCCACGGGCCCGGCAATGGGGATCCAGGCATAGGGCCAATCCGAATCTCGTTTGCCGCGAATTGGGAGCACTGCATGAGCCAGACGAGGCCCCAGATCCCGTGCCGGATTAATCGCATAGCCGGTGGTTCCGCCGAGTGACAGACCGATGGCGAACACGATCAACCCCACGCGCAGGGCGCCGATTGATCCGAGCCCGACCTTGACCTCCTGTCCCATAGTCCCTTCGCCAAGCGCGAAGGACGGATCGCTCATCAGCAGGACCGCGTAGACGAGGACGAAAGTCCCGACGACTTCACTAAAGAAGTTCTGCCCCGGCAGGCGGATCTGCGGCGTGGTGCAAAAGGTCGCCAGCTTCGCGTCTGCATCCTCTGTCACGTCATAATGCCCCTTGTAGAACAGGAAAACGACGCACGCACCGCAGAAGGCACCCAGGAGTTGGGCGAGAACGAAGCCGGGAACCTGGGCCCAGTCAAAGGAGCCCGCCGCCGCCAGGCCGATCGTCACCGCTGGGTTAATGTGGGCGCCACTGATGTCCTGAACGCAGAGTACGGCCACATAGACCGCGAAGCCCCATCCAGCCGCAATCACGATCCAGCCGCCGCCACTGCCCTTGGTCCGATCGAGCACAACGTTCGCGACCACTCCATCGCCCAACAAGATCAGAATCGCTGTACCCAAGAACTCGGCAACATACGCGTTCATCTTTTTGACTCTCCTCCTCGAGTGACGACGGAACGCGGGTGATTGTACCAAGATGGATTATCGCCCAGGACCCGGCCGAGATCGGAACGCAGCCGAATTCGGGAGGCTGCGGAAGGTCTGACGCCGCCATCCGAATTCTCAGTACGTGTTTAGCCTGCTTGCACAGCGATTGGCGGGCAGCAGTGAATTCACTCTTCCCACTGGGAGAGTCAGGCTGCAGGCCTGGAGAGGGCGGAGTGCGCAACGCCCTGGGCTGTTGAGAATCTGACAGGCTCGTTGTTAGCAGACCCGATCCACTCTGGCTCCCCTCGCCCCGTTTCGGGGAGAGGGGTCGGGGGAGAGGGGCTTTCAACGCGCCACAATTCACGAGGAATCTTGGGACTGTTCGATGCCGTGCCCCCTCATCCCCCGCCCTTCTCCCCCGCAAAGCCGGGGGAGAAGGGAGCGAGGATTTCGGTTCGTTCATGGCCTGCCAGGACTTCCCATGCTTCCGAGTAGTATCCTCTTCCGAGCGACCAATCTATAAACTGCATGATCTCCGGAGCGAGAGTAAATTCACGGCCGCCCTCCCACCGTAGTGTGCGCTGACGAAACACCCACGGAGTCGGGAAACGAGCGAGAACCGGGACGAGAAAACCCAGAAACAGGCTTCCAATTGGCCCATTTTTCGGTTATTTTGTCCCCTAATCTTCTGGCCGAAGGTTCCTTCGGCTCAGACCATTCTGGAACCGGGTTGAGGCACCCTGGAACAGCTGGAACAGACTGAGGCGATCGCAGTACGAGCACAACGTGTCCTTTCTGCTCAGCACACTGGAGGATCGCAACTATGTCTCGCCTGAAATTTGTCCTTATTGCATTTATTCTAATCGGGGCGACGTCCGTCTTCGCCTCACCAACCGGCAGCAGCATTGCGATTAACTTTGCCGCCGACGAACCCGACGGCGCGAATCAGGCTTTCATCGATGGTGCCGCGGGAGTTGCCGGGACCGTGACCTGGAACAACACGACACTCAACCAGGGTGTCGCCGATGAGATCTTCATGGATGTCAACGGCACTTCCGTGGGGACATCGGTCGAACTCGAATGGCTCTCGAACAACACGTGGTCCAGTGAGGGTCGCGGCGCGGAGGATACCAACGATGCGCCTCTCTATAACGACCATCATCTCATGCTTGGGTATCTCGACACGACCGACGTATCCGTCACCGAGGTGATTATTGACGGCCTACCACCCGAGATCGCCGGTGGATTTGATGTCTATGTATACATGCTGGGTGGCGTGCTGGGTCGTGGTGGAACGTACACCGTGACGGCCGACGGCGCGTCCGTGTCGCAGGATAACGTTCAGACCTCGAGATTCGAAGGTGCCTACATCGAAGGCGCAGAGGGAAACTATTTGAAGTTTGAGGGCTTGATCGGCGACAGTGTCACGATCGAAGCGTTTGCGACTACTACGGCGCTGTTCCGCGCTCCGCTGAACGGAATTGAGATCTGTGCCGCAGGCGAATGTGTACCGCGTCCGAACCCGGTCGCGGGTCGCGGCACCATTGGCGATCAGAACGTGAGGACCTCAGCACAGAATCCGGTTTACGAGGAGCTTGGCGATCCTGAACCGGGCTTGCTGCAAGAATGGTTCGGCGTGGCTAACCCCGGGAACAAGGCGGCGATCGATACGATCTTCGAAAACAACGCACCGATCGTCCCACCGTTCCGGGCAGGTCACGGTACAACCTGGTGGGCCGGCAGCGACCCCGCGTTTGGTGACGTGTTCAAGTACCCAGATGAGGTTCAGCCACCGTTCAACGCCGACAATAACGACAACTATGTCGTGCGGGCGACCGGCGAACTGCTGATTCCCGAGTCCGGTGTGTATCGTTTCACAGACGGCGTAGACGACTTCACCTATCTGGCGATTGACATTGACAAGAGCGGTATTGCGGGGGATGTCCCGGAAGAAGTGCTGATCAATGACAATGCCTGGACGAATACTCTACGTACGGGCAACAACGGCGGTGGGGGATTGGCAGAAGTTGACATCGATGTCGCCGCCGGAGGCGAATGGCTGGCGATCGAATTCAACATGGGAGAAGGCGGTGGTGGTGACTCCGGCATCATCTACTGGGACTACAATCCCGACGCACCGGAGGGCGATCGCCTCCAAGGTCAGGAAGGATTCCCCGAGATTGTCGAGGATCCGATCGACCCAGGCGATGCCGAAATGATGTATATCCCCGATACCCATTTGCGCTCGGTCTTCCAAGAATTGATCAGTGCCGACCTCGTCGGTACTCTACCCGTCCCCGAGCTGGGTTACGAGTTTGACATCGATGGGGATACGGGCACAGCCGATCAGCTGCTGCTCCCGAATCCTGACCCAACTGTGTACACCACAATTCTCGATGTCGATGGCGTCGAGTTCCACATCCTCGGTAGCGGTTCGTTCGACCAGGGTGACTCGTTCCAGATCATCGGTGCCGACCAGATTCTGGGAACTCCCGTGATCATTTCGGCAGATCCCGCCCAAAGCTGGACGTTCAGCACGGCCACCGGGCTCCTCACCTTTGGAGCCGGTGTTCGCGGCGACTTCAACGGGAACGGCGAGCTGGATCTGGAGGACATCGACATCCTGACGCAGCAGTCGGCGGACGGAACCCATCTGGCGGAATACGACCTGACCGGTGACGGTTTGGTCAATCGGGACGATGTCACGGAATGGGCCAAGGCCAAGGACATCGGCTACACATGGATCGGCGATGCGAACTTCGATGGCCAGTTCAACACGGGCGATTTCGTGCGTGTGCTGGGCGTTGGTAAGTACGAAGACGTGAATGCCACGGCCGTGTGGTCGGAAGGTGATTGGAACGGCGATGGCATTTTCAATACGGGTGACCTGGTCGCGGCTCTTTCGGACGGCGGTTACGAAATCGGACCGCGCACGGATGTGGCCGCGGTGCCCGAGCCAAGCGCAATCGTGCTGAGCCTGCTGGGCTTGGCCAGCCTGCTGGCTCTGTCGCGCCGCAAGAGCTAGGTTCCGCTCGTTGTTAACCGACTTCGCAACTTGCAACGGCCTGACCGAATCGTTCGGCAGGCCGTTGTCCTTTTTCAGGACGGCGTGCGAAGCGTTTTTTCTTCTGCGCATTCCCGCGAGGATCGCGAACCGGTATCGAAGTAGTTTCCAGACCTTGGTTCCGAACCAAAGACCGAGAAGAGGAACCGCGGATGAAACGGATAAAACGGATGACCGCGGATCAGTCCGTGCCGATCCGTCGCCTCCGTCGAATCCGTGGTTCCTTCTCCTTCTCCTTTTTGGGTCGAAGTTACAGCAGTCGTGTCTCGAGCCGGCACGCGATTCGGCGGGAACGAAAGACGCGCGCCGAGCCACGTGGGTTTGCGGCTGTGGGCTGCGTTATGATTTCCGCCGTTCCAGAGAATCCGGCAGCGTTTCGACGAACGCACGAATCTCGTCTCGCACTCGACGATAGGGCCGAAGCACCTCTTCCTCGCTCTCGGCACCTCGAGCCAGTCGCGGCGGATCGTCGAAGCCGACGTGGGTCACCTGGGTCTTGCCGGGGAACACGGGGCAGTGTTGATGCGCGTGATCACAAACGGTTATCACGTGGTCGAATTTGATCTCCTGCAACGCATCCACGTGCTTGGACTGTTGTCTTGACATGTCGACGCCCGCCTCTTCCATCACGCGCACCGCCACGGGATTCAACCCCTGAGGTTCCACGCCGGCCGAGTACGCGTCGATCTGTGCACTTTTCAGGTGCCGTGCCCAGGCTTCGGCCATTTGGCTCCGACAGGAGTTTCCGGTACAGAGAAACAGGATCTTCAGCATCGGCCACCTCTCCCGCGTTGATAATCTGCAACAGGTCTGTAGGCGACAAGCGTAAACCGCGTGGGAAGCCTCGTCAACGGACCGGAGTCGACATTGAATTTCCACCGAACTTGCCCTGGCGATGCTTGCGGCGAACGACGCACGAATCTGCTACAACGATAGGATCGCGGATGGAGCTTTATTTGCGTGCGGAACGTTCTGGAATCCGCCGCGCATCCGCGGTGGCCTGGAGCATCGTGGAGCGAGCTATGGACAACCGCCGGTACGTTGGACGCATTGCCTTAATCGTGGCCCTGGGTGGTTTTCTGATGGGCTTCGACGCATCGGTGATATCCGGTGTCGTGAAGTTCATTGAGTCTCAGTTTTCGCTATCCAAGATCGAGTTGGGCTGGGCGGTCAGTTCGCTGACCCTGACGGCCACACTGGCGATGATGGCTGCGGGTCCGTTGAGCGACCGCATCGGGCGCAGGAAGGTTGTCGCGATTGCGGCTCTGTTGTACACGGTCTCCGCCATCGCATCGGCGGTGGCTCCCTCGTTCTGGTTCCTGGTTGTTGCTCGGATGATCGGCGGTTTCGGCGTGGGGGCTTCCTTGATCATCGCCCCGATGTACATCGCCGAAATCTCACCGGCAAGGATTCGCGGCCGGATGGTTTCGTACAACCAGTTGAATATCGTGCTGGGGATCTCCGCCGCGTTTTTCTCCAACTACCTGGTGCTGAAACTCGGACAGTCGGATGCCGCGTGGGCTCAATGGCTGAAATTCGGCCCCTACAACTGGCGGTGGATGCTGGGACTGGAAACGCTGCCCGCCGTGCTTTATTTCCTGTTGCTGTTCCTGGTTCCTGAGAGTCCTCGCTGGCTCGCGATGAAGGGTCGTGATCAAGAAGCACTTTCAATCCTGCAGAAGGCGAGCGGGCCGGGAGAGGCGGAAAAGAACCTGGAGGAAATCCGTGCCAGCATCGTGTCGGATGCAAAACGCGAGCAAGTACCGCTCGCTGAACTCTTCGCTCCCGCGTTGCGATTGGTCTTGGCGATTGGCATCATTATCGCCGTCATTCAACAGATCACCGGGATCAACGCCGTCTTTTTCTACGCTCCCATGATCTTTGAACAGTCCGGCATCGGTACGGATGCGGCGTTCTCTCAAGCCATCCTGGTGGGGTTGATTAATCTCGTGTTCACGATCCTGGCGATGGGCCTGATCGATCGTCTGGGACGCAAACCGCTGTTGATGTTCGGACTGGCAGGAATCACGATCTCGATGGCTCTGTTGGCCTATGGTTTCTATTCCGCGACGTATCGTCTGTCGGCCGACGCGATTGCTCAATTGCCTCAAGAGATTCCAACACAAGAAGTTCAGGCCCTGCGGGACCAGACGTTTACCAACGACGTGGCCTTCAAACGAGCCGTCCAGGAAACGATTGGCACAGAACTAGCCAAGCAGTATGAATCGGAGTTCATCTCCAGCGCGATCCGCGCTAATCCTGGTATGATCCTGGTAGGAATCCTCGGCTTCGTCGCCTGCTTTGCGATTTCCCTCGGACCGGTGATGTGGGTCCTGTTTTCCGAAATGTTCCCCAATCGCATCCGCGGTGTCGCCATCTCATTCGTTGGGTTCATCAATTCGGGCGTCAGCTTCCTCGTGCAACTGGTGTTTCCCTGGTCGCTCGCCAATCTGGGCAGCGCAACGACATTCCTCCTGTTCGGTGCATTTGCCGCCGTTGGGTTGGTGTTGCTTTCCTGGTTGCTGCCGGAAACGAAGGGACGGTCGCTGGAAGAGTTGGAGGCCGAATTAGTACGAGGTTAGGCTTTGTCGCAAAAGCCACGGTCAACGTAGGCCGACGGCTTTGAGATAATTCCAAGTGATTCAGAAAAACCCCGCGACTCAATCGCAGCACAATCCGCCGCGACAGTTTCCCCTGGACCTAGCTCGACGAATAGGGTTTCGATCATGTTTCAAACACAAACGGCGATGCACGCAATCTCTTCCTGGACCACAGAACGTTTCACCGCTTCACATCAGCTTGGCGCGGTTCTGGCTTCGCTGCTGGCCGTAGCGATTCTGGTCGGGATCCCATTACCGGTCGCCCGTGCGGCGGACCCATCGGGACCCATCACGGTCGAATTGAAACAGGTGGATGGACGCTATGTATTGCTACTTGATGGTCAGCCCTATCGCATTCAGGGGGCTGGATTGGAATTTGGCAGTATCGAAAAGTTGGCCGAGCATGGAGGGAATTCCTTCCGCACGTGGCGTACGGAAAACAGACGTCAGAGCGGCCAGGAGGTCCTCGATCGAGCGCTGGCAAATGGCTTGACCGTCACCATGGGACTCGAGGTTGCCGCGGAACGACATGGTTTTGACTACAACAACGAAGATGCGGTCGCCCGGCAATTAGAGCGAGTCAAACGGGAAGTGCTCAAATACAAAGATCATCCGGCCCTGATCATCTGGGCGATCGGGAACGAGCTGAATCTCAGCGCAAAAAACCCACGGGTCTGGAATGCGGTCAACGAGATCTCTCGGATGATCCATGAAGTCGATCCTCATCATCTGACCACAACCACACTGGCCGGGTTCAATAATGACCTCGCTCGTGAGTTGCAGCAGCGTGCGCCGGATCTCGATCTCCTCTGCATTCAGATGTACGCGGATCTGGTCAATCTGCCTCGTTACCTGCAGCAATCCGATTGGAAAGGTCCGTACATCGTTAGCGAATGGGGTGCCACCGGCCATTGGGAGGTTGGGAAGACGCCGTGGGGAGCTCCCATCGAAAACAACAGCTCGGTCAAAGCGGACTATTACCTGAAGCGTTACCGAACCGCGATTGAACCCGACAAGACACGGTGCCTGGGCTCCTATGTGTTTCTTTGGGGTCAGAAACAAGAGCGAACGCCGACTTGGTACGGCCTGTTCTTGCCCTCGGGCGAAGAGACCGAATCGATCGACGTCATGCACTTTATTTGGACCGGGAAGTGGCCCGAGAATCGCTCTCCCCGATTGGTCTCCGCCAAGCTCAACGGACAGGAAGCAACAGACGGAATCTACCTGGCGGCGGGACAAACATACCCGATCGCCGTCGAATCAACCGATCCCGACAGCGACGCCCTGACCTACCGATGGGATTTGAAGCCCGAGAGCACCGACCTCAAAGAAGGAGGTGATTTCGAGACGACTCCGCCGAGTATTCCTGACTTGGTCGTCCCCTCGAACCAACCCACCGCTCAATTGACCGCACCAACGACCGCGGGCGCCTACCGGTTGTTTGTCGAGGTTTTCGATGGTCACGGACATGCCGCCCATGCGAACATCCCGTTTTTTGTGAAGGAATAGAAGGTCGCTGATGTGCACCCCTTCACCAGGAATTACGACGAATGGCTTCACCATCAATCTTCCTCGGCACAACACGAAAACAGATCTCCGATCGCAGCGTTGGTGGCGATCTGGTGACCAAGGATGGATGTCTCTGCTACCGCATCTCCAGCTACGATCGGATGCGTCCGTTCTTCATGTCGATTGTAAGCAGCTCCGATCACTGGCTGTTCATTTCCAGTAACGGCGGATTGACGGCAGGGCGCAGAAATCCGGATCACGCGCTTTTCCCGTACTATACGGACGACAAGATCCACGACTCGGCAGAGATTACAGGCAGCCGAACGGTGCTGCTGGTCGAGAGGCCCGATGGCTGGTCATTGTGGCAACCGTTTTCGCAGATGGCACGAGACGTCTATCGGCTCGATCGGAACCTATACAAGAGTGTCTACGGCAATCGACTTTGCTTCGAGGAGGTGAATCACGATCTCGGTCTGACGTTCGAGTACACCTGGACGACCAGCGACCAGTATGGCTTTGTGAAGCGATCTCGTTTAAGAAACGACACGGACAAGCCCATCTCCCTACGGCTCCTTGATGGATTGGCAAATCTACTCCCCTACGGAGTCAATCGCGCAATGCAGACGTCGACCAGCACGCTGCTGGACGCGTACAAGAAGAACGAGCTGGATCCGGCAACCGGTTTGGGCATCTTTCGCCTGAGCTCGATCCCGGTGGATCGTCCAGAACCAAGTGAGGCTCTATGCGCGACGACCGTTTGGTCGGAGGGACTGCCTGACCCGATTCATCTGTTGTGCAACAATCAACTTGATGCGTTTTGCGATGGAATGAGTGTGCATCAGGAGACGGACATTCGGGCAGAGCGAGGAGCGTATTTCGTGCACGCCTCGCTGTCATTGTCCGCGACGGAGGAACGCGATTGGACGCTCGTGGCCGACGTCGACCAGGATGCGGACGAAATCGCGCTACTCTTGGCCCAACTGCAGGATCCCGCGACATTGCGTGCCGAACTGGACTGCGATGTCGCCCGAGGCACGGCGGCGCTGCGCGACATCGTCGCAAGCGCCGATGGTCTGCAGACTTCTTCAGACCATTTGACCACGGCACGTCACTTCGCGAACGTCCTGTTCAACGTGATGCGTGGCGGCCTGTTTGATCAGCAGTATGGGATTCCACGATCAAGCTTCGTGGAATTCCTCACAATCCATAATCGACACGTCGCCCAGCGCAACCACGCATTGTTGGCAAGCCTGCCGGAGCAACTCACTCGAAGCGCGCTCTTGGACGCGATCTCTCAACACGAAGATCCGCAATTCAGGCGACTGTGCAGCGAGTACCTTCCACTTACCTTCAGTCGCCGACACGGCGATCCAAGCCGGCCTTGGAACACGTTCTCGATCGAAGTCCGTAAGCCGGACGGCAGTCGAAACCTTTTCTATCAAGGGAATTGGCGCGACATCTTCCAGAACTGGGAGGCACTCGCGCACTCGTACCCAGGATTTGTGGAAGCCATGATCAGCAAATTCCTGAACGCGTCGACTGCCGATGGCTACAATCCGTATCGAATCACAAGTGATGGGATCGACTGGGAGACGATCGAGCCCGATAATCCCTGGTCTTTTATTGGGTACTGGGGCGATCACCAGGTGATTTATCTGCTCAAACTGTTGGAGATCTCGCGCAGTCATTACCCGGACCAATTGGTCAATTTGCTGACATCGCCGATTTTCGCCTATGCGAATGTCCCCTACCGCATTCGGCCTTATGACGCCTTGGTCGCCGATCCTCACCGCACGATCCGATTCGACCACCAGGCGGACGCGCAGGTCGCGGAGCGAGTCTCTGCCATTGGCGCGGACGGCCGACTGATTTGGGACGCGCGGGATCAAGTCTACCTGGTCAATCTCACCGAGAAACTCCTGGTCCTCGTGTTGGCAAAGCTATCCAACTTGATTTTGGAGGCGGGGATCTGGATGAACACGCAGCGGCCGGAGTGGAATGACGCCAACAACGCGCTCGTGGGTTACGGAACGTCTGTCGTCACGCTCTGTTATCTGCGAAGATTCCTGCAATTCGCGGCAGAACTGCTTCAGTCCTATCCCGGCGATGCGATTGAAATCTCTGAGGAGGTGGCTCGTTGGTGGACGACCACGCATGGCACGTTGAATGAGGCGAGTGGATCGCTCCACGCCAACATTTCGGACGCAGATCGCAAACGGTGGCTCGACCGATTGGGCCAGGCCGCCGGCGATTATCGAGAAGCGATCTATGCACGAGGTTTTTGTGGCACGAAGACCAGCATCTCCGTTTCTGCGTTGTGCGACTTCTTCGAGCTGTCACGGAACGTGATCGACCACTCGATCCAATCCAATCGACGGCCCGACGGACTCTTTCATGCCTACAACTTGATGACCATCACAAAAACTGGAATCGCAATTCGACGCTTATACGAGATGCTCGAGGGACAGGTCGCTGCGTTGAGTTGCGGGCTGCTTTCACCCCGGCAATCGCTGGCGCTGCTCGAAGCTCTGCGCCAAAGTCCACTTTATCGCGAGGACCAACTGAGCTACTTGCTCTACCCGGACCGTATGCTGCCTCGCTTTCTCGAGAAGAACCGGATTCCGAGCGCACAAATCAATCGTTCGGCTTTCCTCCAAAAGCTGATTGAACGCGGTGACCGTCAGCTGGTCACACGTGACGTACATGGGGTTTGCCATTTTCACGGCAGTTTTCGCAATGCGGATCATGTTCGCGAGGCGCTTGCGCGACTTGCGGATCAAGGTTATGGCACAGACGTAGAGCAAGAAGGTCCGCAAATACTTGAGCTGTGGGAAACGCTGTTCGACCACCGTTCCTACACAGGCCGCTCGGGAACCTTTTTCGGCTACGAGGGTCTCGGATGCATCTATTGGCACATGGTATCCAAGCTCTTGCTGGCCATCCAGGAAACCTATTTTCGCGCCGTGGACGCAGCGGAAGAATTGGCTGTGCTCGACCGATTGGCTGATTGCTACTATGAAGTTCGCCAAGGACTGGGTGTCTGGAAGAACCCCCTCGACTATGGCGCATTCCCGATTGATCCGTATTCACACACACCGGGCAATGCGGGGGTGCAACAACCGGGACTTACCGGCCAAGTCAAGGAAGACATTCTTTGTCGCTGGGGCGAATTGGGCGTGCGCGTGATTCAAGGTGCGGTCCGATTCCAGCCAGGCTTACTGCGCGCATCCGAGTTTTTGCCGCAAGCAGAACACTTTTCGTACATTGACCGCGAAGGCGTGTTGCACGAGTTTCTCCTGCCCGCCGAGTCCCTCGCCTTCACTTATTGCCAGCTGCCCGTGGTCTATCATCGATCCGACCGACCGCACACGGTTGTTCATTTGAACGACGGAAGCACGATGGAAGAGGAAGGGTTAGAGTTGGACCTCGCGACGAGCGGGGCTCTGTTCGCGCGAGACAGTCGGATATTGCGCATCGACGTTAGGCTTCAGCCGGGCCTTGCTCGCCATTAACCGCCGACGATGCGGAAATCGATGAAGAGAAACTTCAGAATGTAGTAGAACACAATGGCCAGCAATGCGCCGATCGGGACGGTCACAATCCAGCTGGCAACGATGTTCTTCATCACGGATGAATTTAGCGAGCCGAAGCCACGAGCCAGCCCGACTCCCAGGACGGCGCCGACCAGCGTGTGGGTCGTCGAGACCGGTAGACCGATTGGCAGAACAGAGGCCATCAAAATTACCAGGGCTGCCGCGAATTCCGCCGTGAAACCACGACTCGGCGTCAGCTCCGTGATTCGCTCACCAATCGTTCGAATCACGCGCCAACCCCAGGTTGCTAGTCCAACGACGATCCCGACTCCACCGAGTGCCAAAGCCCACGGCGGAACGGGGCTCTTCAGGGTCACTTCCCCGGAACGGATCGCTTGGTAGGCTGCGGAGAGCGGACCGATCGCGTTGGCAACATCATTGGAGCCGTGGGAGAAGGCAACAAAGCAGGCGGTCATCACCTGTAGATAGACAAAAATCCGCTCGACCTGTTGCAACTGGGGCGAATCCGTGCCGAACCTAACACGTTCGCGCACTTGGCCATGAAGTTTGTCGAGCGTCTCGAGCAGCTTCTGCGCCTCTTCGCTCACCGTGCCGTCCGCCACATCCCGCACACGTCGCAGATGCATCGTGGCCTTGGATAACGATCGCGACACATCCGGCGTCACAAAATCGTTCGCTTCGGCTGGCATCGCGGCCTGGCCGGGAATCTGTCGAACCATTCTCCGGGCGATAAACATCGCGATCATGCCACAGATCAAAGCGAATGCGCCTAACATCAACAACATATGTGTCGCGAGTGGATCGATGCCCCGGCTATCCCACATCGGATCCAAGCCTTTGAACACCGTCACGCCGATCAGGACCGTGATCACGCTGCCCGCCAGATACGGCGTAACGCGTTTGGCCGCCGCCACAGGGTCTCGCTTATAAAACACACTGCGCAGCACGAAACGAAAAAGAATGTAAGCCACAGCGCCGGAAAGGAGCGGCGAGACGATCCATCCTAAGGTGATGAGGCCGACCGTCCCCCAATCGATCGCCGCTGCTCCGAGGGCGACGCAGCCGAAACCGACTACGGAACCGACGATCGAATGCGAAGTCGAGACCGGCAGCCCGAAATAAGAGGCGACAATCAGCCAGGTCCCCGCGGCGATCAATGCCGCAATCATGCCACAGGCGAGAATCAGCGCGCCATATCCCTCACCAAATTCCGCGGCCGGATAGATGTCGTTGAGCAACATCGGATCGAACATCTTCTTGCGCACCGTGTCGGAGACATTCGCTCCAACAACGTAAGCACCGAGAAACTCGAAGATGCCCGCCGCGATGACCGCCTGCTTTAACGTCAGCGCACGAGATCCGACGGACGTTCCCATTGCATTCGCAACGTCATTCGCACCAATACTCCAAGCCATGTAGAAACCAAAGACCATCACCAGGATAATCAGTGTCCACTCCAAACCCGTCATGGTCTACTCCAAACGTTCGTTGCTCAACAATCGGGAGGTTGTAGGATCACAGGCGTGCGGCATGATGCGGAATGAGGGCGGGATTACTTTAAATCGAGTGTCACACGCAAGCTGTCGGCAAGATTCTCAGAATCGTTCGATATTCGCGACAAGTCCTTCACGAGTTGAATCCACATCGACAAATCGGCGGCCGACAAACCAGCCTCGTCACTGTGGATCTTCTTCAGAAGATTCCGCTGCAGGACGTCCGCTTGATGCTCCGTGTAGGCAATATCGTGGATGACCGTTCGAACCTTTTCTGCCTCGGCACCACCGAATCCCGTTTCCATTAACTCGTCGAGCTCGTTGATGATCGATTCGGCCAATCGAAAGGCGCGCAGATTGACTTCACGAAAACGGCGAAACTCGTCCATCATCATCGATGGGGTGTCGAGCCGGCGAATGGTGAGCAGGACAGCTAGATCCTCCGCCGTGTCCGCCAGGTTATCTTGAATCGCCAGGATCTCCTGGAATTGAGTACGATGCACGAGCATGAACAAGCGTCGTCGGAGCTTGTCACGAATCTCGTCCTTGATCTGATCTGCTTGGTGCTCCAGTTTCGATACCTCATCGGCAAGCTTCTCTGCATCCTCCCAATTCCGATTCTCCAGAATATCGAGCGACTCTTCCATCTTCGCCATACACTTGGCCACTTGATCCATGTGGCGCTGGAGTAATCCGAATGGGGACCTGCCAAGCAGTTTGGAAATCGTGCTCATGCTTCAGCCTCCTGAAAACCGTGGACGCAATCCCCGCGCGGAAGAACCTCATGAATCGACCGGGAGAGACAGGGCTTCCTGCCGCCGGTGCTCGTTGCCCGCAGCTTCCAGGCATCGAGACATCACGCCCAACCATCCACAGAACGCGGCTTGGATCCCGACGATCTCGTGATCCTTAACGGAAAATTCACGAGATCTTAATTTACCCTTTCCTCGATTCCCTGCCACCCCCGGCGGTCCAGCTCGCCGACGGAATCCTCCGCCGGAGCGTGCCGGCCAGCGGGCATTGGCGAATCGGACGGTTACGGTGCGGGCTTCGCCGCAGCCACACGGCGCAGCCAGAATTGCTCGGCAGCCTGCAGCGGCCGGAGCACCTCCGCTCGGTGCTGCGGATCCTCAAGCGTCAGGCGATCGATCCGCTGTCGGACCCAATCGAGGAAGAACTCCGCCGATTCTCGTTGGACGCGGGCTGGTTGCCCATCGATCTCGACATAAAACGGTCCGGTGCAGGCGACGCGATACGTTCGGGAAACGTCGGCCGTCGCACGCAGCAGGAACCAACCACTCTCCCGAATGTTCAGTTCACAGGGCAAAGTGACCGGTTCAACGCCGCCGCTGCTTACAAGTTCCAGCGCGCCGATGGGATCACGCGAGTCGAGGCGTCCGTCAAGAGTCACGCGCAAAGATCCAGCGCCGCGAAGAACGGAACCTGGCAACTGTCCGTTCGCTCGGACGCGCAGCAACGGCCCATTGGTGACAAACACGTGCCCCGCTCTCAGGTTCTGCCACCACTGTTCATACGTCAATTCACCAGGGACGTGAACGTAAGCACGATTGTAGCCCAGCGGATTCCGTAAGACACCGGAAGCACTGCCGGCGGTCGGTGGGATGCGAAATCCCGCATTCAGCATGTGAAAATAAATCTGCTGGGTCCACAGGCCATTTCCCGTCACACCCGGGTAGCGTGAGAGATCTCGTGCGCGCCCCCATGCTTCGTTATCGAGCAGACCGTCGCGTTGCAGGTGATTGTGAACCAGCCCGACGGAATCAATGGCTCCGGTCGTCAGCCACATGGGAAAGTCCCACCAAAACGGCTTTTCGATATCGATCCAGACATTCGGCCGTTCGCGCGCCTGATTGATAAACTCAACCGCGGAAGGATACTCGTGCTGCGAACCTCCAATCGCCAGCGGTTGACGAAGTTGAAAGAACAACAGTGCACCGCCGCCACGTTCATCTTCCCCGGCAAGCAAATCATAGAACCGATTCCCGTCGAAGCGCACAATTGTCGATTCGGGGAGCCGACGGGACTGCCACAGGTTCGTATTGTTCCACCACGTGATGACCTCGGCGATATGGAGATCCGCGGCGCGCATCAGCAACTCGGTCTGCTCGACCGGACGATGCACGTGCGTTTCCCCGGAATACCACGCTTCTGCCGACAGATCCGCGAGTCGACGTAATCGACAGGCGAGGTGCAGCGGCTTGCCGTCGACGACGTGCAGGCTGCCTGTTTCCAGCCGGTACTCAGGACCGCGATCGATCTCGTACGTATAGTCCCCCTCGGCTAAACGGATTTCGGCTCGGCCATCACAGGCGAAATGGTCAATCCAGAATGGATAGCCGGTGGGCTCAACCGGCTGACCCTCGGAATCCTTCAAATACACATGGCAGGGCAGCCGACCGTCCGTCCCCGCTTCAGTCACCTCCAGCACGACGAGCGTCCGCGGTACTGGCTGATCACCCTCCAGAGTGATCTGGCCGACCGCCACCGACGAGTAAATCAGGCTGACCACGGCCGCGAAACCGCCACGCCACGCGGCTCTCAACCGCCGTTCGTACTTCTTTCCATTCATGAGTCGACTCCCTCTCGATCAATCGCATGGTGTCCCCGCATCGAGTATACTCATGACGCGTCAGCTTAACGAAACCAACGGTTCGGCGCGCGTGAGGGAGAAGGTTTGCGGCAGAGCAGAAGACCTTCCGGACGCGCGACGGTGTGATTCGCGGACCACGATGGGAGTCAGAAAAATGCCTGGATTGAAGGTCGGAGATGTCGTTCAGTTGAAATCGGGCGGTCCGAAAATGACTATCGCCAGCACAAAGTCCAACGCCGCCGGAGTCCTGTGCACTTGGTTCGATGGAAACGAAGTCAAGTCGTCGCGATTTCCAGCCGACGCACTCGCCGGATCCAAGGCGGCTCCTAAGAAGACGTCGACGAAACTGCCCAAACGCCGACTGCCGCTGGACGCCGTCGACTGATCCCCGGGCCGGATCCGGCGCCCAACTCGGTCAGGAAAAGAAAAGAGGGGGTGGCCTGAAGCTGCCACGCGCGTGTCGCACGGCCCTGCTATGGAGGGACGCAGGGGACAACTTCTGCCCGCCCCCGAAGGACATGCGAGATTTCTCGTCCATATGTCCCAAGTTTTCCTTCGTGCGCCTCGAGAGGGGACCTCGCGGCCCCGCCCTCGCACGTCACTGTTCGCGATAACCCTCTCTCATCAAACACTTTACGCGCTCACCTTCGCGCTACGGTATCAACCCAGCCCGATTCTCCCCCGACGCATTGCCTGTCCTTGCGTTACATGCCTTGCGCGCCTGCGCCAGCGTGGCGGCGAGCTAGCACGTGCTAGCAGGGGGTCACCCCGCGTCATCGCAGTGCCTGTCCTTGCGTTGTACGACTCTTCGCATTGCCTGTCCCAGCGTTGTGCTCGCCTCAGTCCCGGCGTTGTGTGCTAGCCATCCCATGCCTGCGTTTTCCTGCTAGCAGGGGATTGGCCCGACACTTCGCATTGCCTGTCCCGGCGTTGTGCTGTCGTTGCGCCCGTTTGGGTCGATCCACTACTCATGCCCCCCCGGGGTTTCGGTCCAGAATGCGGTCGACCGCGCATCCCATCGCATTGCCTGTCCTCGCGTTGTGCTCACGTTGTGCTGGAGCCGCACATGCGTACCCAATGTCGCCCCAAACCTCTTTGATGTCTCAGTTTTCCTATTCAGCCCCTTTCCCTTCCGCGTGAAACCGTATGCGCCGGAAACGAAGGCGCCATTGCATGGCCT
Organism: uncultured Pirellulaceae bacterium; assembly: GCA_964522605.1. Taxonomy (GTDB): domain Bacteria; phylum Planctomycetota; class Planctomycetia; order Pirellulales; family Pirellulaceae; genus CAVZLD01. Next base: position 25,945 of record CAZFWV010000015.1, read on the forward strand.
GTCCTGGGGTGGGGCACGGGGGGCCGGGATGGGTGAAGGCGACGGAAGCAGGCCAGCAGCGCGAGGATCAGCAGGGGGGCGCCCGAGGGTTCTGGCACTTGGTGCTCGGTCGCGAAAAGGGAGCCGAGCTCGTAATGGCCGGCTTGAAGGGCAGCAACCAAATCGGCTGTGGTGAAATCCAGGTCGCCGTTCCAATCGCCCTCGGTCCAATCGGAGTTCTGCGGGATACCGTCTTCATACTCTCCGGCGGTCAGAACGGCCACGAGATCGGCCGTATTGAACTGACCGTCGCCGGTTGCGTCGCCTTCGATTGCCAAGTAGTTGACGAATCTCAGACATGTCGTGTCGTAGTGGACGATTCGGAACAATCCTTCACCGAGATGGGTCCGCAGGACCGTTGCCGTGGAAATGCCGTCCGTGGGGATCAGCGGATCCCCGGCATAGTGGACCTCGTCGAAGACGCCAGTCATTCCCTGATCCGAAGAAATCAGTTGGAAAACATCGGCTGTGCCACGTTCCGTGGGATCCGCGTATTCATCCGTTGGCGTGAGATCCAGAAGACCGGCAAGACTGGCCGATCCGTGAATCATCTCCAGCCGGTCGTACTGCGGCGGATCCGTACCGGCCAACTCGATCTTCAGGACGGCACCGGCATGCTGAGAATACGGGCCCTCGGAGAGCTGCAGTGTACCGAGAGAAAAGCCGGGGGAGAGGATGCCTTCATTCACCAGGCCGGTCGACACCTGAATCGTGCCATTCCCCTCCAGAATTCCCTGGACGTGCACGTAATCGGCGACGACGGTACCTTCGTCCACGGACAGCACGCCGGTGGGCCAAACCATGATCTGGGGCGCGGCAACCGTTCCACCATCGGAAGCCGTCACGCTGGCGACGGCCTGTGGTCCAAGCTCCGTTCCACCAAGATAGAGTGTTTCCGCAGTCTCCCAACGTGAACCGTCCTTCGTCACGATCACACGGCTTTCGTCAGATCCTTCGCCACTGCCGACAAACGAACGGAGTGCCGTGACCACTCCCCCGTCGTCCAGAGTCAACCGGCCCGGCGCGTCGACGCCAACAGTCAACGTGCCCAACATCGTCAGTTGCTCACCTTCCTGGACAACATGCTCGCCGAAGCCACGACCGATCGCGTGCCCCAACTGGAAGTGTCCGAACACTTGATTCGGAAATCCAATCAGTTCGTTCGAACGGACTACGGTGGGGCTGGGCGCGACGAACGATCCGGAGAACGACTGAAGACTGTCCACCGCCACCCAACTCGCGCCCTGCAGTTCCACGATACCGTGGGCTCCAATCTGCAGGGCGCCCGCAGCATCAAGTTGAGCATCGTTTGCCACGGACAGAAGCCCAGCCCCACCCCCTTCCGACAACTGACCCACAATGACGTTCTCGCCAACACCTAACGTCGCATTCAGACCCGACAACAGAACTTCTCCTCGAGTATTCGGCGCTTGACCCATCAGGAGTTCTTCGCAGGTCAGAGAACTACCGTCCAGAATCTGCAGTTGGCCCTGTGCCTGATCACCAACGCCGACGCTTACGCTATGTTCCACAGTCCACGCGGATCCGTTCCGGATGATGACAGCAGAATCGGATTGCCCCGCAACGGCGATCATGCCGTGATCGCTGTTTAGTTGCCCGCCGTTTTCGATCGTGATCGTACCCTGACCTTCCACTCCCACCTGCAACACTCCTGGAACGTCAAGTACGGACCGACTTCCGTGGATATCCAGTTCTCCACTGGAGCCAGCCAGTACACCGAGATTCAGCGACGGCATCGATGCTGAGGTCGTACCGCCGGACGTAATTCCTTCGAGAAGTTCCAATCGACCGCTCCCGGCCTGACCAATGACAACCGGACCGTTGGCCTGCCAATCGATTCCCTGCTGAATTGTGAGCGTAGCCGTGCTTTCCGCGGCACTACCGATGATCGCATCCGCAGTTAGCAGTGTGCCTCCCATTCCCTTCAACACGAGGTCAGGACGATCACTTGCCTGAACACCTAACAGAAGAGACGGAGCGGTCGGCTCCACGCTAATCAGAGACAACGTACCGTTCGCATCGGTCGTCCAGACGAGCGTGACCACGGCGTTTTGGTTGATCAACTGATCGGCTTCGCGCAGCCCGGAGGGCATCGCGATTCCGCTCTTGTCGCCGAGGTCGATAAAGCGAGCAACGTCACCGGCAGCAGGAACTCCGATCGGATCCCATGCGTTTGGATTGATCCACGACTCATGCGCCCCCGGGGTCCCGACCCAGACGCGGTCGACCGCGAATCCAATTGGAACGCGCAGGAGGAACGAGCAACTCATCGCGATCATCACGATAACGGTTGCAGCCCGCTTCGGGCGTTCGGTCCGTCTCGAAATCTCGTCGGCTTTCATGATCCTCTCCTCCACCCGCAAGCGGAAGCGCAACGCACTGACGCCAAGTTCACTCACCCAGAAGTGCCATTAAAATGACAGGGGGCCGGGCGGGCGAGCTCACACCCGTGCGAGCTCGCCGCACCGACCCTTGCCGAAACGGATCCACGATTCTCGCGACGATCTTAGGCGATCAGGCTTACCGAGCCGACTGCAAACAACTCGTCAATCGGACTTGCTTCTACCCCGTCGACGATTCCACGGCCGTCGGCAATCTCATCAGCCGAGCCATCGAATAATGTCGCAGAGTTCGCGTCACCCATCATCAATTGCTGTACAGCCTCATCCGTCGTGGCTTCAATGCTCTGACTTTGCGGCAGCAGCAGGTCGCCTGACAGCTCGATGGACGGATCACTGATCGACAGTGCGCCGGCAATCAGCGAAGAGTCGGCGAGAGAGAGATGGCCGCCGCCGCCACCTTTTCCACCTCCACCGCCGCCTTTTCCGCCGCCACCTCCGCCGCCACTTCGCTCGAGGATCCGGACATCCATATAGGTGAGGTTGCCGCCAATGAGGTTGCCCGATCCATCGAACTGGGCGGGGACCAGTACACCAACGGCGCCACCTTCCGTCGACTCGCCGTCGTCACCTTCCTCCGAGGCGGCCACAACGATTGACTCTTCGATCGGAACCAGGATACTTGTCTCGCCTTCGGCAAAGTAAGTGTTGAGCGTAGCCGTACCGCAGCTCTCATCGAAGGAGTATGTAATCCGGTAGTCACCGGGTCCCTCGTTGAGGTTCCGCACGTTCCAGGTGTAGCCATAGATGATGCGGCCCTTCACGTTAATCTCGGCCGAATAATAGCCGGGCCCATCACCACCCTCGTGCACGGATCCGTTGAAGAGATGCGGGTTGATCAGATCATCTTCGTAACCGTCCGGTTCCGTCCAACCCTCTCCAGGCACCCATTCGAGGTTCGCCAGCGCCGGATCGTCGCGGTCCGTCAGCAGTTTCTGGATCGTTAATCGTGCGCAGTGCGAATACACGGTGGCCCGCGTGCCCGGACCTTTTTCTGCGACCGGCGGTTCATCCAGCGTGGCGGCAAGTCCATGCACCTCGTCGATGCCCCAGCCCGAAGTATGCCGCATCTCGTACTCTGTCATCGGCGTTACGAGATTTTCGAACAGCACGACTTCGGTCCGTACCTGCGATCTCGTATACCAGTCAACCGATTCCAGATTGTCACCCCAGTCGATCAAGTCCACATTGACCCGAGCGGCACTCCCGTCCAACGAACCGGCCTGCCAGACATTTTGAGGATCCTTCTGCACGTAAGCTCTGACCAGGGGCAACGGGTTATCCGCAAGAGGGTCGCCCGCCACGAGACTCAGGTTCACAGTGCCCGGTATGTTGTTGTCACACAAAGGCAGTCCATCCGGGTTCAAAATCCCATCTCCTTCATCTGGATCGGGAGCGCAGCTTGCCGGAGTGACATTCGGATCGCTGCCATTGGTTCCCCATTGGTACCACCATTCACCATTCAGAATGGGAGTCATTCCGGGTGTTCCGGGCAGCGCCTTCTGCACGCCCTCGGACCAGATGACTGGATAGGACAGGTTGTTGCCCGCGGTTTCGCCACCGGGCTTACTTCCGCCGCCGCCACCTCCACCGCCGCCCGGCTTGGCCGCAGCGACAATCGCAACATCACCGCCTGGCAACGCACCAAGCAAAGTTGCAAGGGGTAGACGCGTTTCGAGCAATTCGAGATGCAACCGATGGCGACGGTACGACCGTGTCTTGGTTTGTGAGCTCATTCTTAGACCCCCCATGATAGGCGTATTTTCGGACGAAGCTCTTCTCGCTTAGTCGTAGATGGGGTGCGACGGTCACAATCGCGCGAGCGTTTTTCTCGTAGGTAAAAACCTGACGCTGGTGTGTGCAGCGATTGAGATTGCCGATCAAAGAGAATCGAACAAAGAATTAAGGCAGGTCGGGATCTAGGAATGACCTCGAGGAACACCGTGCGGCAGGCCCGCAACCCAATGAGGCCCTAGCGCTTTGTGGCAGCTTAGTTTTCGGGTGAGCCGAACGCGCTAGCGTCGGGTAGTACGGTGAAACCCGCGGCTAGCGCCGTCGGCTCAAGCGGCCAACCCCAATTCTTTGTTGTCACAAAGCACAAGCGCAGCGGTTTCCCTGGTCGCTCGAATGCTTGCCGAGACACAAGAGTTTCACCGTTCGCACTCCAGAGGACGAAGCGCACCCCGTTCTGCTCCGCTGAGCGAAACTGGATGGGGCAAGGGTCACCGCGTCGACACGCCAGACGACTCACATCCGTTCATAGCAACCCTGCTCACAGCAGCTGGGACGGGATCTCATAGAGAGGCGGCGTGTTCGTGTGCCGCATCGGTGCTGCTACTGGACTGCAGCGCTGAGTTCGCTTCATTCCGCAATGGAATCAGCAACGTCTGCTCCCAAACCGACTGCTGCATCCACCGCACTCCTTCGTTGTAACAGTGCAGTGCTTCGTCACAGCGACCGAGTCGTTCATCGACGAGGGCCTTTAAGAACCAGTCAAATCCATCGATCGATTGTTTGAGCTGACAGGCTTTTTCCAGAGCGATGGCAGCTTGGTCCCATTCCCCGTTCCGATACTGGGCAGCCCCAAGAGTGCGCCAGTGCAGAGCCAGCCACGGCTCGCGACGGAGCGCAAAACGAACCAACTCAACCGCACGTTCCGGCGATGAGTCCGACGGATCGGGACAGGTAACGAGCAGCCACGCGAGCTGCGAGGCGGCGGTACCCGCAGCTGGAAAGCTCGCATGACAGCTTTCCAGAATCTCCTCCGCGCGCCGGAACCGCCTTCGCGCGTCGGTCCTGTCTTCCGCGTAGTAGCCCACCAGTCCGGCCAAATACTCGTTGCGGGCCAGCGCAAGCAGTTCCTTGATGCCGCCTTTCGTTCCCTGACACATTTGTTCCAGCCGTCTTGTGCTTTGATCGAGCATCATTCGCGCCTCCAAGTCACGCTGTTGGATGCGAATGACCTGGGACAGGTCGAATTCGATCTCGGCCAGACGATATCCGTAGTCGATCACGGCGGGCGAACGCTGCGACAATTTCCGACTGATCTCCTCCGCTTCATGCAAGTGCAACTCGGCGCGCCAGAAGTCGCCAGAATGACAATCCAAGCGAGCAAGATTCTGGTAGATCAGGACCAAGTTATCCAGGTTCAATGGGTCAGAGTCATCCGTGACATCTTGGCAAAGTCGTAAGGCTTCTCGCAGTTGCTCCGCAGCCTGCTCCCATTGCATTTGGCGAATTCGCAAGTCACCCAGTTTCTGATGGCTTCGTACCAACTGCGGCGTATCGCGCGAAGGGTCGCTCGTTTGCTGGCAGATGCGCCACCAAACATCCTGAGCCTGCAAGAATTGCTCTACGGCAGCAGTCTGCTGGCCCAATTGGGTGAGCAGTTCTCCGTACGCCGTAAGAGAACAGGCGAGCTCGCGAGCATAATCTAGATCACTGGGCACTCTGCGGATCAGCTTGCGCAACAGTTCAATCCGTTGCCGAATCAAGTTCTCGGCGGCACATCGACGTCCCACATCGTCGAGGTAGATATGAAATTGTAGTTTCAGGTTTTCGGCGAGTGATTCTTGAAAGCTTGGCTCGTCCGGCGCGCTGGCTACGAGCTGCCACAGCAGTCGACTTGCTCGTCGCAAGCTCTCCTCCGAATCAGAAATATGGCCGAGCCGATGATGAATCTCGCCCAGTTGATTCAACCCGATCGCCAGATCATGACGAAGCGCATGTTCGCTCGGTTTCGCCGCGATAAGTGTCTCGTAGAGCGCCAGCGTCTTCTCCACTTGCACATGCTGTACTTCGTCACTTTGCGGCAATTTGGCCAGCTCATCGATCAACGTGGCGAACATGCCATCGACAGCTACGTGCGCATGATCGAGACGTTCTCCCACATGCTGGAGCTGTTGTTCGATCTCCTTGACTTGACGATTGGCCGTAGCCCTTGAAGCTTGAGAACGGTCGTCAGCGATTCGAGCCGTTTCCCGGGCCTGAAAGAGTTGTGCACACAGCAAGAATACCGTCGCCAGAACGGGAACTCCCCAAAGCGTTACTCGCATGAGGTTCGGTTTCCGCCGGCACGCCTTAACCGCGTGTTCGACCCAGATATGAGGCTTCGCGGATACGGGATCGTGCTGCAGAAATCTTCGTAGATCCGCGGCCATCGCCGCCGCTGATACATAGCGGTCATCCGGCTTCTCGGCCATTGCCTTCACGACGACCGCCGACAAGGCGCGCGGAATGGCTGGATCCACGCTGCGCGGGCATGGCGGTGGATAACAGGCAATCTGATTCAACAACTCCTGTCGATCTCCGGATGGATGAGCCGGTGAGAGCGTCAGTAATTCATAGAGAGTCAAACCGAGCGAATAAATGTCGGTTCGATGATCGATGGTCGACGGTTTCGCCCGCAGCTGCTCAGGCGACATGTAACGCAGGGTACCAACGATATCCCCCGTGTTCGTCAAGTCGGCAATGTCTGATGTAAAGGCGAGCCCGAAATCCGCCACCCACAGATGACCAGTGTCGCAGACCAGAAGATTGGACGGCTTGATGTCGCGATGCACAATTCCAGCTGAATGCGCATATTCCAGCGCTTCTGCGGTCTGGATCCCCAACCATGCCACAAGATTCGCATAGCCTAGCGAACCGGTAATGGGCCGACACGGTGGATCGTCGCGACGCAGGCTCCACCAGGTGTCTTGTTTACGCCCTCGAAAGCACTGCCACAAACGCGATTCCGCAGTCTCTTGTCGTAGATGTCCGACAAACTGAGCGAGGCTCTGTCCCGCGATCAGTCGCATTGCGTAATAATGACACCCCTGCGAACTTCCCACGGTATAGACCGGCACGATGTGTGGGTGAGTCAGTGCCGCCGCGGCTTGGGCTTCATGCAGAAAGCGACGCTGCTTCTTGCCATCCATCGCCATACTGATCGGAAGGACCTTCAATGCCACTCGTCGACCGAGCGTACGCTGCTGCGCTTCGTAGACGATCGCCATTCCACCGCGACCAATCTCGCGAATGACTTCGAAGTCATCAAACACACGCAGTGCAGATTCCGTCGGTAAAACAACTGCGACATCGTTTTGAGCGAACCGACTTGATCCTTCGTGGGCTAACGCATTCAGCCCCTGCAATAGCGAATAGAGACCCTGCAGCTCCGCAGCCTCGTGGGAATCGTCAGCAGCCTGTTGCCGCAGACTCCCATCATGACCCCGACGCAAACGGTCGGTCGCGTCTTCGATAAGCTCGCCAAGCTGTCGCGTCCGTTTCTTGTCTGACCGCATGGTGCCGCCTCACCCTACGTCCGCGAACCTCCCGACGAAACGATCCTCCGCAATCGCTTCAGGGCTCTCAAGTGGCGCGTCGTCACCACACTGCGGTTTGTCCGATAGAGCGCTGCGAGCTGTTCAACGCTCAATCCCTGGACATGTCGCAACAGCAGCAGATCGCGGTCTTTTTCCGGTAACCGCGCGAGTGCAAGTCGAAGCTGCTGCAGCGACTCGCGCCGGACCATACTCCCACTGGGCGAACTCGACGAAGCCGCGAGGACATTTTTCAGACAATCGTGTGAATCACCGCCCGACGCCCGCTCACACGACACTTCTCTTAAGACACTTCTCCGGGCCGCTCCAATGTGCCGCCGGTACGCGTCGACCGCCCTCTCGAAAGCAATCTGACGAACAGTCGCGAACAACTGCTCTTCGTTCTGCTGCGATAAATCCGGTACATGCTGCGACACGTACACGAAAGCATCCTGCACAACATCAGATGCATCCACTCGAGAATGCATCCGACGGCTCACGCGCCGAGCAATCAATTGTTTGACCCTTGTCCGCAATCGCTCCATGAGCTCGAAGCGTCCCGCATTGAACGCGGTCGATGGCCGTTCGCAGCATTCTTGAGGCTCACATGACACCAGTCACTCCTCCTCAATCCGAAGAAGCAGCCGACCGGCTGTACAAATGCGCATTTCAGAACCAGCCCCCTCCAAGAGTCTTCGGAATCGCCTCAATCGTTCCGGCCCCGGGACTGTGCGATGATCAACCGAGCTGGTCTCAAAAAGCGGTCAGCGTCACAGACCGATTCGTGCAGAAAAGGGAAAACTCACGCTTACAGAAGAACCTGACCTCTTCTTCTTGTTGCTGCCATGCTTTCATCGGCAAACGACGTGCCGCACAGCGGTTCTCGTCAGCCACCTACAAGGTATGGATTACCGCTTTCGAAAACGCGATCCGTTCAGTACAGTCATTCGGTTGTGCCGAGACTGCGCATGTCCGCAGACTTTTCGCCAGGGCGCATTTCGGAACTTGGATTCGCGGTCTGGTGGCGTCGCTGCGATCCACGATCAGGCATCTTTCGAAAAAACAGTTTTTGAATGGCGTTCTGGTTCATCGACTCACGCATGCGCTCTTGAGCACTCCAGATGTGCGTCTCGGCACAGTGCGACATAACCACAGGCGAACCGCGATTGATTGTCCATCTGTTTACTGCAGAATCAAATCCTGTAGCTCGACGATCGATGGGCACTCGTCCGCAAACCTCGAGGAACTTGATGCATGATGTCGAATTCCGCGTCAGACCAGATCGGCGAGGGAACCGCGCGTGGGGGAAAAACCTACAAGTTCGACGATACACATCCTCCGGAACTTCCCGCACAGATGTGGTTTCAGCAGTCGGATGAAGGGCAAGTCCTCTTCCTGGTCTTCTATTCCCAGGCCTGTCGATGGTCGCGATGCGTCAGCTGTAATCTCCCTTCCCTGATGTCCCAATCCCACATCGGCTTCCGTCCATTGATGGCACAAGTCGATCATGTGTTCGCCGATCCTCGCGTAATCGATCAGCGAGAATCCATTCATAAAGTGATCCTGAGCAATAATGGATCGATGCTTGATGAGGCGACCTTTTCGTCGACGGCACTCATCTATCTGTTGGCAAAACTGAACCTGCATTTGCCCAATCTGCACGTGGTTTCCATCGAGACGCGCCCAGAATTCGTGGATCTTGCGGAATTGGAATTCATCGCCCGGGTCCTATCCGAAGGGGACACAACGACGCATCTGGAGGTGGCCATTGGCTTCGAAGTCTTTGACGATCACATTCGAAATCATGTATTCCAGAAGGGACTGGCGCTGCACACATTCGAACGATTGGCAAGAGACCTGGCATCTTATGGCTTTCGATTGAAGTGTTACTTCATGCAGAAACCGGTCCCTGAGATGACGGATGACGACGCAATCCTGGATATTCATCGAGCGATCGAATATCTGAGTCGCATCGCGCAGGAATACGATGTCGTGATCAACATGCACCTGAATGCAACGTACGTCGGTGCCGGAACACCCCTGGAGTCAGCATTGCGGCAGGGACGGTATTCGCCACCGCGACTCCTAGATCTGGCTGCAGCAGCTCGACACGCCCGCCATCAGCCGATCACCGTCTTTCTGGGACTGTACGATGAAGGGCTTGCCGTCGAAGGCGGTTCCCCGGTACGTCCGGGAGACGAGCGATTGGTCGCAATCTTGGAGGAATTCAATCGGACGCAGGATTACGACCTGCTGGATTCGATTCACGATGGACGCCCGGGTAGGCAATGATCGAGGACGAACAGCGGGAGTTCGGCCTTGAGCGGTTTCGCGTCGCTTCCTGAGGACCTTCAACTGCGCCGCAGTGAGATCACGCCGAACGAATCATTCCACGCGAAACGCGACCGCTCGCTCTGGAAACGTCGCAGTCGACCTCGGCTGCGAATACGCCGTCATGCCGCGTTACTCCGGTGGCGTGAGTCGGATGCGAAAGGGCCGATCCCGGTCGCATACCAATTGGTCGTCGCGCACTTGCAGTTCCGCTGCCTGAATGGCGGTGTGTCGAGCAGCAAGCGGCATGATCCCGTCACGAGCCGGGAAATCCTGGCCGTACGGATGGGTGAAATAGACGACATACGCCCGATCACCACAAACCACGACGTCGGCATGCTTCCCAATCGTCCCATCACTATTTCGCGCACCTGGCTGATCGAGAATCTTCCCCTGATAGTTCCATTCGGCCAAATCGTCTGAGCGATAGACATCTAGTCCGCGATCGGGATCTTTGATCAGCCAGTAAGAACCGCCGAAAGAAAAGACTTTCGGCCCTTCCCCATAAAGACGTGAAACCCCGGGATCCTCCGTCGGCATCCATTCGATCAGATCTCGACTGTCGACGGCGAAAGTCTGCGAGCGATGCCCTTCGTCCTTGTACCACATGCGCCAAGAGCCATCGGGACGACGGTGGATCGTCGGGTCGATACAAAAGTCTGAGGCGACCGGAACACGCTGTTGATAGGTCCATTGCCACAGGTCATCGGACAGGTAGTGGAGAATGTGCCGCTCACCGCCCCAGTTGCGATGGGTGCTGGCGGCTCCAGGAACATAACTAACGAACATGTGATAGCGCCCCGCGTCGTCGCGCACGATGTCCGGCGCCCAGAAGGAATACTCCGGATCCGGATGCTCCAACGTCACAGTTCCGAGATACTGCCAGGTCATTCCTTCATCCGGTGACTCCGCGACTCCGATCTCGGTCCCATGACACCATTCGACCCCCGGCAGATTCAGCTTCGCACGCCGCTGGGTATAGAACATCCACCAGGACTTCTGATGCGGATTCCAAATCAACACGGGATCCGCCGCACCATCATAGACAGGATCGCGATAGAGGGGCGCGGGCGTAATCTCTGATCGTGCGTTCGCGCCCGGATCCGGCGATTTCCTCTCCTCCTGAGCCGTCAATCGATGCGCCCGCGAACCAAGCCACACAAACGCGAACGCCAATGCCAACGCCAACACCAAAAGGATTCGTCTCATTTCCATGCCCACCACAGCCTCCGCAAAATACCCCGTGCGTGGTCTTCTTTATATGGGAGGCAGTCACTTCGGTCGAGCGGGGCTCGGCGCCGCGGGCTATCGGACAGCCCGGCATCTGACAACGGACCGAATGAATTCCCCGCGCCTTTGCCGGCATCAGGCCAGATCAAAGAGCATGATTTCCGCTGCGCGATCTGTCTCGATCTCGATGATCTCCTCGTCACGGATCGCGACACCATCGGAAGTTTGGAGCGCATGGTCATTGAGCAACACGCTGCCGCGCAGCACCTGGACCCAGGCATGACGACCGGAAGTGAGCGGATGCGTCAGGCGATGTCCTGCTGATAAGTCGGCGAGAAAGATTCGTGCATCCTGATGAATGCGCAGCGACCCGTTGGCTGCGTCAGGCGATGCGACGAGCTGAAACCGGTTCTGTCGCTCGATTGCGGGGAATCGCTTCTGCTCGTAGCTCGGTTCAATGCCCTTCCGTTCGGGAAATAGCCAGATCTGATACAGGTGAACCGGTTCCACGCTCGACGGATTGAATTCACTGTGCGTAATCCCCGTGCCCGCCGACATCCGCTGAAACTCACCCGCCCGTAATACCTCGCCATTACCCATCGAGTCACGATGCTCGAGCGCCCCCTGCAGGACGTATGTGACGATCTCCATGTCGTGATGAGGATGGGTGCCAAAACCCTGACCGGGCGCGATCCGATCCTCGTTAATGACCCGCAGAGACCGAAACCTCGTGTGACGTGGATCATGATACGTGGAAAAGGAGAACGTGTGGTAAGTATCGAGCCACCCCAGATCAGCATGGCCTCGATCTTCCGCCCGGCGAATCGCAATCATCCAGGACCTCCTGCAGAACAACGTCCCCTATCAATCGCGGCTTCGAGCGGATGACTCGACAAGGATCATCCTACGGCCCGCCGCCACTCGGCAGCAGGCCCGCCCACTTCTACGCGACCTGTCAATAGATTATATATCAAGTATCTGCATGTCAACCAGTGGGCTGGAGAATTTCGGCCGCGATCGGGCCTTTTTAGCGCGATGCCGACGCATTGCCTTCGGCCGCGGTGTGCAGATAGGGTTCCGCGGCGCACGAATGACAAACGCAATTCGGGTAATGCAGATAAGGTAACGGTGGTGGCACACAGTATCGGCAATTCACCTGGCACCCCGAATAGCGGTGATAGGCTGGCGCGCAGCCGATGGAACCCACCGACACAGAGATCAAAAGAAGCAGCAGGAAGCTCGTGTGCCTTATGGAATTCATTCGTCTCTCGTCTGTTTCGATAGGGTGCACGATCAGTTCTTTCCGCTCGCATCCGGCTCGGGCAGCGATTCAATCGGCTTCGTCCGCGCGAGCCCTCTCTCCGCATCGATCCCGGAAACACCGCCGACGACCCGTTCTAATTCCGCGACGGTCTGGCGCAACGTGGCTTCGAGTCGCTGATGGGCGATTTCGTAGCGAAGTAATTGCCTCCAGTTGTCGATCAGCTGCAGAAAATCAACCTCTCCGACGTTATAGGCTTGGCTCGAAACTTCCAGCGTCTGCCGCGCTTTCGGCAGAATGCTCTCGCGAAACAACAGGACCATATCTTGCTGACTGCGCGCCTGTGCAAACAGATCGGTGACCTGTTCCAGCGTCCCGTCTTTCAGTGCGTCATACTCCCGAGCTGACGCAACCGCCTTGGCCTCAGCGGAACGCACCGAGGAACTCAACCGTTTGCGATATACGGGAATATTTCCGCCGACGCTCAGCAGAAACGAGTCGCGGCCATTCGCCACGGGGCTGATTCCTGCGTCGGCGACATCAATCCAGGAAAGACCAAACGTGAGGTCTGGCAAGTAATCCAGATGAGCCAATTCGACGGCAAGTTGGTCCCGCTCGATTTCCGCGAGCTTCGAGTGGAGTTCCGGGCGCGCTTGAATTGCGCACGCCTGCAGGAATTCCAGGTCCCTGGGCACATCCTCCGGCGGAAGCTCCTCGAGGGCCAACAGGCGAGTCTGGGGAGACACGTGCAGCAGACGAGCCAATCTTGCTTGGCTGCTGGTCAATTGCTGCTGCAATCGGATCAGTTCATTCTGCAGACTGGAGATTTCTAATTCCGCGCGCAGTACATCTTGCTGGTTCGTCCCACCCGACCGGTAGCGCGCACTAGCAACATCGCGGATATCCGTAAGTAACCGCTGTTCTTGCTCTGTGACCGTGATCGCCTGTTGAATGAAATACAGTTCGTAGTAGGCGCGTTTGACTTGGGCAATCGTGGCTAGTTCCGTCGCAGCCAGGTGAGCTCGCGCGACATTCGTTTGCGCCTCGACCACGTTGGCCTGCGCGTCCAGTTTACCAATCCAGGGCACCTTCTGATTGGCTGCCAGAATCAACTCTTGCTGTCCAGCCGCCGTCTGCACCTGTTCCGGCTGTACGGTCACATTCCACATCGGATCCTGCAGACTTGCAGCAACGGGGACCTGCAGGGCAAGCGATTCAGCTCGCTTCCGCGCCGCCTGGATTTCGGGGTTCTGTTGCAGGGCGAATTGAATGTACTGTTCGACAGCATGCGGACCTTCGAGTTCCGCGAGAACCGGACTCACGACCTCCGTCGACAGGTCGGGCGGCGCCGACACCGCACGGGCCACGGCGTGCGAAACCTGAGCGTATTCGGCATCCCATGTTCGGTGTGCCGTTTGGCAGCCGACCATGAGCAGGCAGAGGCCGAGGCTGACGAGCTTCGTGTTTCTGGCCATCCGGGCCCCCTCGAAAGAATTGCCTTCTTGCATTCCCTCGACAATATCGGGCGAAACCGCTTCACCGTTCCACGCGATGTGAGTGAAAGCATCGTCACAACCGGTCGACCGCGATCCAGGCGTGCCGGATATTCCGGTTGTGCAAGCCGCATCGGCGATCTCCGAATCTCGGCACCGAGCGTCGACAGACGCATCCACCAGACGTACCCCTCGGCGACTTCTCGGTTTTCGGGCGGCTGCCACCCTTCTCGCAACGTGCAGCTTGGGCCAGAATGACGCCTGACGGGAACCCGCCCGGCGCGGATGATCTTCCACCTTTATTCGCAGAAGTAGACGCGGAATGTCCGGTATCCTTGAACGCATTGTGGCCACCAAGAGACGGGAAATTGAGCAGGCGAAGCAGCATTGCAGCGCGGACCAATTGCAGCGGGCGCTGACCACGGCCCCCCCCGTGCGAGGTTTCTTCGATGCACTGGCAACTTCGGGCGGCATTAAGCTGATTGCCGAGGTCAAGAAAGCCAGTCCCTCAAAGGGGATCATTCGAGCCGATTTCGATCCGGTAAAGATCGCCAAGACGTATCAGCAGCATGGCGCAACTTGCATCAGCGTGTTGACGGACGAACCGTACTTTCAAGGATCACTGGATTACCTGCGGCAGATTCGAGAAGTAGTCGAACGACCGTTGCTGCGAAAGGACTTCATTCTGGATCGGTATCAGTTGCTCGAAGCGCGCGTTCATGGTGCCGATGCGATTCTGCTGATTGCCGAGTGCCTCGATGACTGCCAATTACGGGGACTGCTCCAGCACGCACTGGAACTGGGCATGACTCCACTTGTGGAGTTTTACGAACCGCAGAATCTCTCTCGAGTGCTCGATGCGGGAGCGACGCTAATCGGGGTCAACAATCGGGATTTGCGCACCTTCGAGGTCGACCTGAATCACACGCTGCGGATGCGCGATCAGATCCCGGAGGACTGTCTGCTGGTCGGTGAGAGTGGAATCCACAGTCGGCAGGACGTCTTGCGGTTGGAGGCGGGTGGGGTGAATGCAATTCTAGTCGGTGAACGACTGATGGCTTCTCCCGACATTGGCCATGCCGTGGACGAGTTGCTTGGACGAACGACAGACATCTAGGGAAGCGGGATGCCTTCGATTTCGTATTCAATCGGCAGTTCGATCATCGCGACAGGTGATTGATAGACGAATCGATATCCACTCAGGTCGCCGGCGACAGGAAAAAGATAGGCGTATCCGACCTCGTCGCTTCGTTCTAGAAAACGTTCCAGGTTGGGGTTTTCGATCCGGGTACCATCGGGACCAACGAGATACGCAATGTTGTTCGCCACCCAATCCAGGTGCGATTGAAATGCCTGCTCCGCATTTGGCATTCGCAGGCGCAGGCGAAACTCATACACAGCGCCATTCCTCCGCACGCGGTCCAGCGTGACCTGTAACCCACCCCGTTGCTGGACAATATTTCTCGCCTCGGCGAGATCTTCGAATTCAAAGACGAAAACTTCTTCCTTGCCAGGAACGAGGGCCATCAGGCGTCCTTGGAGGCGTTCAATGCGATCGACGGAACGCGGAGGCAACTCCAACGGAATCGTGAACTCTACGCCGGCAACGGTGCTCTGCACGGGGACTTCCATACTTCCCTGACCAACAACCACTTCGATTGGACGGTCATCATTACCGGTCACGTGCACCTCGCTGTAATCCTGTCTTACGACGAGTGGGACGAGTCGCGGTTCCCACAGAACCTCCAGCCGCAACCGCAGACCGCAATTGATCGTGCTGCGCAGGCTGCGCACCGCGGTCAATTCGATCGGCTCGATGCGAAACGGTCCGCGAATGGCGGCCTGACCGGTACGCGGACGTTCGCCGGGCGGACATTGGACAATCCCAAGAGCGCGTGGCTCGCCGACGTAGTTGTAGACCGACAGTCCCTCTTGATCGAGAATGCGATCCAGCAGCACCCAGAAAGGTTCCTCCTGGGCACTTACACGGATTCTCAACGGATCCTGCGATTGGCCTAATCGGCCTCGAAAATCAATCAAGCGATTCCCCGTTTGTTGCTGGATCGCCTGCAGGAGTTCATCCAGCGTGAACCGGCCTTGCAGCGTAATCCGGGAAGCTTCGGTATTCCGATTGGCTGCGGCCCGCTCGAACATCTGCCGCACACGATCCACACGTTGTTGCGTCTCCGCGGGCATTGCGGAATCCTTCGCCGGTAGAAACTGGAGCGCGTCGACGCCCAACTGCTGCAATGCCTCTTCGGCAGCCTCGCGCACGGCCCGATCCTCGGCGTTTAATTGGCGGACGAGCTGCCCAACGCGTTCCTGCAAGACCGCGGATTCTGCGGAAGTATCGGCCTGGCCGGGCAATGTCAATGCAACCAGAACAGTCAACGTAATCACAATCGATACTCCCCTTACTTGAGATGGGAAGCGGTATTTCGGTCGACTTGACCCCGCATCACGCACCAGCGGTTCTCGCGCCCGCCTTTGTGGCCCATGTTCGGCTACACGTATTCTACGAGGCGGCCACCGATTGTGCCAAATCTATCGACAGCAACGTCAACGGTAACGCAGCCCACGATCCAGGACGATTTACGGTGGCCACCTATGCACGCCGCTGTGTGCTTGTCTCCCAACCCATACGCCTCGGCACCCCAATCGGCTTGCACGTCCCGGTCATCGACCTGGCAAATCGGACCTACCTTTGGAATGAGATTCCATTTTCTGCGCCGAGGATCGATTGATGAAGCAACGCCAACGGGTCTTTCGCGTATTTTTCTGCCTTGTCGTCTGCAGCCTTCACTCCTTGAGCTTGGCCCAGACGATCTCGGTCTCGCTACCGCAGCGGTCTGTGGAGGGCAAGCCGATCTATTGGGATGAGAGCACGGTTGCTTTGCTGCTGCGTGACGGCCAGTACATCACGTTCCGACCGTCGGAGGCAAAGGAGTTTCGACAAGTTTCCAGCGGTTTTCAAAGCTATCCTCAGGCGACGGTCCGCGGGCAGTTGCTGCGTGAATTTGGTCGCGATTTCGACGTGTCGGGTACCGGCCAGTACCTGGTGGTCCATCCCGCTGGTCAACGCGACCGTTGGGCGCAGCGGTTTGAACAGCTGTATCGATCGATGGTGCATTACTTCACCGCTCGAGGCTTTTCGGTACGGCGCCCGGAGTTCCCCCTGGTTGCCGTGGTTTTTGCGAATGAAGGGGACTATCAACGTAGCCTACGAGAGAACAAGGTCGACATCGGCGGGAGCAGCCTGGGATATTACGATCCCGTTACGAATCGAATCCAGATGTACGACGTAACGGCCAACCTTACGAACGCGGGACAATGGCACGTCAACGCCGAAACGATCATCCACGAAGCAGCTCACCAGACCGCATACAACATTGGAATCCATCCCCGTTTTTCGGAAACTCCCACCTGGATCGTGGAGGGGATCGGAACGATGTTCGAATCACCCGGCGTGTGGGACGCGTTGCACCACCGAGATCAGGAAGAACGCGTCCATCGACCGCTTCTGCAAACCTATCGTCAGATGGTTTCACCGAATCGATCGCCAAGCCTGTTGAAACTGCAGCTCGAATCGGACGATCTGTTCCGACGAAATCCCAGGCTTGCCTATGCCCATGCCTGGGCGCTGACGTTCTACCTGACCGAACGTGAACCGCGGCGATTCAGCGAGTATCTGCGGCGTCTGCAGAGTCGGAAACCGCTGGAACCGTACAGTCGCCAAGATCGCGTGCAGGATTTTGTCACCACGTTCGGCTCCGATCTACGAATGTTTGACGCACGCCTGCAGCGCTTCCTGGAAACGCTGTAGAAGTTGCGCGCTTCCGTGCTTCGTGTGGACACAGAAGCCCGAGTCCGAGGAAGACTTGCTCGAAGACGACACCAGAGCAGCGGTGAACCCCGGATCGGACTAACCAGCTGATTCGAAATCGAGGCTGAGGTCAGCCGGGGACACTTCGGCGGGAATCGGAGCTTCGAATGGAACCCGGGCCGTTTCGATCGTCAGTGGGCTCTGTCCCTCGTAATCGATGACCATCTTCCCGGTGAAGCCCCAACCCAAATGATTCGGGTCTTCGATCAAGACCCGAACGGTCACGCTCTCTCCCGCCGGGACACGAATTGGCGTGCCGATCGTTCGATCATAGATCCCGTGCATCCCGGGCTTGCTGGAGGTGTTGTCCGACGAATTGAAGGTAATCGTAACGACATCCTCCGTCGTCTTGAACACCGAGTTCTGTTGCTCGGTGGAATCCAACTGAAAATCTGCTTCTGGCTTGAATCGAATGCGTTTGATCAAGGCATCCTTGGTTCCTTCGTTTTCAACGCGAATCAACGTTCCGTCATTGGTTCCGGGACGCAGACTCGTCGTTGCTAATTGAAGCAGCGGCAACGAATCGGCTGCATCACTTACCGTGTCCATCTCGTTGGGCACACTTGTCCCATCTGCGGCCGTGGATCGAAGCAGGTCGAGCTCCTGGCGAAAGGCGACCTCGCGCTGCTGACTCGCCGTCGCTTCCGCGTTCTCCATTCGACTGAGCAGTTCTTGGGCATCCTCCTGAAAATCCGCGAGCGCCTGCCCCAATTGCTTGTTCCACTCTTGTGTCAGCCAATCGTCGTGTGTCTGCAACGACTCATGATACTTCGCTTCCAGCTCTTGCTGTTTCTTCTGAAAATCCTCTCGATAACTCGTCAGCTGGTCATCCAATTTGCTTTCGAATGTGGTGACCAACTCCTGCGGCGCCTGTTCGGCCTGTTTCGGATTGGAATAGACGTAGTAGACAGCGCCGACTGCGACAGCCAGGCTGACGAACGAGATGATTCGACTCCACCAATCCGCGATGATGATTTGGGGACGAGTTTCCATGATAGCACCTTTGTGTACAAGCAACCGATCCTCTTAAGGATACCGAGGTCGATGCACACGGTCCACCGGCTGCTGCAAAACGTTGGCCAGTACGGTCACGGCAGAACGGGAGCGAAGCGGGCCGGCGACGGGTTGTGCGGAATACGAAGAATCTCGGGGCGGTTCGCCAAGGTTCGTGAACTGCCGCGCCTTGATTCGGGAACGCGGTGAACGTGAAGTCTTGCTTCCGATGATAGCGGACACCGTCGCCCCGAGGCGTTGTCACAACCGCTTCTTGGGAGGGCGAGGCTCCTGCCGAACCTTGAACCATGCGAAGAGCTACGGCTCAGCCGTTGGGTGGCTGGTGCCTGAACGTAGTGAAGCCCCGGCAAATGCACACCTGGGGCGTCGCTTCGCTCCGCCGCCAGCCACCCGGATTCTGAGCTGTCATGAAGC
This sequence comes from uncultured Pirellulaceae bacterium, assembly GCA_964522605.1. GTDB lineage: Bacteria > Planctomycetota > Planctomycetia > Pirellulales > Pirellulaceae > CAVZLD01. Next base: position 45,333 of record CAZFWV010000015.1, read on the forward strand.
CCCTGGCCGTCACGGCGCCGTCGTCTGACGCCGCAGGGTAAAGCGGATGTAATGGAGTCCCGTCTCCTCGTTGATCAGTAGCGATCCACCGGGAGCAAGATACCGGGCGATCACGGCAAACGGCGGAAACTTCTGCTGCTCCAACGCATCATCCACCGCGCGGAGGAACGCGTTCTGCTCCCGCTGCTCATGAATGCGCTGCCGCACTTCGTCGGACTGCAACAGCTCGTAGGCCACGCGCAATCCTTCGGACGGACGCTCAAATGAGAGCAATCCAGGCGCTTGGCTTGGAACCTGCCGCTTCAACCGGTCCGCCATCAACTGATAGTCCAACTCGTCCCGCAATCGAGGCACCCCGTCGCGCTGTGCCAGGATCGCCTGCTCAATGACACTCGGCCGATCGGCCAGCAACAGAACATTGTCGACGAGCGCCATCGTCAGCTGAGGCCGTCCGGGACGTCTGCGGCGCGGCCGTCGATTGGAATCGTCGGCCGGATCGCCCGGCGGGTCGCTTACTTCCGGTTGCTTGACCGAGTACAGTTTCGCCCCGCCGAAATCGGAACTCTCCAGCGACTCCGCGAATTTTTCCGTAACCTTATCCAACGTCGGGCGGAATGCCGCGCCATCTTCTAAATGGACACCCAGCAGCAGCGCGCGACTCGTAGCGGTCACGGGTCGCTCGAACCAGACGAGGCGTGAGAAGCGTCCGGTCATCGCCGGCAGCAAATCCTTTTGCACATCGATCCCCAGCGGCTCGCTCAATCGCTGTTGCAGAAAGCGATCCGTCGCTCCTTCCCCCCGAAAACTATCCAGGAGTTCTCGTACCGTGTCGATCGTTTGACGAAGGTCCCAATGCCACGTGGCGTAGTTCGTCGTGTCGGCTGGGACCCAGGTTTCTGGCTGTGTCGGACCGCTCGTCAGGGCAATCAGGTCCAGCGCACCATCGCGCGGCTGGTCCAGCAGAATATGGGCGTGCATCAGGTTGTCGAAGTCTCCTTCCGCCAACTGCAGGCTAACCCCAACACCAAGCAGACCATCCAGTCCGATCGCCGGGAGGAGTGCCAATCCAGTGGCAGCCGCCGGATTGCCGCGAGTCAAAGCACGTACCAATCCAATGGGATCCACGTAGACCTTCATCTGCGACAGCCCACTCCCGGGTTGGCAATGTGCCATCACGCTTTGGAAGTTCTCGACCGATCGGAGCGTCGCCTGGTCGCTCGTCTGCTTCCACTTTCCGACAAGCTGCTTGGCCAACTCCAGGTTCGTCGCGATGACGACCTTCTTGTCGAGCTGCAGCTGGATGATCTCCGAAATCGGCTGACCGCTTCGCGAGTAGACGCGTAGAGTCACCCCCTCACAATCTTCTTCGGCTGGAGTAAACCCACCCTCCACCAGCGCCGTCCGCCCCTGTTCGAGCAGTTCATCGATCGATTTTTGCAGGCCGGATTCCAACAACACAACGGCCGCCGGGGGGGCACCGGGGATCGCCACTAGGGCGAAGGCCAGCTCGCCGTCGGGGATTTTCAGCAGGTCTTCGACGGTCAGACCCAAGCGCTCTTCCACCTGCTCCAACACGGGCGTCATGGAACCGTACATGTGCTCATACAGCGGGCGAACCTGCTCGTCGCGCAGCAGTTGCCCCACCGCCGTCTCCTGCAGTCGTTCCGCCAAATCCGCACTGTCCCCAATCGACGCGTACAGGACGGTCTCCGCAGGAAGCAGGTCAACCGCCTGCAGATCCTCACAACGGCCGGATCGAAGAATCGTCAGCGACAGGAACAGGGCAAACCGGCAGTGGATGAGGAAGCATTTCATGGGGGCACCAGTGGATAAGTGAGAGGAGATTCGAGCCGGGAAACAGGACGTCGAGGTCGAGCGAGCGTTGATCTCGAGTAACCGGGCGGACTTTGGCGGAGTCCAGCCGGAAATCTTTCTGTACTTTATGCGGTCCGCGATATTCTCAGAATCCGGCCGCCACACGGATCAAAATGGGGCGAAACCTGGAACCTGCGAAACCGCGGGGCATTATACTGGTTTATTCAGCTATACAGGATCCTTCGGCGTTGCGGCCCTCT